>JABFXX010000682.1 GCA_013368795.1 Kofleriaceae bacterium
GTCGGCGACGCCTGAATGCCCGCCGCCTGGTTCGCGACGGGAATCTGCACGGTGATCGGCTTGCGACGCGGCGCGACCGGCGCCGGCGCGACCTCGGGACGGCGCACGCCCTTTGACTTGTCGAAGCCGGCCACCGGCATGATCGGAATCTGCTGCGTCTTCGGCTTGGCGACCGGAGCGGCGCCGGGCAGCGGGCGCTTCGTCGGCACCTCGGCGTGCGCGTCGACCGCCTGCGACGGCGCAGTGGCGCGCGCGTCCTGCGAAGGCACGCCTCGGGCCGGCGTCGACGGTGGCAGCTCGGAGGCCGCGCGCGTCCGCGCCTTCATGATCGGCGAGCTGCGCCGATCGAAGCGATCGGGGACAGTCATCGCGTCGATCGCCGCCTGCGGCGCAGGCGCGAGGCCGCTCGCCGAGCCATCGAAGTCGACGGTGAGCTCGACCTCGACGTCGTCGTCCTCGACGAGCCACGGCTCGGGCTTCTCGCCGAACGTCTGCTTCATGTACGCGGCGAGCTGGCTCGTCGACGTGCGCAGACCCTGCATCGACGCGAAGTCCTCGAGTGCCTCGCGCATGTCGTCGGCGGTCTGGAAACGATCCTCGGGGCGCAGTGCGAGCGCCTTGAGGATGATCGCCTCGAGCGACGACGGGAGATCGGGACGGTGCGTGCGCGGTGGCGGCACCTTGCCCGAGACGATCGAGCTCATCGTCAGGAAGTCGTTCGCTGCCTTGAACAGGCGGCGCGTCGTGACGAGCTCGTAGAGCACGATGCCGAGCGCGAACACGTCGCTGCGCCGATCGACGTCGGCGCCGCCGCACTGCTCGGGTGACATGTACGAGGCCTTGCCCTTGAGCGTGCCGGCCTGCGTCTCGATCGTCGAGCGCGCGATCGCCTTCGCGATGCCGAAGTCGACGACCTTGATGTTGCCGTCGTAGCCGACGAGGATGTTCGCGGGCGTGACGTCGCGGTGGACGATGCCGAGCGGCTTGCGATCGGCGCCGCGCTGCTCGTGCGCGTGATGGAGCGCGTTGGCCGCGGCGGAGACGATCGAGACGACGTGCTGCAGCGGCAGCTGAGACTTCGTGCGCGCGAGCTGCTGGAGGAGGAGGCGGAGATCCTCGCCGTGGACGTACTCCATCGCGAAGAAGTACTCGTCGCCCTCCTGGCCGATGTCGTGGACCTGGACGATGTTGGCGTGGTGGAGCTGGGCGGCGAGACGTGCCTCGTTGAGGAACATCTGCACGAACTCGCGATCCTGCGCCTGACCGGGACGGATGCGCTTGATGACGACGTGGCGCTGGAATCCCTCGATGCCGGCGACGCGCGCGAGCAATACCTCCGCCATGCCGCCACTCGCCAGGTGCTTGACGAGCTGGTAGCGGCCAAGCTGTCTGCCCACGGCAGAGGCGAGTGTCCCCACGCTCGTACAAGCGTGACGCCTGCGGGCTTCTCCCGTCAAGCATCGCCCGAGGGAGGTCCAATGTAGGTGTTGGCGCCGAGCGCGCCGAAACGGCGAAGACCCCCGCCGGTTGCGTCGGCGAGGGTCGGCAGCGCGCGCTTATGAAAGCGCGGACGGCAGCGATTAGCGCTTGCTGAACTGGAAGCGAGCGCGAGCGGCCTTCTGGCCGTACTTCTTACGCTCCTTCTTGCGCGGGTCACGCGTGACGTAACCGGCGGCCTTGAGCTTCGGGCGAAGCTCGCTGTCGGTCTTCATCAGCGCACGCGTGATGCCGTGGCGGATGGCGCCAGCCTGCGAGGCGATGCCGCCGCCGACGACCGTCGCGTGGACGTCGTACTTGTCGAGCAGCGCGACCTCTTCGAGCGCCTGGCGGATGACCATGCGCGCGGTCGGGCGCGAGAAGTAATCCTCGTCGCTGCGAGCGTTGATCGTGAACTTGCCGTCACCGGCGGTGAGCCACACGCGCGCGATCGCGGTCTTGCGGCGGCCCGTTGCGTACGTCTTCTGCGTCGTCTGCGTCATGTCGGTACCTGGCTAGTTCTTGATCTCGAGAACGCGGGGCTGCTGCGCCGTGTGCTCGTGCTCGGCGCCCTTGTAGATCTTGAGCTTCTTGATGATGCGACGGCCGAGCGGGCCCTTCGGCATCATGCCCCACACAGCCTCGCGAATCGCGCGCTCGGGATCATCCGCGAGGACGTCCTTCGCGAGCCGCGTCTTGAGACCGCCCGGGTACAGCGTGTGGTGGTGGTAGAGCTTCTTGTCGGGCTTCGTGCCGGTGAGGCGAACGCCACCCGCATTGAGCACGATCACGAAGTCGCCCATGTCGACGTTCGGCGTGTACGTGGCCTTGTGCTTGCCACGAAGAACCATCGCGATCCGGGACGCGAGCCGACCGAGAGTCTGACCAGTCGCGTCGACCACAAACCACTCGCGCTGCGCCTCGCCAGCCTCTTTGGTGAGCCAGAAGCTCTTTTGCGTCATCATTTTGCAGTGCCGTCCTAAAGGAGCGGATCGTCTACAAGGTTGCGAAACGGGTGTCAAGACGCCGTTGCTTGCCCGACCCCGGCCGGCACGCCGCTCGCGGTGCCGACGGCCCCAACCATAACCTGGGAATTCGTTCAGTGTCATGGTTGTGTGGTACCAACAACCTGTGCGCGTCGGGTTCATTCTGAAGCCAGACAAGACCGAAGCCGGGGTCCTGCTCGAGGAGCTCGTCCCATGGTTGCGAGATCAGGGACATATCCCGGTCGTCCCCACCGAGGACCAGATCGCGCCCCACGGCAGCGAGATCGTCCCGGAGGAACAGCTCGGCGAGGCGGTAGATCTCGCCGTCGTGCTCGGAGGCGACGGCACCATGCTGCGCGCTTCTCGGCTTGTTGCCGATCAGGGAAAGCCCGTCCTGGGGATCAACCTCGGTCAGCTCGGATTTCTCGCGATGTTCGCACCCGCCGAGTCCAAGACCGCGCTCGCCGCGGCGCTGGCGGGCCGGCTGCCCCGCGCCGAGCGGATGCGCCTCCAGGTGACGTTCACGCGCATGGGCGCCGATCCCGTCGTGCGCTTCGCGCTCAATGACTCGGTCCTTCATCAGGGCGCGATGGCGCGCCTGATCGAGGTCAACGCGTACGCCGACAGCCAGCTGATCGCGGCCTATCGCGCCGACGGTCTCATCATCGCCACGCCAACGGGCTCGACCGCCTACAACATGGCGGCCGGCGGACCGATCCTCGTGCCCGGTCTCGAGGCGATGACGCTGACGCCGATCTGCGCGCATGCGCTGACCAACCGTCCACTCGCCGTCAGCGCGAGCTCGGTGGTCCGGCTCGAGCTCGGCGCCGAAGCGCGCGGCGTGATCCTCACCGTCGACGGTCAGTGGGCGCATTCGTTCTTGCCGGGCGATCGCGTCGAGATGACGGCGGCGAAGCGGCCGCTCGTCATGTTCACGTCGCAGCAGAGCTTCTTCGATGTGATGCGCGACAAGCTGCACTGGGGTGTGCGGCTCGACAAGGGAGCGAAGGGATAACGGCCATGCGGTACGCATTGATGTCCGATATCGAGGTCGACGGCGGGAGGCGGCGCTGTGCCCCACGTCCGACCAACGCCTCGGCCGTGACGCGCGACCTCGCGCGCCGCACCGTCGACCCAGAGTCCGAAAGCGTGGCGAAGGGCCGCGAAGGCACCGACGAGGGCAACGGAACGATCCGCTGCTGAGCACGAACGATTTGATCGAGTGATCGCGGCGAAGGTCGCCGCGTAGCAGAAGGCCGGACAGCACGGGACGAGACGACTGCGACGGGATCCGTCGCCGTAGCGGGAGAGATCCGCCCGCAGACCAGGAGATTTTTCGATGTCGATCTGCATTCAAACAGGAGCGCTTCGATGGTGAGGCAGCAGCGCGCGACCGCGCTCGCGACGGTCGAGAGCACGGACGAACGTCGACGGTCGAAGCTCGCGGTCGTCCCGACCTCGGACAAACGTCCACGGCGATCGCTCGCGGTGGTCGCAGGTGCGGACGAACGTCGACCGTCGGCGCCGAAGCGGACGCGCGCGAAGAAGTCTCGCGTCGAGCACACGAAGTCGGCGAGCGCGGTCGATGCGACCGCGACAACCGCGAACGGGCTCGACTCGGTTGCGAGCAGCACGAGCGGGATCACCGTGACCGCGACAACCACGAATGGGCTCGACTCGGTCGCGAGCAGCGCGAGCGGGATCGACGCGACCGCGACAACCACGACGGGGCCCGATGCCATCGCGAGCAGCCCGAGTGGGATCGCGGCGAGCACGGT
>JABFXX010000428.1 GCA_013368795.1 Kofleriaceae bacterium
CCGCGACGTGATCTCGTCCGCCGGGCGAGGGTGCCTGGGCGGGGGCTCGTCGACCGGTGGGCGCCAGACCCGGGCGGCTGGCTTCTGGGGGGTGGGCGGTGACCACGTGCGCGACGAGGAGACGGTGCCGTCGTCCTCGTCGTCGCGGCCGCGGGCATCGAAGCGCTTGCGGTGGGACGCGACCGGTGGCGGCTCCTCGTGCGCCTCGCCGGCATCGAGCTCGTCGAGATGAGCGACGACATCGGCGACCTCGGGGAGCTCCGCGGGGTCGATCTCACCTCGCCGGATGAGATCGAGGACGATCTCGCCGAGCTCGGCGAGCGCGTCGGTGCGGCGGCGTCCGGCGAGCGCGTCGTCGAGACGGTGGCGACCTTCGCGCGCACCGCGCTCGATCGCGTCGCGGAGGGTGCCGGCCTGCGCGAGGGTGGTGCGGAGAAGAGTGCCGAGCGTGCCGCGCAGCTCGGGAGGTCGGAAGCCTCCGCCTCGTCGTTGCCGTGCCATGCGCGGAGCGTATACCGTCGACGGGCTGTGACGCGACGGCTTTGGCTCGGCCTGGGATTGGTTGCGTTGGTGAGCGCGTGTCCGCCGCCCGATCCCGTTGCGCCGTTGCCGCCCGTGTCGGGAGGGAAAGTTCGCGTTCGCGTGTTCACCGAGCCCGCGCCGGTGAAGACGGTGGGGAGTGCGGGCCGATTCCTGTTCGTCGCGACCGAGGATGCGCTTCAGCGCTGGGATGAGAAGGGCTCGGTGATGACGATGACGGCCGATCACGGGCTGTCGGGCGACCACGTCGTGGCGCTTGCGACGGATCCGGATCGGAAGTGGATGTGGATTTTGACGGATGGCGGGCTGGGGCACTACGACGCGGGTGTCGAGGTGTATTCGGAGACGATGGCGCCGCCGGCGGCGCTCGGGATCGACTACGCGGCGATCGCGAAGGAGGGCGTCGCGAGTCTGGCGCCCGCGGCCGAGGGCGGGGTGTGGCTGGGGACGTCGAAGGGTTTGTTCTTCGTGAGCGAGAAGGGCGGCTGGGTCGCGACGCCGATCAAGGATCCGATCCGCGCGCTCGTGCGCGACCACGCGGGTTGGCTGTGGATCGCGCTCGGGACGAAGTCGGGCGGGCTCGTGGCGCGCACGCCGAGCGGCGACCTGGTGAGGATCGGATCGGGGCAGGGCTGCGATGTGGTGGAGCCGCGGCTCCTGGTCGAGGCGCCTGGCGATCGCGTGATGGTGATCGGCGGCGACGAGCAGGGACGCGAGCGGCTCGCGATCGGCAAGGGGATGAGCTGGACGAGCTACCGCACGCTGCCCGAGTACAAGTGGGACGCGGCGACCAAGCGCGGCGACAGCGTGATGGTCATGGGCAGTGGGCGGATCTATCGGATCCAGCTCGCGACGAATGCGTTCGTGCGGCCACTCGCGCGCGACGGCGTGCGGTTGGTGCCGCTGTCGGGACCGAACACGAGCGAGTGGGTGATCGATCCGACGAACCTCGTCGTGCCGCCGGGCGCGACGGCGCTCGGCGCGATGGAGGATCAGCTGCTGATCGGTACGCGCGATCTCGGGACGGCGCGCTATCGCGATGGCGATGCGCATCCGCGCGACTGGCTCCGGCGGAAACAGATGTTCGAGGACGCGACGGGACTGACCGTCGCATGTGCGAGAGCGCAGGACTGCTGGCTCGCGACGGGCGCGCGGCAAGCGTGGCACTGGAATGGCGAGCGGTTCACGGCGAGTGGACCGGATGTCGTCGTGCTCGCTGTCGCGCGCGATCCGTCGGGACCGATCTTCGCGCTGCATCGTGCGCCGCAGGAGAAGGAGATCCACCTGTCGCGCATCGACGGCATGACGTGGACGCCGATCGCGAAGGTGACGCTGACGACGCCCGGCGATGCGCCCGAGGTGAGCTTCACGCGGTTCGCACAGAGCGGCTCGCTGTGGGTCGGGTTGCGGTATCGCGACGGCGAGGAGCGGCGTGCGTACGGCATCGCGATCATCGAGCCGTCGAGCGGCAAGGTCGCGTATCACCGCACCGAGGCGTCGGCGGCAGCGATGGGACAGCCGGAGCGCGACAAGAGGGCGCCGAAGGAGCCGAAGGAGAAGATGCTGCCGATTCCGGTTGGCGTCGTCGACGCGGACGTGCGCGGTGACACGGCGTGGTTCGCGACGAACGAGGGCGTCGCGCGGCTCGAGGATGGTCAGGTGAAGATCTGGACCGAGGCCGATGGGCTGCGGAGCGAGCTCGCACGTGCGGTCGCGATCGCGCCCGAAGGTGGCGTGGTCGTCGCGACCGGTGCGGGCGCGGGCGTGTGGGACGGCAAGCAGTGGGGCTTTCCGCCGGCGCTGAGGTTCGAGATCAACGACGTCGCCGCGACGAAGAACGGCCAGCTCTGGATGGCGACCGAGCGCGGCATCGCGGCGTGGGACGGGAAGAAGGTCCGGCGCGTCGATACCCGACGAGGACTTGCCGAGAACGTCGTGCTCGATCTGACGATCGACCAGTTCGATCGCGTGTGGGCTCGCGGCCCCGGCAGCCTGACGCTGATCTCGCAGTAGCGACGGCGCTCAGAGCCGATAGGCGCCGCCGACGGTGATCGCGCTGTAGCGATAGTCGGGTGAGTCGTCGAGATCGCCGTCGAAATCGGAGGACGAGGTCAACTGCGCGGTGAGGAACAGCGTGAACCGATGCGGGCCGCTCGCGTATAGATCCGCACCGACGGTGACGCCGCCCGACAACAGGATCGGACGCCCGAACGTCATCGTCGAGGTCTCGTCGGTGCCGTGCGCGAGATCGTGCGCGGTGGTCGCGAGGCGGCTGTTCGCGAAGCGAGCACCGAGCCAGGGTGCGACGGAGAATCGATCGACCTGCAAGATGCAGATCGCGCCGAGGTCGAGCGCGCGGACCTCGCGATGCCATGTCTCGACGACGAGATCCGGGTCGCCGCTCTCGGGCGTCGTGTAGCGGCTGAGGCCCGCGCGAATGCCGACCGCGGCCGACACCGGCATGCCACTGGGCAGGGTCGCTACCGCTGGGAATCGGTAGCCGAGGCTGGCCTCGACCGTCGGAGAGAGGTCTTCGATCTCCGGGTAATACCCGGTATCGAGCGCGCTTTGTTTCGCGACGCCCACCCCCACAGACAACGCCACCGGCGACAACCAGAGCAACAGCATCACGGAGATCCCATCACGGGCGTGCTCGTAGCGCAACGGTCGCGTTCAGAGCGCAGCTTTTCGCGCGGCATCCGCGATGCACGAGCGCCTACGTATGGCTACCGACACCAGAGTGAAAGAGGACGTCTCCTCGAAGATCATCATCGCGCTCGCGATCATCGGCGCGATCAACTGGGGCCTCATCGGCTTCTTCAACTGGAATCTCGTCAACGCGATCTTCGGAGGAAGCACGCACGCGCAAAACAGCACCGCCAGTCGCGTCATCTACGCGATCGTCGGCATTGCCGGCGTCATCGGAGCAGTGATGCTCTCGCGGCTGCATCCGACCGAAGGTGCAGGACGGCATCATCGCTTCGCCGAACGACCATCGATGTGAGCGCCCGACCGCGCGACCGTGTCACGACCGTGCGATCGCGTCGATCGCGCGCTCGTAGCGTACCTCTTCGATCTCCGCACCCCACACGACGTCCCGCTTCGGCTCGCCGCTGACGCGCCAGCCGTCGCGCTCGTAGAACGCACGCGCGCGAGTATTGCCTGTGAGAACGTGGAGCCATGCCCGGCTCACGCCCGACGAGGCGAGCTGGGTCAGCGCGTGCGCGAGCAGCCGCGTGCCGATGCCGCGACGCCACAGATCCGGATCGACGTGCAGGGCGGCGAGCTCGTCGTCCTTGATCGTCGCGAAGCCGATGATCGAGTCACCATCGAGCGCGACCGCCGTGATCGGCGCGCCCGGGACGCCGAACGTGTAGCGCGCGGCGCGATCCTCGGCGCGCAGGCTATCGAGGTACGCGTCGGGAATCAGGCCCCGGTAGCCGGTCTGCCATGCACGCACGTGGATGCGCGCGACCGCGAGCTCGTCGCCGGGGACCGCGGGGCGGATCATGCGCCGACTGTATCAGTCGTGATCGCGCATGAAGTCGACGAATCTGTCGGCGCGTAGGCCGGGATAGGTTGCTGGATCGATCCACGCCCAGTGGCCCTCCTTCCACTTCGCCTGCACAGGCTTCGCGCGCTCGAGCGGGGTGCCGTCGTTCGTGTAGATGTCGAGATACGCGAACGTGTGGCGAAAGCCATCGCGCTCGTCGAGGTACATCGCGAGATCGACGAGGCCATCGCCGGTGAAGTCGTGTGCGAGCACCTCGCCGCGGCCGAAGCAGCGCACCGTCACGTCATCGGCCACGAAGCACGGCCCGCGTGCGTCTCGATACGAGACCTCGTAGGTCCGGACGTCGAACGAGACCTCCGGCGGGTTCGGCTCGAGTCCCGGGACGCAGCCGCCGAACAGCAGCGCGAGTGCGATCGTCATCGCGATCGCGAGCAGCGTGGCGATGGCGAGCTGTTGGATCGAGCGCACGCGATCACAACGCGCACGCCCGCCGTGTTTGTTCCTAGTCGGTGACCTCGGCCGCGCTCGGCGATTTCGTCCGGTAGGTCGCGTCGATGTGCGCCATGAGATCGAGGAGGTTCGTCTCCATCCGCGCGATGCCGCCGAGCGGTGCGTCCATGTAGAACGTGCCGCGCTCGCACTGGTCCCCTGCGGGATCGACCGGCGTGCCGTCCTTGTTCGGGCGGCAGCGTCCGTCGACGTAGACGATGATGAACTTCTGGAACCTCGACTCGACCGGGTTCGTCGCGATCATGTTGAGCGCGAACACGCTCGACAGATCGACGAGGTCACGCGGCTCCTGGCCGTAGCCGTGGAGGAAGTAGACGACCGGGTAGCGACGGTTCGCGTTCTCCGGCTTGTTGTAGCCGGGCGGCAGGAACAGCGAGAACGGATTCACGCGGCCGGTCGTCGGCGACGTGAACGAAAGGTCCTTGAGGATCTCGCCGCCGTCGTAGGTGTCCTCCTTGTCGCCGTCGGGCCAGCGCTGGTTGATCCAGCCGAACGCGGTCTGCGCGCGATAGATGATCTGGTTGCCGGTACCGACGTGGCGGCCATCGCCGGAGCTGATCTGCTCGGCGGTCGCGTCGGGGTTGCCGTAGCGCATGTAGCCGTTCTTCGGGACGTCCTGCCACGGCACCTCGAGGAAGTCGTACGCGAGCTCGCTCTCGCCACCGTCGAGCGCGTTGAAGTTGTCGTAGACGCCGAACGGCAGGCCCCACTGTGCGAGCGCCTGGCCGACCGCCGCGTTCGTCGAGACGGAGTTGTTGAGGAAGTCGCGGATGCCGGCGTCGAACCACAGGCTCACGTGCTTGCGCTGCGCGTCGGTCAGCGACGACAGGCGCTCGATCAGATCGCTGTCGTACCAGCGCTTGACGTTCGGCGAGAGGTCCCACGTGCCGTTGCCCTCGCCGTAGTCGTAGCAACCGGTAGCCGGTGCCTGGCACGTCGACGCGACACCGTCGAGCCCGACATCCTCGTATGCCTCACCGTCCTCGCGCTTGCCGTTGTTCTCGGTGCCGCGAGGGTTGCGCAGCGAGTGATAGTTGTCGCCGTTGGGATCGGGATTCGTCGTCGCGTCGTAGCCGGGCTCCATCGCGTCGGGCAGCCCGTCGGTGCCGACGTCCGAGAACGGCTCGTACGCGTTCGTGATCACGGGCTCGCCCTGATCGCGCTTGCCGTTGTTATTGAGATCGACCGCGAGCAAAAGCTCCGCCGGATCGGTCTGCGCGACGTTGGGATCGAACACGGCGTTGCCGAGCGTCGGGCCGTCGCCGCCGTCGCAGAACGTGATGACGGGCTTGGAACCGTCGGGGTTGAACTCGCGATCGTAGAAGTTCGCGAGCACGATCGGGTTCGCGCAGCGCTGGGCGGCCGGCGTCTGGAAGAACGAGAAGTCGACGCCCGGCGGCGCGTACGGGTTCATCGGGTTGTAGAGCGCCGGGTTCGACAGCGCGCGGCCGAGGTCGCGCGACGCCTTCATATAGAGAGAGCGGTTGAGCGTCAGGCCGACGCCATCGCCCTGCTGCGTGATCATGTGCTCGAAGTCGGCGGGGATCTCGAACTGATCGTTCTTCGCGGTCGAGACCTTCGGGCAGAGCTGGCCGATGTTGCCGCGGCCGGCCGCCTGGTCTGCGGCGGTGCAGAACCCGCCGAACAGGAAGTCGCGGACCATGCCGAGCGAATAGACCATCGACGGTCCGGGCTCGCCGCCGAGGTCCGCGATGATGTCGAACTTCTCCGGGTGGCGAAGGCCGATCGACATCGCGGCGTTGCCGCCCATCGAGATGCCGACGATCGCGTTCCAGCCGTACTGGCGCTGCTCGGGCTCGCCCGCCTTTTCGTCGGCGACGATCTGATACGTCGTCAGCTCGCCGGCCTTGAACGTCGCGCGCGACGCGTAGGCATCGGCGTCGTCGAGCGTGCGGTTGGACACCGGCGGGAAGAACGACTCGGTCTGGCCGGCGCGGCGCGCGACGATCCGCACGTGGCGGCGCTCGGCGTTCTTGGGCAGGCGCGCGGCCTTGTAGGGGAGCGTCAACAGGAACGGCCGATCGGACCACGTGCCATCGGCGCCGAACGTGACGGCCGGGCCGAGCGCGACGTAGCCGGGCGGCACGATATCGCCCGCACACTGGATCGACACGTTGGCCGGGATCGTCGTGCCGGGACCCGCCGCGATCGCCGCGCCGCGAAGATCCGCGCCGCCTTCGCCGGTGACCGTCAGGGGCAGCGCGCCCTCTGTACCGGTGCCACAGGTGATCGTGGTGGAGGGATCGTCACCGCACCCGGCCAGTGCGATCCCCAGAACGCAAAGAGTCCCCCTCATGTGGGCGCAGAGTACACATAGGGAGGTGAAACTCCACCAGAAAACGATCAGTTAGAGATCGGCTCCGAGCTTCGCCAAAAGTTGGCCCGCCCAACTCGTGATCCGTAACGTCGGGGGAGGTGAAGGTCCTTGCCGACATGCACGTGGCGCCTCCGCTGCGCCGCTGGATGATGCGGTTCGGCCTGGCCGTCGTCGTCGCGATCGCGATCGGTTACGTGCCCGGCCAGCTGCTGCGGAAGGACCCTCGTGCCGAGAAGCTCGAGCAGGAGCTCGCGCAACAGCGCGACGAAGCGCGCGAGCTCGCGGCCAAGAACGCGGCGCTCTATCGCGAGGTCGAGGCACTGCGCTCCGACGTCGGTGCGATCGAGGATCGCGCGCGCGCCGACCTCGGCATGGTCTATCCCGACGAGGTCGTGCTTCGCGTGCGGCGAGGCAATCCGTGAGCGCGCGCGAGTCGGGCCCGGTGCCCCGCAAGTCGCGCGCGCCGGAGAGCAAGCCGGTGCGCACCAGCAAGGCCGAGGCCGCGACCACCGAGGTGTTCGCGAAGAAGGAAGCCGCGCCGAAGAAGGCCGCGATGCTCGACTCCGCGCCGATCGGCCTGCGCAAGGCGTCGATCCCCGAGAGCGGGCGCGTGCGCGGCAAGGACAAGGATAAGGACAAGGGCGGCGACTTCGCGGAGGGGACGAAGGAGACCCACGCGATCAAGGCCGAAGAGGATGCGACGGTGCCGCGCGTGAAGCGCAAGAGCGAGAGCGTCGCCGTGCCGCGCGTGCCTCGCGATCTCGAGACCGGTCCGCGCGCGCGGATCGATGAGGCGTCGCGCAGCGGCGCGATGCGCAAGGCCGCCGACGCGGTCGTGCAGCCTCGCAAGAATCAGCCGACCGGGCCCGTCGTCGTCACGCTGCCCGCGCGCTGGCGCCGTGCGCTCCGCCGTGCCGGCAAGGTGTCGGTCGGCGCGGTCGCCGCGGCGCTCGCGTGTGTCGTCGTCGCGGTCGGCGGCGTCGATGGCGCGTCGGTGTACGCCGCGACAATGCCGCTGCCGCAGGCGATGATCGCGACGTGCGTGGCCGCGCTCGTCGTGATCGCGGTGATCCGGCGCGCCCAGTTCGCCGAGCCGAGTGCGCGCGCGCAGCGCGTGTCGCTGTGGCTCGCCGCCGCGCAGGATCTCGCGGACCTCGAGCTGTGCCTCGCGCTCGTCGCCGGCTTGCACGTCGTCATCGCGGTGACCGGCGGCCTCGAGTCGCCGGCGTATCCCGCGATCTACGGGCTCGTCGCGTTCTCGATGACGGTGCTCGCACGGCCGGGCGCGCTCGCGACGGTCGGCGCGTCGCTGTTCCTCGAGGCGGCGCTGCTCGTTCGCACCGGCATCACCGAGGACACGATCGTCACGGCCGGCATTCACGGCCTGTTTCTCGCCGGCGCGGCCGCCGCCCATGCGGTGCTGCTGCGCGGCCTGACGACGCGCTATCGCCAGCGCCGCGCGCGCCGCCTCGACGAGGAGCTGACCGCGCTGCGCGACTCGGCGCGCGACTATCGCCTGATCGCCGCCGCACTTGGACCGGGCAGCCGTGCACCTCGCTCGCGCGACGAAGAGGAGCGCCTGCTCGCGATCGGCGGCGTCGGCATGATCGGCGATGCGATGAGCTGGGTGCTGTCGACGCTGAAGCGCTCGCTCGGCGCGCGCACCGTCGCGCTGCTCTGGGTCGAAGAATCGGACGGCGAGCGCGTGAAGCTCACCGAGGTCGTGTCCGACGCCGATGACATCACCGAAAGTCCACGCCTGCCCAGTGCCGGCGTGCTCGGCGCGGTGCTGCGCGATCGCCAGCCGCTGCTCGTCGGCGCGACGAAGCCCGGCCAGCTGCCCTATTACGACAGCGGTCGCGCGGGCGTCGCGCTCGTCGCGGTGCCGATCCTCGAGGGCGTGCACCTGCGCGGCATCCTCGCCGCGGATCGCGACTCGATGTTCACCGAGTCCGATCGCGACCTGCTCGTCGATGCCGGCAGCCAGGTGCTGCGCGTCGTCCAGGCCGAGCAGGTGTTCCGCGCCGTCGAGCGCAGCAAGTACGAGCACGAGCGGTTCTATCAGGCGACCGCGATGCTCGGCCGCGCGCTGACGCCGGAGCAGGTGATGGAGACCGCGTTCGACGCGTGCGCCGCGATCGTCGAGTACGACGCCGCCGCGATCGCGCTCTACGACAAGGATCGCGCGAAGCACCGCATCGCCGCGGTGCGGATCGGCGAGGGCGGCGAGGGCATCATCGATCCGAAGCTCGCCGGCTTCGAGTTCAAGGACAACGCCGGCCTCGCGTCGATGGTCATCAAGAACCGGCACTACCTGCCGGCGGGCGGCGAGCCTCGCGAGGTCACCGCGCCGATCTACACGCGCAAGATCAAGATCGACGACGCGAAGTCGCTGCTGGTGCTGCCGCTGCTCTCCGCCGACGAGGCGATCGGCACGTTCACGCTCGTCGCGCGCGCCGAGAAGCGCTTCGGCAAGGACGTCCGCGAGATGCTCGCGGTGATCGCGAACCAGGTCGCGGTCTCGCTGCAGAACGGCTACCTCTACAAGCAGATGGAGACGATGGCGACGACCGACGGCCTCACCGGCCTGACGAACCATCGCACGTTCCAGGCGCGCTTCGAGGATCTCCTGCAGCGCGCGCAGCGCCACGGCCACAAGGTCGCGCTGCTGCTCTGCGACGTCGACCACTTCAAGAAGGTCAACGACAACTACGGCCACCCGATCGGCGACGAGGTTCTGCGTCGCGTCGCGAAGGTCCTGCAGGAAGTCCCGCGCAAGATCGACATTCCCGCTCGCTACGGCGGCGAGGAGTTCGCGGTGCTCCTCGACAACATCGACGTCACGCAGGCCAAGGCGGTCGCCGAGCGCATCCGCATCGAGATCAGCAAGGTCGTCGTCGATACCGAGAAGGGCCCGCTGTCGGTCACCGAGTCGATCGGTGTCGCCGCGTTCCCGGACGACGGCCGCGATCGCGCCACGCTCATCGAGCGCGCTGACCTGTCGCTCTATCACGCCAAGCACACCGGTCGAAATCGCGTCGTGACCTGGGCCGAGTGTCAGGCGGCCAAGGCCAAGCAAGCGAGCTGAGATCGCGCATGTAGGTGCGCGCCGCCGTTTACGACCCGTTAGGTTTGACACCGCCCGGCGGCCAATTCGACTCTCGATACGTGGCGGTCAAGAACTACGTCCTGGATACGAACGTCCTGCTTCACGACGCGCGCGCGCTGTATGCGTTCGCCGATAACAACGTCGTGATCCCGATCTTCGTGATCGAGGAGATCGACACGTTCAAGAAGGACCAGTCGGAGCTCGGTCGCAACGCGCGCCAGATCGCGCGCCTGCTCGACGAGCATCGCAGCAAGCCGGGCGGCCTCGCGCAGCCCCAGAAGCTCGAGAACGGCGGCACCGTCCGCGTCGCGCTCTCGAAGAGCCCGATCAAGAACCCGAGCTACGACTCGCGGTCGATGGACCAGCGCATCCTCGAGATCGCGCTCGAGGTCCGCGACAGCGACACGTCGACGCCGACGATCCTCGTCACCAAGGACGTCAACATGCGCGTCCGCGGCGACGTGCTCGGCCTGCTCACCGCCGACTACGAGCCCGAGAAGGTCTCGATCGAGGAGCTCTATCCGGGCAACCGCGAGCTGCTCGTGCCGGCCGGCACGATCGACGAGTTCTACGCGAGCGGTGCGGTCGTCGTCGACGCGCCGGGCCTGCACGCGAACGAGTTCCTCACGCTCAAGGACGAGGCCGGCAAGTCGGCGCTCACGCGCTGGGACAAGACCGCCGGCAAGGCAGTGCCGGTGAAGAAGCTGCGCGAGGGCGTGTGGGGCATCAAGCCGCGCAACCGCGAGCAGCACTTCGCGCTCGACCTCTTGCTCAACGACGACATCAAGCTCGTCACGCTCGTCGGCAAGGCGGGTACCGGCAAGACGCTGCTCGCGATCGCTGCGGGCCTGCAGAAGGTGACCGAGGAGCAGGTGTTCTCGAAGCTCCTCGTGTCGCGCCCGGTGTTCCCGCTCGGCCGCGACATCGGCTACCTCCCCGGCACGATCGAGGAGAAGCTGAACCCGTGGATGCAGCCGATCTACGACAACCTCGAGCTGCTCCTCGGTCTCAACAAGACCGACAAGAAGGACGGCCGCAGCTACGCCGAGCTCGTCGATCTCGGCTTCGTCGAGATCGAGCCGCTGACGTATATCCGCGGCCGTTCGCTGCCGAACAACTACATGATCGTCGACGAGGCGCAGAACCTCACGCCGCACGAGGTGAAGACGATCGTCACGCGCGCCGGCGAGGGCACGAAGATCATCCTGACCGGTGACCCGTACCAGATCGATCATCCGTACCTCGACTCGTCGAACAACGGCCTCACGATCGTCGCCGAACGGTTCAAGAACGAGGCGATCGCGGGCCACGTCATCCTGACCAAGGGTGAGCGCTCGCCGCTCGCGGAGCTCGCGACCCAGATCCTGTGAGGACGCTCGCGCTCGCCGCTCTCGTGCTCGCTTCGCGCGTCGATGCACAGCCGAACGCGGGCTGGGAGCTCAAGGTCCCCGAGCGCGTCGAGCTCACGGCGGGTGCTGGCGGCACGCTGCCGATCGCGCTCTCGCTCGATCGCGGTCTCACGATCTCGAAGGACGCGGGCATCGTCGTCGACCTCGCGCCCGAAGGCGCGGTCAGCGTGAAGAAGCGCCGGCTCGGTCGCAACGACGCGGTCGATCCGGATGCCGACGCGCCGCGGTTCGCCGTCGCGCTGCGCGCCGATACGCCGGGCGACTTCACGCTGAAGCTGAAGCTCCGGTTCTGGGTGTGCGGGACGAAGGTCTGCCGCCCCGCCGAGGCGCGCCGCACGGTCGCGATCGCGGTGGCAGCCCCTCCGACACCGCCGTGAGCCGCGCCTTGGGTCGATCTTTCGGCTAGTTCGACATAGATCGCGCGGGCGGGTGGTGCGTCGAAAGCACCCATGATCGACCGTCAGCGCATCGTAACCACCGGAATCACCGCCGCCGCCGCCGCTACCGTCGCCCTCGTCCTGTGGCTCAAGCCGTGGCACAGCGGCTCGCTGACCGAGCCCGAGCTGAAGGCGGACCCGATCGAGGTTCACGCCCAGCCGACCGGCCGCACGATCGACATCGTGTTCGCGGTCGATACGACGGGCTCGATGGGCGGTCTGCTCGATGGTGCGAAGCGCACGGTGTGGTCGATCGCGAATCAGGTGCGCGACCTCGAGAAGAACGCCGATCTGCGGATCGGTCTCGTCGCGTATCGCGACACCGGCGACGACTACGTGACGAAGGACTTCTCGCTGACCGACGATCTCGACGCGGTGTTCGCCGAGCTGTCGAGCTACCAGGCCTCGGGCGGCGGCGACGTGCCCGAGAACGTCGATGCCGCGCTGTACGACGCGGTTCACAACATGAGGTGGCGCTCCGGCGCGAAGAAGATGATCTTCCTCGTCGGAGATGCGGCGCCGGCGAGCCGCGGCGAGGTGCCGACGTTCGACGTCACCGCGAAGCTCGCTGCAGCGAAGCAGATCAAGATCAACACGATCCGCTGCGGTCAGGACTCCGACACCGCGCGCGCGTGGCAGCAGATCGCGTCGCTCGGCACCGGCAACTTCTCGACGATCCAGCAGGACGGCGGCGTGCAGCAGATCGCGACGCCGTACGACGACCGCATGGCCCAGCTCGCCGGCGAGATCGACTCGACGACCGTCGTCTATGGCGATTCCGTCGCGCGCAATGCCTACGAGGGCAAGATGGCGATCGCCGCGGCCGCGCCTGCTCCTGCGAAGGCCGATCGCGGCAGCTACTACGCGAAGAAGGGCGGCGTGGCCGCCAAGCCGGCGGAGGACGTCGTCGGTGGTGTCGCGACCGGCTCGATGAGCGTCGATGGGCTCGAGCAGGAGAAGCTCCCCGAGAGCATGCGCGGCAAGTCAAAGGCCGAGCTCGAGGCCGACCTCAAGGCGCGCGCCGTCAAGCGCGAGGCCGCTCAGAAGGAGATCAGCGAGCTGGCTAAGAAGCGCGACGAGTACATCAAGGCCAATGCGAAGGACGACAAGGGCTTCGACTCGGTGGTCAAGAAGACCCTGGAGGAACAGCTCAAGTAACTGCCGATCCGAGGCGGCGCGTGCTATGTCGCCGCGATGCAGTTTGCCGAGTTGGGGTTGATTCCGCCTATCGCACAGGCGGTTGCCGCTGAGGGCTACGAGAAGCCCACGCCGATCCAGGCAAGTGCGATTCCACACGTCCTCGCGGGTCGCGACCTGCTCGGCCTCGCCCAGACGGGCACCGGCAAGACCGCGGCGTTCGCGCTGCCGATCCTGCAGCGCCTCGCGCACATCGCCCCGGGCAGGGGCCACCGTCACATCCGCTGCCTCGTCCTCACGCCGACGCGCGAGCTCGCCGCTCAGATCGGCGAGAGCTTCAACACGTACGGTAAGCACCTCCCGCTGCGCACGACCGTCATCTTCGGCGGCGTCGGTATGGAGGCGCAGAAGCAGACGCTCAAGCACGGCATCGACATCCTCGTCGCGACGCCGGGGCGCCTCCTCGATCTCGCCGGTCAGGGCCTCGTCGATCTCCGCCAGCTCGAGGTGTTCGTCCTCGACGAGGCCGATCGCATGCTCGACATGGGCTTCATCCACGACGTCAAGAAGGTCATCGGCCTCCTGCCGTCGCGCCGCCAGACGCTGTTCTTCTCGGCGACGATGCCGCCCGAGGCCCAGGACCTCGCGGATCGCCTGCTCCACAAGCCGGAGACCGTCGCGGTGACGCCGCCGTCGACGACCGCCGAGCGCGTCGAGCAGGAGGTCTACTTCGTCGAGAAGTCGGACAAGCGCGCACTGCTCGTCGACGTCCTTCGCGATAGCGGGATGAAGCGCGTGCTCGTGTTCTCGCGCACCAAACACGGCGCGAATCGCATCGCCGAGCACCTCGTCAAGGAGAGCATCGGTGCCGAAGCGATTCACGGCAACAAATCGCAGAACGCTCGCGAGCGCGCGCTCGGCAACTTCAAGTCGGGCCGCATTCGCGTGCTCGTCGCGACCGACATCGCGGCGCGCGGCATCGACATCGACGAGGTCACGCACGTCGTGAACTTCGACGTCCCCGAGGTGCCCGAGACGTACGTTCACCGCATCGGCCGCACCGCGCGCGCCGGCGCATCGGGCATGGCGCTCACGTTCGTCGAGCACGAGGAGCGCACCGACTGGCGCAACATCGTCAAGCTCACGCGCCAGGACATCCCGGTCGTCGAGGGCCATCCCTACGAGTCGCGCGTGCCGATGGCTGCGCCGCCTCCGCCGAGCAGCGGCAATCAGCGCGGTCGCGGCGGTCAGCGCGGCGGCGGTCATCGCGACGGCCATCGCGGCGGCGGTGGGAGCCCGAGCGGCCATCGTGCGCCCGAGCGGCCGCGCGATTCCGATCGCCAGGCGATGAGCGCGCACCGCGGCGACGATCGTCCGCGCGATACGCATCGCTCGATCGATCGCACGCCCGATCCGCGCGGCACTGTCGGCGGTGGCCAGCCCCGGGGCAATCCCGCCGGCGGTGGTCAGCCGCGCAGCGATGGCGGTGGTGGTGGGCGCCGTCGTCGTCGGGGCGGGCGCGGTCGCGGTGGTGGTGGCGGCGGCGCACACTGACCCTCAGATTTCTGAGCGCGACGACCGCTTCGCCGGGCGATACGATTTCCCTCGATGCGGTACTCACTGCTGTTCGCTGGCGCCTCTGTTCTGCTCGCAGGCGGTTGCGCGGATCGCCTCTGCAATGACATCGGCGTCGACTACGGTCTGATCCTCGCACTCGAGCACGGCGCGAACGCCGGCGCGTATCAGGTCCAGTTCTCCGCCGAGAATCGGATGCTGCTCGTCGACTACTCGATCGACGGCGACGGCCAGCCGACGTGCGTCGAAGGCTGTCGCGATGAGGCAGAACCGCTGTCGATCCAGCCGCCGGGTGGGTTCGGGTTCTCGTTGCTACGGCCGCCCGGGATGAGCCTCGTGCTGAACGTCCGCCGCGATACCGCTCCGAAGTGGGGACCGGATGCGTTCCACCTCGCGATCTATCGCGACCAGGTGCTCGTGCACGATCGCGACTACCAGGTCACGTACGACGTCTCCGAGCCGTGGGGCGAGGGCTGTGGCGAGGATGTCGTTGCCACGATCCCGGTCGATCTCACGTCGCCACCCTGACCCATCTCGCTGTTAGAGTGCGCGACGATGAACAAGCTCGTTGCGCTGTTGATGGTGGTCGCTGCATGCAAGGGCGGCGACAAGGCGAAGTCCGGCGATCACGCCGACAAGGGCAGCACGAAGGGTGGCTGCGAGACGAAGGCCGCGAAGCCGGCAGACATGATCACCGGCAAGACGCCGCAGATCATCTCGCCACTCGACAAGCTGTCGCTCGGCATGTCGCGCGCCGACGTCGAGAAGGCCTGTCCGAACTTCTTCGCCGACGAGTCCGACAAGAAGAAGACCGGCACCTACAGCACCAGCGAGATCATCGG
Organism: Kofleriaceae bacterium; assembly: GCA_013368795.1. Classification (GTDB taxonomy): domain Bacteria; phylum Myxococcota_A; class Polyangia; order Haliangiales; family Haliangiaceae; genus JABFXX01. The sequence goes on from JABFXX010000428.1 coordinate 15,412, forward strand.
CAAGTTCGGCGAGGTCTACGCGCAGGCGCGCCTCGAGTTCGTCGCCGACAAGCTCGACTCCGTCGCGTTCTCGCTGCCGCCGGAGATTGCCGACGGCCTGACCGCGGCGTGGGGCGCGCCGAAGGCATCGACCGGCGACAAGCCGGCGCGCGCGTGGTTCGACGAGGCGAGCGGCATGCGCGCGATCCTCAGCCCGCCGGAGTACGACGGCCGCCTCGAGCTCGAGATCTCGAAGTACGTCCCACTCGCCGCGTTCCTCGATCCGGAGAGCAAGGCGATCGCGTGGAAGCCGCAGGACGTGCTCGGCAAGCAGCCCGCCGATCTCGCGAAGACGTTCGCCCAGTACCTCAAGGTCGAGAAGACGAGCGCCGCGGTGAAGGCGAAGACCGACGAGATGATGGCGGACATGAAGAAGGAGGTCGAGGCGATGGGCATCGACACCACGCGCAACGCGAACCTCCCCGAGTTCGAGCTGCCGGCGGCGCCGTACAACGACGGCGGCAACACGCACGTCATCCTCTACACGAACGACGACTCGAGCGTGCGCAGCTACGGCGTGTGGTTCCACACCGGCTCGATCACGCCCGAGTACGGCTTCCCCGTGCAGGGCGAGGAGATCGTGAAGAAGCTCGACGAGCTGTACGGCGCCCACAAGGTCGTCAAGGAGACGCTCGGCGATCAGCACGTCTGGTACGACGCCAAGCGCGGCGTGCGCGCGACGACGCGGCTCGACAAGCCGGCCGATGTCGACCTCACCTACGTGCGCTACCTGCCGCTCGCGAACCTGTTCGGTGCGCCGGGCGCGGTGTGGGGCTTCGAGAAGGCCGAGCGCCCGCTGATCGGCGCGACGCCCGACGAGATCGTCGCGACCTACGGCAAGGACTACGAGGTCAAGCGCGATGACAAGGCGCAGACGATCACGATGATCATGCCGCCGACCGACTACGACGGCGACACGTCGACGACGCGCGTCCTCATGTTCGTGCGCGGCGGCAAGGTCGGCGAGTGGCACATGAGCATTCCGTTCGACAACTACGAGCCGGCGAAGGCCGAGTACGAAGCGGCGCTGCTCGCGAAGTTCGGCGCGCCGAAGCCGGCCGCGCACGATCACCTGATCTACGCCAAGAAGGTCGACGTCGAGTACAGCAAGTACACGCACGAGCTCGACATCGAGGTCTCGAAGTAGCGATGCGGTACCTCGCCTCGGCTGTGGTCGCGACGCTCGCGTCGGCGGGCTGCACAGGCCCCTGCGATCGAGCCGAACACTCCGCCGGACTCGTGATCGGCGTCTCGAACATCGAGGCGTCGTCAGCCTATCGATTGGAGGTCGTCGCCGACGGTGCGCTGCTCGTTGTGAACTACTCGGTAGACGCCGAGCATCGGTTGGCGTGTTCGGATTCGTGCGAGGCGAGCGCCGGCAATTTCGTGATCGAGCCCGAGTTCGGGTGGCCCCTTGATGGCACGACAGATGCCCGCGTGCGGTTCGCTGTGCATCGTGCCCACGACCGTGACGCTGGGCCCGGCAAGCTGACGCTCCGCCTGTATCGCGACGCGCAGCTCGCTTACGAGCAGCAGCTCCAGCCGTCGTACAGGACGAGCGAGCCGGCGGGCGAGGGATGCGGAGAGCTCGCCTTCGCCCTCGTCGAGGTCGCGCCGTAGCGCTCAGACGCGCAGTGCGGTGGCCGTCGGAACGCTGTGTGCGCGGGCGAGCGCAGCGGGCGTGGCGGCCATCCAGGCTCGCAGCTCG
>JABFXX010000142.1 GCA_013368795.1 Kofleriaceae bacterium
GCATCGGACAGCCGACGAGGCTCGATCTCCCAGATCCGCTCGCGGCCGTCGCGCGTGCTGCGTACGAGACCGGCATCGGCGAGCGCGACAGACCCGCAGCTCGTTGCCGATGTCGAACAAGGCACGGCCGCGGTGGTGGGTCGCGAAGGCCGGCTGGCTGTTGAAGGGGCCGCCGGCATCGCGCCCCACCGCGGCCTTAGAGCCCGCCTGAATCGTGCAGCGAGGTCGGCGTTGTGTGCACGAACGGCGCCATCAGTGTTCGCTGCAACCACCAAACCGGTTCGTCGCAATCGATCTGGCCACGGCCGAACCTCGTTGCCGATGTCGAACGATCACAAGGCACGGCCGCAACCTTAGAACGCGCTTGCGTCGCGTGCAGCTTGAGCACCGCGATGCGCTCGAGCGATGTGAGTAACGCGCGCGCCTTCGTCCTCGTGGTGCGCTAACGGGATGACCACAGACAGGTCAGGTATCGCCGGTACCGCCTCGAACCTCGACGCCCGATGGCATGGGATCGGTCGTGCGGGTGAGGTAGTCGACGACAATCTTGCGGATGTTATCGCCGTCGCTCGCGACCTTCTCCATCGCCTCGGTGCGCGCGAGCAGCGTCTCGAGCGGCCGTCGACCGACTGCGAGCGGTCGTTGCGCGAAGTAGACCGCGCAGGCGACGGCCACCTTCTTGCCGAGCTGTTCGGGGACGACATCGACGCGGATCAAGCGCTCGACCAGCTCGTCGCACGAGGTGGCGGCCGCCACATCGCGCGACATGAATAACAGCAACCACACCAGATTGCGGAGCAGGTGGCTGCCCGCTGTATCGAGCTTGCACGGCAGCTCCGGCCTTGGGAGCCAGCGGTCCAGACAGGCGAGCACGCGCTCGATACCGACGAACGCGACGAGCGCGCCGGCTTGAACGTCATAACCCTTGGGCATCCGTGGGCCGGTTGCGGTGCTCATGTGGAGCACGAGCCGCTCCCATGCGGCGCGCTCGCCCGGTGGAAGCGAGGCGAAGCTTTCGCCATCGAGGAGCAGTACGAGGCCGCTCTTGGTCTTCACGTCATTCGCCTTCACCGACCGGATGCCTCTGAGCCCTTCGATGAAGGTGCGGACCGCTGCGAGCCACGCGGGCGTGACGCCATGCACGCGCGCCCAGGCCACCGCCGTCTCGAATGGCGCCTTGACGTCCGCGCCATGACCACAGTCATGCTTGGACGACGTGAGGAGAGCCACGATGTCCTGCTCTGTGTACGGCAGCTGCTTCTCGTAGAGACAGCACGCGAGGTCGTAGACGGCGCTTCCTTTGTGCCAGGCGTGTGGGTCACCGGAGGACGCACGCAGGACAGGAAGACGAGCCACCGTCTCCTTGTGCAGAGCGACCCGCGTGTTGGTGGGGAGTGCGGTCGCGGCCCGGATCAACAGCTGACCAGCTTGCTCGGCCGACGTCTCCCACGGATAGGAGGCCAACCAGGCATCGAGCCACGATACTGCGTCGAACATGGCCATCGCAGCGTACACCGGCTTGCCGGGGTAGCATGGCCGGCATGTCCGACGTGAAGTCCAAGGTCAGCGAAGCCGAATGGAACCTGCGCGTGGATCTCGCCGCGTGCTACCGCCTCGTCGCGCACTACGGCTGGGACGACCTGATCTTCACGCACATCTCGGCGCGCGTGCCGGAGTCGGACCATCACTTCCTCATCAACCCGTACGGGATGACGTTCGACGAGGTGACCGCATCGAGCCTGGTGAAGGTCGACCTCGAGGGCAGGAAGGTCCTCGACAGCAGGTACGAGATCAATCCTGCCGGCTTCACGATCCACAGCGCGATCCATGGGGCACGCGAGGATGCGACGTGCGTGCTGCATACGCACAGCATCAACGGCGTGGCGGTGTCGGCGACGAAGCAGGGCGTGCTGCCGATCTCGCAGCAATCGATCTTCGTGCTCGCGTCACTCGCGTATCACGACTACGAGGGGGTCGCGCTGCTGGAGGGAGAGAAGCCGCGGCTCGTGCGCGACCTGGGCGACAAGTCGTTCTTCATGCTGCGCAATCACGGGCTGCTGACGATCGGCAGCTCGATCGCGGACGCGTTCTTGCTGATGTACATCTTCGAGGCCGCGTGCACGATCCAGCTGCGGGCACAGGCGACGCAGGCGGAGCTGATTCCCGTGGACCAGAAGATCGTCGCCGGGGCGCAGATGATGGCGAAGCAGGTGACGCGGTCGGCCGGCGGCGGGCTGGCGTGGCCCGCGTTGCTGCGCAAGCTGGACCGCATCGACCGCAGCTATCGCGAGTAGCGTGCAATACTGCGGGCGATGCCCATCCCCGATCTCGAGACCATCGAATACAAGCTCAAGAAGCGGGGCTTCAAGCAGGACGACGTCTATCACCACGAGTGCCCTGCCTGTCACGTGCAGGCGGTTCGCGTGTATGCGATCTCGAGCAAGATCGGCGGCCGCGATATTCGGCTGTGCCTCGAGTGTGGCGAGTGCCGATCGTTTCGGGCGGTGGCGGGGATGGAAGGCCGCGAGCAGGATCCGAACTTCGACCTGAAGCAGTTCCTCGGCTGATGGCGACGATCACGAGCGCCCGGGTGTATGTGCCTGCGCGGGACTTCGCGCTGTCGCAGCGATTTTACAAGGCGCTCGGCTTTGCGCTGACGCCGGGATGGGGCGGGACCGTCGACTGCGAGCTCGGCGCGATGAGGTTCCGGCTGCAGGACTATTACGTCGCGGACTGGGCCGGGAACTTCATGTTCGTCCTCGGCGTCGACGACGCGCAGGCCTGGTACGACCGCGCGGCTGCGCTGCGCGACGAGTTTCCGACGATCCGCGTGACGCCGCCGGAGCCGGTCCACGATGACCGCGATGGGACCACGGATGTCGTGACCCACGTCGTCGATCCGTCGGGCGTGCTGCTCGTGCTCGTGCAGGACTCGACGGTCAGCGCGGGCTGACGACCCACGACTCGCGGATCGCGTCGTCACTGCGCGCGAGTCGGCGCGTGATCGCGAAGCCGCAGGTGTCGAAGTAGGTCTCGGCGGCGGCAAGCGACTCGAACTTGTTCTCGTCGACGCGATGCGCCTCGAGGAACCGACGGAGACGCTCGTCCTGGGTGCGCGGATCGCGCGGCGTGCGGAGGTAGATGTCCGCGGTGATCCAGACACCGCCACGGCGGATGAGGATCTCGCGGATCGTCGCGGCGAGGCGCTGCTTCTCGTCGCCGTCGAGGTACATGAGCAGGCCCTCGTTCACGATCGCGAACGGGCCCGGCGGCAGATCGTCGACGATCGCGCGGAAGGCTTCGACGTTCAGCGCGTCGAGGTCGCGGATACGGAGCTCGCCCGCGAGCGGTGCGACGGCGAGCGCGTCGACGAGCTGCCGCTTGGTCGCGGCCATCGCGGGCAGATCGGTATCGACGTAGGTGACCGGCTTGCGCTCGGCGAGCGCGAGACCTCGACACGAGAGGCCGGATCCGAGCTCTACGATCCGCGTGGCGCCGGATTCGTCGAGGAGCGTGTCGAGGCTGCGGTAGCGCTCCGTGAAGTGGAACAGGCGCGCCTGCGAGTCTTCTTTCGCGCGCAGGCGAGCTAGCTCGGCCTCGAGCGTATCGACACCGAACACGATCTCGGCGGCGCGACGCGCGTACGGCAGCGAGGTCTGCGCGCGCATCGCGAGCAGCGATTGCGCCGACGGCGAGATCGTCGAGTAGTCGCGCGCCGTCACTCAGGACGGCTTCATCGCAGCCTTGACGGCTTCGACGACCGATTCGGGCGACGGGAACTGGCCGTTCTTCTTCTCGGAGACGAGCTTGTCGTCGAGCCAGATCGTGAACTCACCCGAACCACCGCGCAGCAGCTGCGCATCGACACCGACGGACTTCTTCAGCTCGGCTGCCACACGGGCAGCCTTGGACTGATAGCCTCAAGCGCCGCAGTAACGGATCGTGATCGACATATCCGTAGGGTAGCTCCCGGATCAGGCGTCGACGAGTCCCGGCATCATTCGCACGACATCGGTCGGCGTGATGCCCATGCGCTGCGCGTAGTCCGCAACTTGATCGGAGCGCATGCGACCGACGGAGAAGTACCTGGCGTCCGGATGGGCGAAGTAGAGGCCCGAGACCGACGCCGTCGGCGTCATCGCGAAGCTCTCGGTCAGCTGGACGTGGTGGTGCTGGGCGTTGTCGAGCAGCGCGAACAGCGTGCCCTTCGGCGTGTGATCGGGGCAGGCGGGATAGCCGAACGCCGGGCGGATGCCGCGATATTTCTCGGCGAGGATGTCCGCGCGCGAGAGCTGCTCGGCGGCACCGTAGCCCCACTCGACGCGGACGCGGTGATGGAGCCACTCGGCCGCGGCCTCGGCGAGGCGGTCGGCGAGCGCCTTGACCATGATCGCCGAGTAGTCGTCGTGCTGCGCCTCGTACGAGCCGGCGAGCTCGTCGGTTCCCAGTCCGGCGGTGACGATGAACGCACCGACGTGATCGCCGGACTTGGGCGAGACGAAGTCCGCGAGCGAGAGGCAGACGTCCTTGTCCTCCTGCTGGCGCAGCATCGGGAACCGCGTGCCGTTCTCGAGGACGATGTCGTCACCCTCGGTGTGGGCGGGGAAGAAGCCATAGGTGGCACGCGCGCGGAGCAGCTTGCCGCCGATGATCTTGTCGAGGATCGCCTGGCCATCGGCGAACACCTTGCGCGCGGCGTCGCCCTTCTTCGGATCGTCGAGGATCGCCGGGTAGCGGCCGGAGAGCTCCCACGTGTGGAAGAACGGCGACCAGTCGATCCATTGCGCGAGCTCGGCGAGATCGAGCGTCAGGTTCTGGACGCCGGTGAACGCCGGCGTCGCGAGCGACGAGAAGTCCGGCTTCATCCGGCGCGCGCGCGCGTCCTCGAGCGAGAGGAGAGGGCGCTTCTGCGCGGCGACGAACGCATCGCGCTGCGACGCCTGCTTCGCGGCGATCTCTGCGAGGTACGTGTCGCGGTCGGCCGACATCAGCTTGCCGAGCACGCCGACCGCGAGCGAGGCATCGGGGACGTGGACGGTCGAGCCGGTGTAGGCCGGAGCGATCTTGACGGCGGTGTGCTTGCCGCTCGTCGTCGCGCCACCGATCAGGAGCGGGACGGTCATGCCGCGGCGGGACATCTCGTGGGCGACCCCGATCATCTCGTCGAGCGACGGCGTGATGAGACCCGAGAGGCCGACGAGGTCGGCGTCGAGCTCCTTCGCGGTGTCGAGGATCTTGTGCGCCGGCACCATGACGCCGAGGTCGGTGACCTCGTAGCCGTTGCAGCGCAGGACGACGCCGACGATGTTCTTGCCGATGTCGTGGACGTCGCCCTTGACGGTCGCGATGACCATCTTGCCCTTCGAGGTGCGCGCGCCGGTCCGCTCCTTCTCGGCCTCCATGAGGGGCTCGAGGATCGCGACGGCCTTCTTCATCACGCGGGCGCTCTTCACGACCTGCGGGAGGAACATCTTGCCGGTGCCAAAGAGCTCGCCGACGATGTTCATGCCATCCATCAGCGGCCCCTCGATGATCGCGAGCGGCTTGGGATAGACGGTCAGCGCCTCCGCGACATCGGGATCGATGAAGTCGGTGATGCCGTTGACGAGCGCGTGGGCGAGACGCTTCGCGAGCGGCTCCTTGCGCCACGCGAGGTCGTCTTCCTTCTTCTCCGTCGTGCCGCCGTACGTCGCGGCGAGCGCGAGCATGCGCTCGGTGGCATCGGGTCGGCGGTTGAGGACGAGGTCCTCGCACGCCTCGCGCAGCGCCGGGTCGAGCTGCTCGTAGACCGCGAGCTGACCGGCGTTGACGATCGCCATGTCGAGGCCGGCCTGGATCGCGTGATAGAGGAAGACCGCGTGCATCGCCTCGCGGACGCGCGGCGACGTGCGGAACGAGAACGACAGGTTCGAGACGCCGCCCGAGACCTTCGCGCCGGGCAGCGTCGCCTTGATCTGGCGGACGGCCTCGATGAAGTTGACCGCGTACGGGTCGTGCTCCTCGATGCCGGTGCCGATCGTCAGGATGTTCGGGTCGAAGATGATGTCTTCCGGCGGGAACCCGACCTGCTGCGTGAGGATGTCGTACGCGCGCTTGGCGATCGCGAGGCGGTGCTCGACGCTCGTCGCCTGGCCGGTCTCGTCGAACGCCATCACGACGACGGCCGCGCCGAACTTGCGGACGATCTTCGCCTGACGGATGAACTCGGCCTCGCCCTCCTTGAGGGAGATCGAGTTGACGACGCCCTTGCCCTGCAGGCACTCGAGGCCCGCGAGGATGACGGAGAACTTCGACGAGTCGACCATCACCGGGATGCGCGCGATGTCGGGCTCGCTCGCGATGAGGTTCAAGAACCTCTTCATCGCGGCGATGCCGTCGAGCATGCCCTCGTCCATGCAGACGTCGAGGATGTTCGCGCCGCCCTCGACCTGCTGGCGCGCGATCGCGACGGCCTCGTCGTACTTGTCGTCCTTGACGAGGCGGCGGAACACGGCCGAGCCGGTGACGTTCGTGCGCTCGCCGATGACGACGAAGTTGGTCTCCGGCGTGATCGTGATCGGCTCGAGGCCCGAGAGGCGCATGTACTTCGCCGGCGTCGGGATCGTGCGGCGAGGCGACTCGGCGACGGCCGCGCGGATCGCGGCGATGTGCTCGGGACGGGTGCCGCAGCAGCCGCCGACGATGTTGAGCATGCCCTCGCGCGCGAAGCTGCCGAGGATCTTGGCCATGTGCTCCGGCGTGTCGTCGTAGCCGCCGAACTCGTTCGGCAGACCCGCGTTCGGGTAACACGCGACGTTGATGCCGGCGATGCGCGACAGCTCGGCGACGTGCGGGCGCATGTCGTCGGCGCCGAGCGCGCAGTTGATGCTGACGGCGAGCAGGTTCGAGTGGCTGATCGAGTTGAAGAACGCCTCGACGGTCTGACCCGAGAGCGTGCGGCCGCTGCGGTCGGGGATCGTCACCGACGCGATCACAGGGACGCGGCGCACGCCCTGCTCGAACAGCTCCTCGAACGCGAACAGCGCGGCCTTGCAGTTGAGCGTGTCGATGTGCGTCTCGGTCAGCAGCAGATCGACGCCGCCCTCGATCAACGCGCGGGCCTGCGCACCGAACGCGTCGACGAGCTGGCGGAAGTCGACCGCGCGGGCGCCCGGGTCGTTGACGTCGGGCGACAGCGACGCGCTCTTGTTCGTCGGTCCGATCGAGCCGGCGACCCAGCGGGTGCGGCCGTCCTCGGCCTTCGCGCGCTCGGCGGCGCGACGTGCTACCTGCGCGGCGGCGACGTTGATGTCGTGGACCGCGCCCTCGAGGCCGTAGTCGGCGAGCGCGATCGACGTCGCGGTGAACGTGTTGGTCTCGACGATGTCGGCGCCGGCCGTGAGGAACTTGTGGTGGATATCCTCGATCGCCTGCGGCTGCGTCAGGACGAGGATATCGGTGCAGCCCTTGAGGGCGTGGGCGTGGTTCGCGAACCGGCTCCCGCGCCACTGCGCCTCGTCCGTGAGGCCGAGGCCTTGCACCATCGTGCCCATCGCGCCGTCGAGGACGACAATGCGGCGGGCCAGTAGATCGTGCAGTTCGTCGACGGCAGACATCGGCCTTTGATTACCACTGTTTCGACGGGGGTCCTAGCGACAGACGATCAGGCGGCGGAACACGGCTCTACCGGCGCCGGAGCTCGTCGCGGCGACACCCGCCTGAACGTTGATCGCCACGTTCTCGGGGACGACGAACGGGGTGATCCCGAGCCGGGACCACGATCGGCCGTCCGCCGAGTACTGGGCCTCGATCCCGCTGCGATCCGACGTCGGCAGGATCCGCCACCACCGCATGTCCGCGGGAACGTAGGCGAGCTGCGCGTACTCGGTCGTACCGAGGTTGTTCGCCATCACGAGCCGGCCGTCGGAGACACCGACGGCCATGTCGGCGGTGAGCTCGAGCGTCGTGTACTCGTCGGAGGCACCGGTCAGCACCTCGTCGACTTCGACCATCACACCGTCCTGGCCGAACGGGTACCCGGCGTTGCCGAAGCACCCAGCACGGCTGCCCGTCATCACCGTGCTCGGCGTGACGACGAGACCGAGATCGGTCTCCTCGAGCATGGCCGCCGCCGTCGTATTGGCAGTCGCCCAGGGCGAGCATGGTTCGCCGTCGGAGAACAGCTCGTCGAGCGCGGCGCTGCAGCGCGCCGACGTGTCGACGGTATCGCTCGTCACGCCGTCGTGTCGCGCGTCCGCTGACCCGCCTTCGATGTGATCCAGCCGGAACACGGCATCGCACCCACCCGCATGGGCGAGGACCGCGACGGCAACAAACCAGCGCACGTTTCGAGGATACGCGAGTGTTAGACTGGGTCTCTACCGTGGAGCTGGCAGAGCGTCAGCTGGGTCGATATCACCTCCTGCGGCTCCTGGGGTTCGGTGGGATGGGCGAGGTCTATCTGGCGAGCAGCAAGGGCGTCGCGGGCTTCGAGAAGCTCGTCACGGTCAAGATCCTTCGCCGTCAGGTGAGCCAGAACCCGGACCGCGTCGCGGACCTCCTGCGCGAGGCGTTCATCGGCGTGCGCCTCGATCACGAGAACATCGTGCAGGTGCTCGATCTCGGCGAGCACGAGGGCACCTATTACCTCGTGATGGAGTACGTGCGCGGGTTCTCGCTGCGCGAGATCATCGCCCACCACGCGGAGCAGAACGAGCGCGTGCCACTACGGCCGATCGCGCACGCGCTCCGCTGCGTCGCCGACTCGCTCGACTACCTGCACCGCGTGCGAGGCCCGCATCGCAAGCACCTCGGGCTCATCCACCGCGACATCAGCCCGTCGAACATCCTGCTCGGCGCGGAAGGACGCATCAAGCTCTCCGACTTCGGCGTGTCGGGCATGGCGCAGGACGCGGCGCGCGCGGGCACCGTCATCGGCAAGCCTCGCTACCTGCCGCCCGAGGCGCGCCACGGCGAGGCCGCGACGCAGGGCTGGGACGTGTACGCGCTCGGCGTCGTCCTCCACTCGACGCTCGCCGCCGACGCCGACATCGAGCGCGGCCTCACCCAGATCGGTGCGCGGCTGCGTCCGCTCGCCGAGATCCGTCCCGATTGCCCGCCGAAGCTCGTCGAGCTCGTCGAGTACGCGACCGCGCGCAAGGCCGCCGATCGCCTGCCCGACGCGGCGACGTTTCGCCGGCTCCTCGACGAGGCGGTGCCGCGCGAGGCCGATGACGTCGAGCACTGGCGGCACTGGCTCCAGCCGCTCTATCGCAAGGACTCGTTCGTCGCTCGCTACGGCGTGTTGCCGTACGTCGAGGATCTCGTCCCCGATCTCGAGACGAAGCCGCAGCAGCCGCCGTCGGTCGCGTACGTCGAGACCGTCGTCGTCGACACGCAGAAGCCGATCCGGTTCGGCCTGTCACCGGCACTCGGCGTCGCCGGTGCGCGCACGCAAGGCGAGCGGATCGGGACATGGCTCGAGAAACGTTTCTATCGCCAGGTTCGCCCGGTCGTGTTCGGCGACTACCAGGGCCTCGTCGAGGCGATCGCCGAGGGCGAGGTCGACTTCGCGTGGATGCCGCCGATCGCGTTCGTCGAGGCCGCAGAGCGCGGCGCCGGCGTCGTCGCGCTCGCGCAGCGCTTCGGCCGGCCGACCTACGAGTCCGCGATCCTCGTCCGCGCCGACTCGCCGCTCGTCGAGCTCGCCGATCTGCGCGGCCGCTCGATCGCGTACGTCGACAAGAGCTCCGCGAGCGGCTACCTGTTCGCCGCCGATCTGATCGGCCGCGAGCTCGGTGCGCCGTCGCAGGTGCTCGCCGAGCAGCACGTGCAGGGCTCGCACAAGGCCGTCGTCGATGCGGTGCGCCGCAAGTGGGTCGACGCCGGCGTGACCTACGTCGTGCGCGATACCGCGGGCCGCATCGTCTACGGCGGCTGGCTCGATCACGGCGGCGCCGAGGGCACGCCGCTGCGCGTGATCGCGACGACGTCATCGATCCCGTGCGACGCGATCGCGCATCGCCCCGGGCTCGCGACCGGCCTCGTCGAGCGGCTCGCGAGGACGCTGACCGAGGTCGATGGCGATCCCGACGGCCGCGCCGTGCTCGAGCAGGTGTTCTTCACGACCGGCATGGTCCGCGCCGACCTGCGGATCTACGACGCGGTCCGCGCGGCGATGCAGCGCGTCGCCAAGCTCGGCTGATCAGCGAGTTGCTCGCGGTGGCACGAACAGCGCGGCTGCACCGAGCAGCGAGCCTGCGAGACCCAGCCAGAGCGAACGACCGAGGTCGAGGTACCTGAGACTCGAGAGCTGGACGGCAAACGCACACGCGACGACGGCGAACCCGCCGAGCGGCGCCACGAGCGCGACCCGCGTGCGAAGTCCGAGCTGCCTGCGCCGCACGAGCTCGCTCGCGATCGCACACGCGATCGCCGACGCGATTCCAAGCAGGAAGCACGCGAGGCCCAGCTGCTCGAATCCTTGGCCCTTGCCATTCAGCTCGCGCAGAGGCTCCTCGCGCGCGCTGTACCCACCGTATTCGATGAAACTGCGAAGGCCGACCTCGATTCGATGACTGCCAACGTCGGCATGCGCCCACCACCGAGGGATCGTTCCGGCCAGCACGAGCACGATGGCGACGTACAAAGCGTTGATCCGCATCCGTCGGCGACCTTCGCCGATGTGGGCTGAGGAGAGCAATCGAAAACCGCGCGCCCGCGTGTCCGGCGTTCGGACAAATGAGTGGGCTGTTCTCACTCGTAGTAACGCGCTTCGAGCACGTTGCCGTCGGGATCCTGGAAGTAGAACCAGTGCCGCGAGCTGCCGCGCGCGCCGAACGACGTCTCGCCGACCCGGAACGTCGCGACGTTCGCCGCTCCGAGCCGGCCCGCGAGCGCATCGAATTCCTCGCCCGTCATCGCGAGGCAGACGTGGTTGAGCGGCTTGCCCGCGGCGGTCGGGATCTTCTCGCCTGTGAACTTGCCGACGAGCGGAGCGCCCTGCGCAGGGACGAGGTCGAGGATCGATCCCTCGCACACGCGCACGCTCGGAAACGGCGCCTTGCCTGCGAGGAACTCGTCGGCGCGTACCGGCTCGAGCCCGACGACCTCCCGGTAGAAGGCGAGCGCCTTCGCCGCATCTCCAACCCACAGCACGACGTGATCGACTTGCATCGCGGCGAACGTGCCACGGGCCGCCTGCGTCTGTCATCGCGTCGAAACGTCCGTCGCTGCGTCGACGAGCCGGCCCCTTCTTGATCGCGGGCATTCGGCATAGACTGCGCGCGCATGACTTCGCGAAGTGAAATCCTCGACTCGATCCTCCAAGCCACCGGCATGACGCCGATGGTCCGGCTTTCTCGCATCGGCCGGGACCTGCCGGGTGAGCTCCTCGGCAAGTGCGAGTTCATGAACCCGGGAGGGTCCGTGAAGGATCGCATCGGCGTCCGCATGCTGCTCGATGCCGAGCGCGATGGTCGCATCAAGCCGGGCGACACGCTGATCGAGCCGACGTCCGGCAACACCGGCATCGGTCTCGCGATGGCGGCCGCCGTCCGCGGCTACCGCGTGATCATCACGATGCCGGAGAAGATGTCGCAGGAGAAGCAGGTCGTGCTCGAGGCGCTCGGCGCCGAGATCATCCGCACGCCGACCGAGGCCGCGTGGGACGCGCCCGAGTCGCACATCGGCGTCGCGCGCCGCCTGCGCGAGATCATCCCGAACTCGCACATCCTCGATCAGTACTCGAACCCGTCGAACCCGCTCGCCCACGAGGACGGCACCGGCCGCGAGATCATCGACCAGTGCGGCGGCAAGATCGACGCGGTCGTCATGACCGCGGGCACCGGCGGCACGATCAGCGGCGTCGCGAAGGTCATCAAGCGCGAGATCCCGTCGTGCAAGGTCGTCGGCGTCGACCCCGAGGGCTCGATCCTCGCCGGCCCGGGCGAGATCAAGACGTACAAGGTCGAGGGTATCGGCTACGACTTCATCCCCGACGTTCTCGATCGGCGCCTCGTCGATCGCTGGGTCAAGTCGAACGACCGTGACTCGTTCCTCACCGCGCGCCAGCTGATCCGCCAGGAGGGCCTCCTCATCGGCGGCTCGTCGGGCGCCGCGGTGTGGGCCGCGATGCAGGTCTGCCGCGACCTCGGTCCGAACAAGCGCGTCGTCGTGATCCTGCCGGACTCGATCCGCAACTACCTGACGAAGTTCGCCGACGATCGCTGGATGCGCCAGCAGGGCTTCTTCAAGGCCGACTGGGAGGTCGGCACCGTCGGCGACTGCGTGCGCGCGCTCGGCCGTCGCCAGGTGTTCTCGCTCGACCTCAACGACAAGGTCAGCCGCGCGACCGATCTGTTCAAGGAGCACGGCATCTCGCAGCTGCCGGTCCTCGACCACGGCAAGCTCGCCGGCATCCTCACCGAGAGCGATCTGCTCCACCAGCTGATGACCGGCCGGGTCGATCGCAACACGATCGTCGCCGAGGTCATGGAGCGCAAGGTCTCGACCGTGTCGCTGCACGCGAGCTCGAGCGAGCTGCCGCGCATCTTCGAGCGTGGTGAGGTCGCGATCGTCACCGACGAGGATCGCGCCGTCATCGGCATCCTGACGAAGATGGACCTGATCGAGATGCTCGCCGCGCGCAAGAACCAGATGCCGTAAGCGGCGCAACACCGGCGCGCCCGCGATCGGCGGGATATGCTCGCCGCGTGCCTCTCGCCGCCTGGCTCGACCGGGTTCTGTACCGGCACCCGTTCGAGGGTGGCAGCGCAAGGCGTTATGCGCTGGCCGAGCGGCCGGCGTTCGGCGACCTCGACGACCGCCTGCTCGACGAGTTGCCAGCGCTCGCGACCGCGCGGCGCCTGCTCGACCTCGGGTTCGGGCCGGGCACGTTCGCGTCGCGCGCGCTCGCGCGCCATCCGCAGCTCGACGTGATCGCGATCGATCCGAGCCGCGACTTCGCGCGGCCGCACCCGGGGCTCTCGGTGATCCGCGCGACCGGCGAGGCGCTGCCGATCGGGAGCGGTTCGATCGATGTCGCGATCTGCTTGTCCTCGATCCGTCACGTACGCGATCGCGCCGCGACGCTGCGCGAGCTCCGCCGCGTCATCAGGATCGGCGGTACGCTCGTGATCGCCGAGCTCGATCCGGCGGCAAGCCCCGCGCGTATCGCCGCGCATGCCGACCGGCTCGGTGCAGGCGATGCCGTCGTCGGTGCCGCGCTGCTTCGGCGCGCGTTCGGTCCGCTCGTCGTCCGCACCGCGCCGACGTGGGAGACGATCCGCGATCTCGCGCTCGCCGCGGGCTGGCAGCTGCGTGCACGCCGTGACGATCCGGTGCAGCCTGTCTACGTCATGGAGCTGCAGTGATGTGGAGCTGGGCACGCAGAGCGCGCGCGCTCCACGGCGAGATCGCCGAGATCGCCGACGTCGCACGGGATCCGCGCTGGTGGCTCGTCGCCGGCGGCGCGGCGCTCGCGTGGCAGGACCGCGATCGCTACCTCGCATCCGACGCCGAGCCCGAGGGCGACACGTTCATCGGCCATCGCATCGACCACGACGTCGATCCCATGCTGCACGCGCTCGCACGCGCACACGCGGCGCGGCTCGCGCTCCGCGATCTCGACGGTCAGCTGCCCGAGCAGCCGCTCGCGATGACGATCCGGCGCGACGAGCGCGGCGCCGTGCTGCGGTCGAGTCCGCTCGAGGTCGCGGCGTTCGCGATCGGCGATCGCCTCCTCACGCATCGCCTCGCACCTCGCTTCGAGGACGAGACCGGCGAGCTCGTCGCCGCGAGCGGCGTGCCGTTCGTGTGCGTGACGATCGGCGAGGAGCCCGTCGAGACCGCGCGCCACGGCCATCGCCGCGCGTGGGTCGAGAACGGCGTCGCGGAGGGCCCGTGGCTCGGCCTCGGTCGCACCGCGGGCATGGATATCGTGTCGACCTGCCATCTCGTCGTCGATGGCTACGGTCATGCCTGGCTGTCGGCGCAGATCGCCGAGCACACGCGCCGCCTGCTCGCAGATACGTCGTCAACCTCGACGCTGCGCGCGCCCCCTTCGCTCATCTCGACGCTGCACGCGCACGTGTCGCGAGCTTCGGCGCCGCGAGTCGAGACACCCCGGCCCGTCACGCGAGCCGAGTCCCCGCGTCTCGTCGTGGGCGCGATCCCGCTGCACGTCACCTGGCGCGAGCTGCCGTCACCCGCACCGCGTGCGCTCCGCCTCGCATACGCGCTCGGCCGCATGCTCCACCGGCTCGCCGGCGAGCGCGACGCACCGTTCTCGCCGACGTTCCAGATCCCGGTCGCGCCCGGCGAGCAGGACGACAGCGAGCGCGTGCGTCGCCGCGTCGTGCCCGCGATCGCGAGCGTGCGGTTCTCCGGCGGTGTCGTCGAGCCGTACGAGTCGTTCGCGATCCGCACGCGCGAGATCCTTGCCCGCGAGGCGACCGGCGACGGCCTGTCCGCGCGCCTGCTCGCGGCCGCACAGGCAGTGCCCGCGCCGCTCGCGTGGAAGCGACGCGCGGTCGGTCCTCGCCGTCCCGGCTGGCTCGAGCCGGTCGCCAATGTCGTCGGTGGTCGCGGCTGCGTGTCGCGCATCCAGGTCGACGTGGTGATGCCGCCGTCATGTGCGGTGTCATCGCCGTCGCGCCTCGCGAGCGTCGACGATCCGCTCGGCAGCTGTGTCGTCACCGTGATCGACGACGGCGTCCACGCCGCGATCACCCTGTGCGGCAGTGGGCTCGCCGGTGAGCCGTCGCTCCTCGACGAGCTACTCGCGCTGTTGCCACGCTGATCGCGTGCGGCTACTTCCAGCGAAGCTGCCCGCTCACGTCGCCCGCTACGTACTCGTGCTCGTCCGCATGGCCTTTCCGCTTGGTGCACCGGATGCCTCGATGCATCTCGTCACTGCATAGCTCCATCCTCTTCGCGTACGGCAGAGGGTGCAGGAGCCATTCGGCCACGACCTCCGTTGCGTGTGGAATGTTCGATCGGATCGTCGCGCTCGCGCGTCGCAGGGCCACGTCATGCTCGAGCTCGAGCTCCGCCGCGAGCAGATTGATCGCGAGCAGGTCGGGCGTCCGCGCCAGCAAGTGAAACTGGTCGCGGCCGTGGATGAACGGGATGTCAGTCACCCGGATCCACGAGCCGCGCCCGCCATGGTGGAACGCGTAGCCCCATTCCTCGCCGTAGATGTTGAGCTCGAAGCTCGTGTCGGCGTCGGTCGCGATCGCGATCTCCACATGCCAGCGAGCAACGGTCGGCAGACCCAGCGCGAGCAGCCACCGATCCGCTGCTTCAGCGCCGAGCGTGGTGAGCCGCCTCGAAGCGGGAGCAATCAGCTCACAACCTCCCTCGTCCGACCCACGCCGCCGCTGCGCGTCGCGTTTCGTCATCGCGAAGCGAGATAACACGCTCGACGTGTAGTTGTTTCAGCGCATGCGAGTGACAGAACCGCACGTGCGTATTGGCGCAGCGTGCGCATCTGTCGCGAGCCGCATTACTGCAACTCGATGTCTTGTCCGCCAGCTTCGCCTGACGTTGCCCACGCGTCTTGCAGGGACCGCGACGCGCTTGGAGGGCAGGGAGTCCATGCGGCTCACGAAGTACGGCCCAAAGTCGAAGGTATCGCCATCGATTGGGGACCCGTGCCCGCTATGTGGTGTCCCGTTCGCGGCGGGCGACTACACGACGCTATTCCGGCGAGACGACAGCGGTGGGTTCGCCAACGACGCCATCGAGGCTCACTGGAATTGCGTCGTGAAACGCTGGCCGAAGGGCACGGGCGAGGCCGAAGCGCGAAGCCTTCGTGTCGACCCCGACATCCCGATCGGGCTCGTGCTCGGTGGGAAGTATCGGGTCGAGCAGTACATCGGCAGCGGCGCGATGGGCAGCGTGTTTCGAGCGCGCCACACCAGACTTCCACGCGCGTACGCGATCAAGTTCCTCCATCAGTGGTTGGTATCGGACGACAGCCTGCTGAAGCGCTTCGAGCGAGAGGCAGAGCTCGCGGCCAGGTTGTCGCATCCGAATGTCATCAGCGTCGTCGACATCGGCGAGGTCGACGGCGTCACGTTCCTGGTGATGGACCTCGGCGCGGGACCGACGCTCGGCCAGTTGCTCGCCAACGCACGTTTCGAGCCCCTACGCGCGTGCCGATTGATCCAGCAGCTCTGCGATGGTCTCGCGCACGCGCATGATCATGGCCTCATCCATCGCGACCTCAAGCCAGACAACATCGTCGTCGAGTCGCGCAACGGAGACGAGGTCCCGCGCATCGCCGACTTCGGGCTCGCGATCCTGCGCGACGCGACCGAGCCGCACACCCGCTTGACCGCCAGAGGCATGGTGCTCGGCACGCCGCACTACATGGCCCCGGAGATGGCGACCGGGCACGCCTACGACCATCGCGTCGACCTGTTCGCGCTCGGCGTCATTTGCTACGAGCTGCTGACGGGGCGCCTCCCGTTCGACGGACGCAGTGGCGACGTGGCCCAGGCGTACATTCACGACGAGATCCCGTCGATGGCCGCACGTGTCCCCGAGGTGCTCGTCGACCCGATGCTCGAGACGTTCACGCGGCGCCTGCTCGCAAAACGTCCTGACGACAGGCCGGCAACCGCCGTGCGCGCACGCGATAACGTCGACTACATCGTGGGTGCTCTGGCGGGACGGCCGACGCAGCCGATGGCCTACGCGCAGGTGGTGTCGCAGACCGCGCAGGACAACCAGCGCACGGCAAAGACTGTCGCGATGACGAGACTGCGGAAGCCCGACGACTCGATCGACTGACAGATATTGCTTTGAGCACAAAGGAGCCGGGCTCCACTGCCGCAGAAGGCTGCAGGGCGTACATTTCGCAGGGGAACGGTTCAGGTGCCCTCGGGGGTGGGGCAGGTCGTTGCCCCACATGAGGTTGCCGACACCGATCTCGTGGCGCCGGTCGATCTCGTCGACCCCATGGCCAACCAGATCGCGCTGCGGCTGCTTGGCCGGCCGGGCACCGCGGTCATCGCCGGGCGCCGGCAGCCGTCGGCGCGCCGCTCGTGCACACCACGGCGGCCACGGTCTGCGCGACTCGAGCGGCCGTGCCTTCTAACGATTCGACATCGGCAACGAGCTCCGGGGCTACCGTTGCTAGACGTGTGCGACGCACCGGCGGTGAGC
>JABFXX010000239.1 GCA_013368795.1 Kofleriaceae bacterium
GAATCGAAATCGCTGCGTTGGTCCTTTGTTTGTTGTGCGCCCCCGCCGCTGCCGACGTCACCGGCCGCTGGCTGATCACGTATCAGCGGCACGGCGTCACCTCTTGGTGGAACCTCGAGCTCGTTCAAAAGGGGACGCAGCTCACAGGCAAGTACGACACCGACCCGCTCACCGGGACGATCAGCGACGGCAAGATCTCGTTCGTCGGCAGAGACCCGAACAACGCCGGCACCGACACGATCGAAGCTTCGCTCGAAGGCCGTGCCGCGCGCCCTGAACTCCGAGCTCGCGCCAAAGGCGAAGGGCCTCGGCAAAGACGTTCAGTGGAAGCTAGACCGCGGGAACATGATCGTGTTTACGTCTCGAGCGCGAACCGAATCGCACGTTCCACTGGGGACGCGTTCTCCCGCCAAGGATCCATCGGGGACCTGGGCAGCAACGGAGGCTGAGCGAGGAAGCGCGGCACGTTCCCTCGATGCGGCTGTGCCGCGTGCACGAGGAACGGGTGACACAGGTACACCGTCCCGGCCGGGCCCGTCGCTCGCACCTCTGGACAGTGCGACGACTCTGCGAACCCGGTGGCGGCGAGCTCGCCGATGCTCAACCCCTCGTCCCCATGCGAAGCAAGCCTCCGCGCGAGATCGAGATGAGAGCCGACGCGGATGCGCGTTGGCGCATCGTCCTCGCCGACATCAGAGAAGAGGAAGAGCATGAGCAGTGCGCGTCCTTTCGACGCGACGTTCACCCGCCACTTGAGGAAGTCGGGCTCGTTCTCCAAACCGAAGCTCGCGTCGATGTGCCAGCCGCAATCGCCTGGGTCATCGGGCGACGGAAAGCGGATCGGAAACGTGCCGAGGCTACCCAGAGGCTGCCATCGCCCAGGTCCCACGAGTCCGTCGAACGCTGCGTGCAGCTTCGGCGTATTGGCCGCCTCTCGAAAGAGCGGGTTTGGAATCTGGCCGATGCGCACCACCGGGCGAACCCACGTCGAGGGCTCGTCTTCACGGCATCCAGTCGCAAGCCACAAGACACGACGGCACGAATCAGCGATGTCACGAGAAAAGGCGTCGTCGACTCGCACGAAGCCGTCGAGAACGAACTGCTCTACTTGCGCTGCGGACAGCGCGAGATGATGGGACATTGGTATTCTCCTGTTTCTTCCAGCTCAAAGGCACACGCCGCAACGAGCACCTCGTCGCGAACGAACCGAGACGCGCCAGGGATGGCGCTCAGCCGAGCAGGAACACGGAGAACTTCATCATCGCGTCCAGAGGCTAGCACGCAAGCTGCGATATGCCGACGCGGGCGCTGCTGACTTTGACGTCGCGCGTTGCATCGCGCAGGTCAAAGCGCAACCGGCTACGGACAGAGACGCGTCAGGCTCGGCGTGCCGTTGGGCTCGAACATCGCAACGTAGATCTCGTCGTCGGCGTTCGCCAGCGCGACGCGCTCGGCGGTGGGCGAAAGGATGCGCGTGGGCTTGCTGACGAACAACACGCGCATGCCGCTCGGGGTGCGCACCACGCTCACCGGGCCCGCGCTGTTCACGGCGATGCGCGGCCGGCCGATTCCGGATCCCGTCGCGCCCGCGATGACGGTGGCCGCGGGTGTGCCCGTGCCTGCGTACAGGTACACGTAGGTCTCCACCGGATCGGCGCTGAGCGAGGCCGACGCGGCGGTAGCGAGCGACGCCACGACGGGAGGTGCAGCGATCTGGTAGTTCTCTGCCTGATCGTTCTCGATCGGGCTGGGCCCTGCGACGATCGCATCGGACGCGGACAGCATGGTCGCGTACTCGTCATGGTACGTGGGGGCGCCATTGTCGATTACGCTGTACACACGCAGGGTGTTGCCGATCGCGGAAATAGCGATCTCCGTGTGACTGGCGAGCGAACCGAGCGGGGTCGAGCCGATCTGCGTGCCATCCGCAGCGAAGCGATGCGCGCGCGCGCCGCGACTGACCGCGCGGAACGTCCCGCTGGTCGCATCGGCAACCAGGCTGTCGCTGCTGCCGAGTCGGAAGTTTCCCACCAGCGCGGGGATGCCGGCGGGACTGCCATCGCTGGAGAGTACAAGCGTGTACAGGTCGGAGCCGTCGTCGTACGCGACGAGCACCTGCGTCGCGGTCGCCGCGGCGGCGTGGACGCCGATCGGACCGGCGCGCACGACGTCGCCGTGGCTCGCGAGCACGAGCCCGAGAGGCGAGCGCTGCCAGGTCGTGCGCGCGAGGTTGCCGTTGCTGTCGCGCCACAGCGCGATCAGGTGCGTCCCGGTCGCGACAAACGTTGGCTCTCCTCCCAGCGGTGCGCTTGCGGCCGCAAACACGCGCGCGTCATCGCACGCAAACATCACGGGACTGCCGTCTGGCGCGATGGGGCTATCGACGACCGTCACGGCCCCGTCGCCGGAGCTGCCGCCATCGTCTCCGAAGGGCGAGAACCCGATACGGCCACACCCCGCGATACTGAGCACGAGGAGCCAGACGGCGATAAGCTTGGCCATGCGCGATCGAGGTGAGCTCGTCGAGAATAGCACCATTGGCCAGGTCGCTGATCGATGCTGTCGCCTGGTCCGCAGCGTCGCTGTCTTCAAGACGTCACTGCGTCCGACATCAAGGTGCGCTGTGGGGTCGAGCTCGTCGAGGAGATTGCGGCTTCCACAACCGATGTTGCGTTGCAGATGAGCGCGGGTATCGTGCCCGACCATGATCTCTCGCCGCACCATGGATCTCGAGAGCGCCGTCCGCTCTCAGCCCGACGATCACGTATCGCGCGAAGCACTATGGTCGAGCCTCCTCGACGACGGCGAGTACGATGACGCCGGTCGACACCTCGCGATGTTAGTGGCCGCTCGGCGCGACGAGCCGTACCACGTGCTCCGCCTTCTCGAAATCCACGCTGCCTGCGGCGGCACCGCGGACGGACTAGAGAAGCTCCGACGCGACCTCGGGCTCGTCTTCGAAACCGAAGCAATCTCGGCGGCGCTTGCAAGCGAGCGCCTTACCCGGCGCGCACCTCCGCTCGCCGACCAGATCGATCTCCTTCGCGACGAGCTCGACGGCAGCGACGTCGAGTGGTTCGAGGGCGATCTCCACGTCCCACACCTCGATCTGTGCGAGCGTCCGCCGCTCGTCGTGACCGGCTCGCTCCACGTGACCGGCGCGCTACTCGATGGGTCGCATCCCTTGTCATCGCTCACGGTGCTGGGCTCGCTCTTCGCCAGCAACGCCGTGACCCGCGGCGAGCTTGTCATCGGTGGCGACGTCCGAATCACCAACCTGTGGTACCTGAACTCGGGCAACGACTACACCGTGCACATCGCCGGTGACGTGCACGCCGCGGTGTTCTACGAGGACGGCATGAGGACAACCATCGGCGGTACGCTCACCGGCGCCGCAGTGAGTCTTCACAACGAAGTCACGACCCGCGTGGGCAAGCTCGCACGCGGTACCGTCGATCCGCAATGCTTCGCCGAGGACGTACTCGACGAGGATGCACCGGCGGTCGAAAAGCTCGTCGAAGCGGCCCGCCTCGAACGCGCCCTGCTGCGCCGCTAATGATGGCGGTCAGCCTGTGTCCGCACGATTCGCCCATGCGAACAGGAAGGCCTCGAGGCTCTATCTCTTCGGTATCTGCGAGCTGGACAACCGGCTATGGCTCGGGCGCCGCAGCGATCAGGATGCGCCAGAGATCAGTCGCTCTAGCGCGCGCGGGTCTGGCGGCCGGAGCGGTGCGCCGACCTCGACGTGTAGCCCGCAAAACCAGCGTAGCTGAATCGGGTCCTGGTGCGCCCATCCGGCGTAGCGCTCACGAGCGAGGGTCGGAGGTCCGAGTCGTGCGACGAGCAGATCGCGCATCGACTCGCCGGTCTCGCGGGTCGATTTCGAGTACGAGCTCAGCGAGACGACGCGCTCGTCGACGAGCTTCGCAATGACCTGGGTGGCTTCGATCCCCACGCCGACGCCGGGCACGTACCATCGAATCTCGCGAGGCCGGGCGGCCTCGAGAATCCGCGGCGCGAGGACATCCACTCCTCTCGACTGCGACCTCCTGGTCTGGTCGCCATCCAAGCGCTCATCGGCGATGATCGATGACATGGGAAACGCAACGAGACGGGCGGTGGTCCTGGGCGGCGGCAGCTTCGCCGCAAGCGCGTGGGAGAGCGGGCTGGTTGCCGGCATGGCCTCTGCGGGTGTGGATCTGCGTGACTCGGACCTGTTCATCGGAACCTCGGCCGGAGCGCGAGTGGCGCTGCACCTGGCCGCCGGGACCGATCTCGACGAGCTCTTCGAGCAGCAATTCATACCCATTCCCAACCGGCCCTCGGGGCCTCCAGCTGATTGGCCGACCATTCGCCGCGAGTGTGCAGAGGCAAAGGCGGCAGGCGGAGGTTTGGACGCCATTCTCAAACGCTTCGGAACGATCGCGCTGAACCACGCATCGCTGGCGCCGCCAGATCTCCAGGCCCGTCGAGACAGGATGGCCGCACAGCTTCCGGTACAGACGTGGCCCGCGAAGCCGGTGTCGATTGTTGCCGTCAATGCCGAGACAGGCGAGCGGCGGGCGTTCGATCGCACGAGCGGAGTTAGCGTGGTCGACGCGATGATCGCGACGACTGCGTCCTTCACCGCGCCTCCTGCGATGATCGACGGGCAACACTACATTGATGGTGGATACCATTCGAGCAACAACGCCGATCTCGCGATCGGTTTCGACGAGGTCATCGTCCTCTCGCTCCGTGCACCGCCTGGAGCGTTAGCTCTCGTTCCTCTGGAAGAGACCGTAGCGGCGCTCGAAGCGTCCGGCGCACGCGTCACCGTCATTCGACCCGACAAAGCCTCCGAAGAGGCCGTAACCTCCGGAAGCCCCGGGAGCTCGGCCGTCCGCGCGCCGACGGCAAGGGCGGCGTACGAGCAGGGAAAGCGTGTGGGCGCTGGGGGCGAGCTCGGTCGAGCTTGGAGTGCCTGACGAGAGTCGCGTAGCGATCACATCGGACGTGCGCACTCGATCGCGAGGCGTAGGAAGACGATGTGTCACGACCGCGTCGTCCATGAGTCCGCGTTCCCCAAACCGGCATCGCAATGCGAGAGCGGTTAGGTGCAACCGTTTGTTGCGGCGAAGCGTGAGAACGGGCGGCTTGAACACGTTACAGTTGGGAGATGGGGCCAGATGATCGGGTTCTGCAGTGCCCAACGTGCCGCGCAGAAACGGTGCACACACCGACGCCACCGGATGGTTCGTCGCGCTGCACCGTGTGCATTGCAAGGAGCGCGCAGACACCTCCACCGAAGACCGAGCGAACCGTGCGCGTGCCCGTGAAGACGCTCGTACTCGTAGCCGTTCTCATCGTCGTTGCGGGCTTCACGCACGTCGTCTACGGAGGCGGTGTCGGCGTGACGGTGTGCCAGAAGGACGGCTGGTCGCTTGGCGACACATTCGTCGATCTCGACGACTACATCGGCAAGCCTCTCATCTCTCAGCTCGACAAAGCGAAAGTGCTGCGAGCGATGTTTGCGTGCGGCACGCTGAAGCGACCCGAATTTCTCGACCGCGACTAGAATACCCGCGAAGCGAGCGTCAGTGACAACACATCAATTGGAGCGGCTTGTCGGTCATTGTACGGACTGGCCCCCAGCGCCGCGCCATTCTCCGCGTGGCCGATCGTACGCTCCGTGGCGCCATCCTTACGGGGCGCGATAGTGTCCGCACGCGCACGCCCTCCGGTGGCGCGGTCAATCATCAAAGGATGATCAACTCTGCCGCAGCTTGCCGCATTGCGCGCGGCTGGGCTGACCAAGGCGGAGCGCATCATCGTGCAGTCGGCTCGAGCTCCGACTTCGCGATCACGCGCTTGTGGCGCTAAGAGCTGCCACCGCAAGCCTACGACACTCCATATCTTGCGCGTCGATCCACAAGCGCAGTCGCGATCGCAGTCAGTCTCGCGCACGTGCTCCGCGCGCTCACAGAGGGCGAGACACAGCAGCGATACCCGAAGTCGTGCTTCGTCGGGCGAGCGAACGGCGTTGTTGTTCGAACGAAGCAGATGCGCTACTGGTGTGTGATGACACGCTGCAGCGGGCGAACATTGATGGTTGCCGTCGCGTTCATGTGTTCATGCGCTCCGAGGATGCAGTCGGGTGCGCCGGCGGCGCCGGCCACACAGCAGGGCTACGAGGCGCAGCAGGGGGCCACCGATGGACGCGAAGTTCATCGCTGGGTCGTGACGACTCTCATGAACGCCGGCTACCGCTGCAACGAGGACACGCCCACGCACTGCATGACCGCTGACGATCAATGGATCGTCGAGGTAGCTACCCGCGTCGAGCCGGACCGCACGTTGATCATGCTCGACTCGATGTGGCCGCGCGCGGCCGACAAGCAGTGTGCCCAGTACAACGGCCAGATGACCGCGCTGACGTCGCAACCGGACTGGTTTAACGTGAGCTGCAACGACAGCTCGGCGCGCTTTCGGATGAACACGACGCTGATCTACAACACCCAGCTCGACATGCCGGCATGGATGGAGCAGCACCGCAAGTCCCGCTATGCGGCCTACACGCAGCTCGCTGCATCGGGCGGGCTCCAGCGCTAGTCGCACCACAAACGCGTCGACTGGACAACGACGAACGCGTCCGTCATCGCCGGCCGGTTCCGGCTAGCTTGCGGTCGCACGTACGACCTGTCCACGCGTCTCGGCGCACAAAGCGCGGCAAGAGCGGTCCGCCAGCGCCCTACCCGCCCAATACCTGCGACATCCGCCGCTGACCGGAGGCGGCAGCAGCGCGCGACGCCATATCAGCGGCGACTGCTTGGCGAGTCGCACGGCGTTCACGATGCTGCTCGCATGCGATACCTCGGCGTGCTCGTGCTCGCGAGCGGTTGCTATGGCAACGACAACTACCTGGAGGTCCTCGTACCGTTCTACGAGTACGGCACCACGGTCGAGTGCGCGCCCGAGACGTGCGCGCTCGCGACTGGGACGACGCAACCGCTCGAGCTCACGCACTACATCACCGACTTCGGCGAGGTCGCGACACCAGACACGATCACGATCGAGCCCGAGGGCATCGTCGCGATCGAGTCGATCGGCGAGCGCATCGTTGTTCGCGCGCTCGCGCCGGGTGACGCCGCGATCACGTTCGCGCAGACGACCAGCGATCGCGTCATCGAGGTGACGCAGCACTTCCAGGTGCGCGATGTCGCGAGCGTCGAGATCGTGCCTCGCCGCGACGGGGCAGCGCTCCTCGATTCCGGCGCTGTACTCCACGTCCTCGACGGCAGCACGGTGACGTTGCGCGCCGACCGCCGCGGACCCGCGGGCGAGTACCTGTTCGGCGAGACGACGGAGCCGTGGACCGCATCGGCCGGCGGGCTCATGTCGGCGACGGGCACAACTGGGACCCTGCAGAAGCTCGAGGTCCACGGTCTCGGCGATGTCGACGTCCGGTTCGGCATCGCCGCGCTCGCAGTCACCCGCGTCCCGGCGAACGTCGTCACACGGGCGCGGATCCGCGTCGCGGAGCGGCCCGCGCTCGTCGCTGGCGACGGTCAGACCCTGCATATCCCGGAGCCGGCGAGCTTTCTCTATGTGCTCGATGCCTTCGACAGCGCGGGCTCCTACGTCGCGGGGACGGGCATGCCCGGCGACACCAGCGTCCGCGGCGCGGCGGTGGGAGCACTCGATAGCGAGCGGACATTCTCGATCGATCCCGGCGGCGATCGCACCGTCACCGCGGCCGTCGGGCCGGTGACGATCAGCGTCAGGGTCGAGTTCCCGTGATCGCGCGCGCGACAGACGTACCGCTGACATCGGTGGCGATGCGCGTGCCTCCGGCGATGCGAGACGCGAACTCGGTCGAGGCCGGCGAAGTGTTCAGTCCTCCGACATGAGAATCCGGCTGGTGAACGTATGTTGATCGTCCGCATGCGGGATGAGGCATGCTGCCCAACGCGAGAAGGGCCGATGCGCGCCGTCGCGACATCGCGCCTTGCCGGAACGCACTCTCGGTAATGCCGACACCATTCGAGCTCGCTCGATGAAGGAGCGGAGCGCCTCGGGGTCGCGGCCTTGCGGCGCCTCTCTTCATCGACGCTGGCACGTGCACTGCTTTGTCGACCTGTCGAAGGAGAAAGGACCATGAAGGTTGGACTATCCACTTTCGCAGGAGTGGGAATTCTCACCCTTGCACCGAATGTGAATGCCGATGACATGTATTCGACCACACACGAGGAAACCGAGACCGCGCCGTTCAGCTACGGCTGGCGCGATTCGCGACTGCGTTCGGAGATCGGTGTCGGCGTGACTGTCGGCGGAGGCGTCACCGGTTTCACGGACGCCGCGATGCGCGACGTCATGAGGAATGACGCGGGCGGATTATGGGATCTGCGTGCTTCGATCGGCACGCACACCCCGATCGGTTTGGACATCAGCTACCTAGGAACCGCGGCATCGCTGCAGACGCTCGATGGATCCGAGAACGGGACACTCATCGGTACGACGGTCGAGGGAGCGATTCGGTACAACGTTTTGCCGCACTTCGAATGGAACCCCTACATCTTCGCCGGCATGGGCTGGCAGAGATATGACGTGACGAACACGAAGTTCGCGCAGTCCGACACCGGGCTGCGGGAGAGCGACAACTTGGTCGAGTTCCCGATGGGCGCAGGCCTCTCCTATCGCGATCGCAGTGGGCTCGTCGTCGATCTCCATGGGACGTTCCGAGCCGCCGGAGACTCGTCACTTCTCACCGAGCAGAGCGGCGACAACGTACAGCTTCATACGTGGGAGGCGAGCGGCGCAATCGGCTACGAATTCTGACGCTCGAGCTCCAGCCTCGGGGGCGACACACGAAAGACCTCGGCTGCGAGCTCTGGCTCGCGGCGGATCGCATCGCGAGCGCGCGCGTCGACTACCTCGGCAAGTCGTTCTGGCGCGACATCGTCACCGCATGACGAGATCGCCGGGCGAGCTAGCTCCATCCGGTGAACGCCGTACCGACCTCGATATCGTCGCCATCGAGGAAGTCGCCCCGAAACCGCGCGAGCGTGCCCAGGATCTCGTCACCCTCGCCGCCCGCGCCATGCGCAATCACCGAGCAGGCATGGCAGCGCTATGGGCGAGACGACCGTTGTTCTCACGCGCGAACAGCTCTACGACGAGCAGTCGGCGCTGATGCCTCCGAGCTGCACAAGAGGCTAGACGACTCGCCTGCGCGCGGGCGGCGCACCGTACGGCTTGCAGCACGGGCCCGTATCAACGGGCTCGGGATAGATCGTGCCCTTGGTCTCGGAGACCTCACCCGCTTTGACCTGGACGTAATCGGTGTCCGGCCTCTGCCGTGGGTCGTCGCGAGTTCCGAACATCAGCTCATAACGGCCCGCCGGCAGATCGGCGAACACGAATTCACCGTGGGCGTCAGTACGGACTGTTCGCTGTGCGTTGTAGGTCCCTGGCCTCAGGATCGAGACCGGCATGTTCGGAAGGAGCGCGCCGGTCTGATCCACCAGAACGCCGTGGATCGTGCCGGCGCCTATCGCGGGCGACTCGACCTTCGTCGGCTCGACCGAGTTCGTCGACGTGTCGTTCGGAACCTGCTGCTGCGTACTCATCGCGCTATTGCCGCTTGTGTGGCACGCGGCGAGTGTCGTCGCGCCGGCGAAGATCGCGGCGCGGCACCACCGACCTACGAGCACCGGTCGTGGCGCCGACACGACGATGGACGCCCCGCAGAACGGACACGTGGTGTCATCGACCGCAACGTGACGCCTGCACTCCGCGCAAGGCTCGAGCTGCATGCGTGAAGGCTACATGATCCGCCCACCGAGACGCAGCTATGCCGTGATGCCTGAAGTGTGGCCAGCGGTGCCCGACTCTCGCCAGGTGTGACGAAGTCGAGTGTGTTGCTCATCATTGGAGCTGGCGGATCACCGCTGCGCGCACGCCCTGCCTCCAGCCCCAGGCGGCGAGCCATACGCTGCGATCGGAGGCCACCGCGAGCGCGGTGCCCTCGGAATCCTCGTCGGCGCCACGCTGATACGTCGACTGCGCCGCCCAATCGGTCGCGCCCGGCCGCATCACCCATACCTCGGCGCGCGTGCCGGTCCCATTCGGCGCAACGCGGCCGGTCGAATAGATGCTCTGCATCCCCGGGTCGCTCGCGAGCGCGCCTAGATGCGAGCCTCCATCGAGCGTCGCGAGCAGCTTGGTGGTTCGCGTTGCAGGCTCGAAGCGACGTGTCCCTCCGTTGACCCCGCCTTCGATTCCGTACTGGTAGTAGACGCTGCCATCGCTACTCGCGACGAGGTTCGGTCGCCCTTCGCCATTGAAGTAGATGCCCTGGCTGGGCGAGTAGTGGTCGACCTCGGACCACGCGGTGCCATCTGGGGACGCCTCGAACAGCGACAGCGACGCGTCCGATCGATTCCTTGCAAGGATGTACATCATGCCAGTCGGCGCGATCGCGATGGAACGCGCGTAGGTCTCCCCTAGCGTCGCGCGCGTCTCCCACGTCGCGCCACGATCGCCGCTGAAGCGGACGAACGAGACGACATCGTCGACGGTCTCGGTCGTACCAACGACCCATACACCGCCCGCACTATCGACTGCGACCCCGGATGCGGCCGTCGCGACCGATGCTTCGGGCCGGTAGTCGTCCCACGTCGAAAACGATGCACAATCGGTGCTGCCGCGTACGAGCGCTCGAGATCCGTCGGCCGAGTCCGCGCCACCGACCACTACGCAACCGAGCTCGGCGAACGGCACGACTTGAGCCGCCAACGAAGGAAGCGCAAGGCCCAAGGAGAACGAGTCGAGCTCCAGCATGTCAGCCCCACGACCGCCGAACACGACCCAGCGCTCTTCACCGCTCGACTGCCGTACCGCCATCGTAGTGATCACCCGTCCGTCGGCGAGCGACACGATGCTGGTCGGATAGGCCCACGAAGTTGGCCCGGCGTACTCGAAGCGAGTCTCCCACTCCCCCGACGCTAGCTCGGCGGTAACGATCGCGCCGGTCGCATCGCGCACGGTCACCACCACGTCCGCATCGACGACGATCGCGCGCCGACGGCTCGCTTCACCGATCAGCTGTCCGACCGTGGTCGTCCACTCGAATGGTTCCTCACCTCCCTCGACGGTGAGCTCTATCGACTCACCCACCTCGACGACGCCGGCCGAGGGATGGATGCGAAACGCATCGGGATCGGTTCCGGCGTCGAAGCCCAGGCGACCGCAGCCAGCGGTGAGTCCCCCAGCGCTCACGATCGCAGCGAACACGACGCTTCTCCTCACGCACCTCCTCATCTGCGGCATCCAGCATATCGCGAGCCGATTGCCGAAACTGCTGCCAACAACCGTCGGGCGTCCGCCGTGTTGCGGCTCGCTGTGTGCACACGATTGGCAGCGACCCGCCGAGCCGATCGCGCAATGCGCTCACCTGCTCGAATAGCAGGCGCACTGACGGGAAGCGGAACGACTCAGCGCATCATCGAGGAGCTCACGTGTCGTCCGATCCGTCGCGTGATCGATGAGGGTCGGCAACTCGAACGCGAGGCGGACTCCCGCAGCGGTCGCAGCCGCTTCAACGAGCGGCGTCGGCCGCCAGCGGGCCCCCTCGACGCACACGAACGTCGGCCCGCGCGTGATCGGCTCGAGCAAGGTCGACGCGCGCGCGCCCGGAAGATTTTCGCGATCACCGGAAGGTCCAACCTGCGCCCATTGCTGGGCGAGGTTGGTTGCCGTCGCGCTCGAGCTCACCCGCCGTGATCGCGACGCCTTCTCCTGCGCGGTGCCACCAGCCTCGGCCATCTCTTCGTATAAGACTCGACGGATGACCTGGCCTCCAGCAACGGCGTCCGGCTTTCTCGATCTCTCGGAGTCACATTGGATCGATTGCGACGTCACGCTCGACGAAGGTCTGGCGACCGACGTCGTCTTGCTGTCGCCGAGCCTCGCGGTCGCGCTCGGGGCCGGAGGACGCGGGCGAGCGTGGATCACGGAGCGGAGACCGGGCGGAGAGGACCGGCGAACGAACCACGAGCGACTCCTCAGCGCGATCTTCTCGATCGGTTCCGCAGACAGGTCCCGCGGTGTCGAGATCGCGCCGCGCGGGACCGTGCGCCGCGGGGCACGCGTGATCGCGGGCGAGCACGCGGTCGACTTCGTCGCCGCGGACGAAGGCACGGTGATCGACGCCTTCGAGGAGCAGACGGCGAGCGGAGACACCCGTCACGTCGTCGAGCTGACCTGGGCGGTGCCCGCAACACCGGGGGACTTGGTCATCGATGCGCGCGGGCGGCGGGCCGTGGTTGGGGCTACGACGTCGGTGCTGCGCAAGCGGCGTTGCAGCTACCCCGCCAGGTGATCGAGGAGAGCATCGATCGCACGAGCTCGCTGTACGACATTTCGATGGATCGAGATACCGAGACGGCGATCGAGGACGCGGGACTGTCGACACTCCACGACACCATCGCGGACGTGCAGGCGGCGCTCGGGGAGCGCGAGCGTGTGCAGAGCGAGGTACCCCGCCTCACCGATCGCGCGAACGCCCCGTCGTCGGAGCCGAGCTGGCTCGATCACCTCGCCGCCGGAGACCTGCGCGGGTTGGTGCGCGCCGCCCTCGACGTCCCGGTCGACGGCGCCTCGGCAGGCGCGCGCCTGCTGCTCGGGCAGTTCAGGCGAGCACCGTGATCGCTTCGAACACGCCTGTCGGATCGCCGCCAGCTGCTAGACGGGCTCCGTGATCCGTCGCCCACCGATGCGCAGACGCGCGGTGACAGACGCGGGCGGCCTCGCGAGAATCGATGTGCTTGTGGTCGTCGGTCACCGGGCGGGGAGCGAACGCAGGAACGCGCGAACCGTGCGCGGCTGGATGTGCGGATAGCGGCCGTTGTCGAGCGGCTCGAGTCGGCCGCGCCCGCTCGCCATGTCCCGGACGTATTGCAGCTCTTGCCACGCCGGGAGCAGGTTCGTCGGCGCGGGGTCCGCGGCGCGCAGCCTCGCGATCAGCGCGTCGAGCTCGGCCAGCGACCCGGCGGACTCGAGCGGCACCGGCGCGCCGCGGACCTCCCCAAAGATCGCGGCGAGCTCGCGCGGCGACCGCGAATCGCCCGCGACCCGGATGACGCGAGCGGCGCCGTCGTCGAGCGCGATCGCCGCGACATACTTTGCAACGTCGTCGGCGTGCGTGAAGTCGTAGCGTTGATCGGGGTCGCCCCACACCCGCAACGCGCCGGTCTTCGGATCCGGTCCGAACCCGCTGGTCGCGAGCAGGTGCATCAACGTGCCGCACAGCACCGAGGTACCTCGCACCCGCGAGGCATCGAGCACGCGAGCGAGCTCGCGACGCAGATCGTTGTTGCGGTTATGACCCTCGTCGGTCTTGAAGAAGTCGACCGCATAGTCGGATGGGATCATCCGGGTGACCCCGGCCTGCTCCGCCGCGCGCAGCAGGCGTGTCTGCCCGTCGACGATCACGTCGCGCAAGCCCTGGGCCGCCGACACGACGACGTCGACGCCTTCACAGGCGCGGCAGAGCGACGCCGCGTCGCCGAGGTCCGCCTCGACGACCGCGGCACCCTCCGCGGCCAACGCCGAAACCCGCTCGGCCGGCGACGCGGCGCGATGCGTGACGCGCACACCGGCGCCGAGAGCAATCAGCTCGCGCGCGATCTTGAAGCCCATATTCCCGCTCGCCCCGACGACGAGCACGCTGCTCTTGGTGGTGGTCATAAAGACGGATACCGCAGGAGCAACGCGTCAGTGACCGTGGCGTCGGCGCAGAGCGTTGCCGATGGAAGACCACGCACGAGTCGCGGGCCGCATCTCGCCAATGAGGACTGACTCGGACGATGGACGCCTCATTCCGCCGCGGCGTGCGGTCATTTCAGCGGTGTCAGGATCGGCGCGCCCTGCTTCTCGATCATCACCACCAGGAACGTCGTTGAGGCCCTCGTGGAACGTCTGACCTGGTGTCAGGGTGACCTCCTCGCCACCTTCACTCCCATAACAACGGAGCTCTCGCGCACGTAGACGAAGGTCTCAGCATTGGACGTGGACGGGGACATGAACTGGACGACGAAGAGTTGATCCCTGCCCATGACGAAGGAGCTCGCAGTACCTGCGTCGACCTACAGTCTGGGATTGCACTCAGCCGTCGAGGCCGCACGGGCCTCGAGCACGTTCGCGGTGACTAGCGTCGAGCGTGTCACGAACCATCCGCAACAACTGCTCGGGCGTGAAAGGTTTGCGAAGCAACGGCGCGCGCTCGTCGAGACCGTGCTGGCTCAGCGCGTTACCAACGTAACCCGACATATAGAGGACTGGAAGATCGGGCCTCGACCGCGCTATCTCCCCCGCCACCTTCGGCCCGCTCATCTCCGGCATGACCACGTCGGTGATCAACAAATCGATGGGAATACCGGTCTCGGCGGCCAGTTCGATCGCCTCCGTTGGGGTGGAGGCGACCCGCACTCGGTAGCCGGCCTCCGCCAGGACGACGACCACCACGTTGCGTAGCGCCGGTTCGTCTTCGATGACCAGAATGGCGTCCGTCCCTACCCTGACTGGCTGAACTGTGTCGGCCGGCGGACGGCGCGCGACGCACGCCACCATCGGGAGCCACAGCGTGAACGTCGTGCCGACACCGAGCTCGCTCGCGACCGTAATTTCACCGCGCAAGTCGCGTGCGATCTGCTGGGCTGTCGCCAGGCCGAGTCCTGTCCCGTTTTCCTTGGTCGTGAAGAACGGCTCGAACACGCGGTCCAAGATCTCGGGCGCGATGCCCACGCCGGTGTCCTGTACCGCGATCGTAATCCAGCCGCCGGACAAGCTCTTATTCGGCGAGGCAGCATCGCCACCGTCGACCACGCGGCTCCGTATGGTGAGCACACCACGGCCAGGCATTGCGTCGCGCGCGTTCAGCACCATGTTCAACAGAACCTGTTCCAGCTGTCCTCGATCGAGATGCGCCACCGAAGGACGCGAGTCGAGATCGAAGTCGACGACCATGTGTTCGCCGATCACACTGCGCATCATCTTTTCGAGATCGCCCAGCACCTCACGAAGATCGACATCCCGCTCATCGATGGCCTGCGAACGCGAGAAGCCCAGCAACCGTCGTGATAGCGCCGCACCGCGCTGCGCTGCAGCCTGAACGTTGTCGATGTAATCGACCAAATCGGCGCGGCCTTTCGTGCGACTTCGCATCATCTGAGACGAGGCCAGCACCACAGTGAGCAGGTTGTTGAAGTCGTGAGCGACGCCGCCGGCCAGCCGACCGACCACATCCATCTTCTGCGCCCGTTGAAGCTGGGCCGCGCGCTCCACGAGTACCTCGGCGGCCCGCCTCCGCTCGGTCATGTCCACGGCCATGATGATGGCGCCCCCGGTCAATGGGGCTGTCGAGAATGCGAGGGCACGACCACAAACATCGATTTCGAGAGCAGACAGGGATTCCATGGCGCAACGGGACCAGACGCTCGCCAGCGCCGGATCCGGGGCGACGATCTTGATCTCACGACCGACGGCCTCGCGTTCGGAAGCACCGAACACCGCTGCGGCCTGTGCGTTCCACAGGGTCACCACGCCTCGGTCATCGCACGCGATGATCGCGACAGGCGATGCGTCGATGACGGCACGAAGGGTGTCGCGAGATGCGATCACCTCCCGCTCGCGTTCTGCGAGGTTCTCGAGCATGGCATTGAAACCCGCGGCGAGGACGCCGAGCTCGCCCGGCTGTGCGCTGGTCACACGGAGACTGGTCGCCTCCCCACGCGTGATGCGGCGTGCAATGTCGGCGAGCTGGAGGACTGAGCGCGTGATGCGTCGCTGCAGCAGCCAAGCCGCCGCGATCGACGCGACCACCAACGCAAATGCGAGTGCGGCGAGCGTTTCGATGAACGATGCGATCTCGCGCCTCAGCGCATCGTTCGACGCGAGCACGTCGATCGTACCGTACGTCTTGCCCTCGTGAACCACACGCTGGCGGACTCGGGTCAAGTCGTCGCCCGTCTCTGGACGAGGCCTAGCATCGGAGACAAGGCTCGGCGGCCAATCCCACGAGCGGCCGTCCCTCTTGCTGTAGGTGGCGAAGAGCTTACCGTCCTCATCGTAGAGCGCCGCCGCCTCTATATCGGCGAAATGAGCCAAGCCGCGCAGTGACTCGTTACCGTCGGCACTGTCCCCGAATGCCAAGGCCGAAACCGAGGTGTCACCAACGGCGTCGACGAGCACTTGCAGTGCTTGCTGCCGTTGGGCGCGAAGGACGCTGACTTGATGAAAGCCGACCAGCGTGAAGCCCACGAGCAGGCAGCCAAGGGTGATCCCGGCGATGATGAGGATCAGCCGTGTCCGGATCGACATGTTCATGGCGCGGACGTCTCACCGCCAACGATCCTGGCGAGCTTGAGGAGCTTGGAGCGAAGTGTCAGCCTGGCGTGTTTCGCGGCACTGGTGTTGATTTCGAATCGGACGTGCTGGTCTTCGAGATACAGGTTGATGATCGTGCCGGCGGCCGCGGCCCCTGGACTCTCCGAAATCGAGAGGATCGGCCGACCGTTCGTTCGAGCGAGCACTGCGTGCAGCTGGTCGGGGTCTTCGCCCGCGATCAGCACGACCTGACAATCGGCGACGTCCTCGGCCACGACGGTCAATACACGGGCACGCCTGCCCTTGATGGTCTGACGCCGCGCGATCTTTTGAAGTTGTGCCTTGATCGGAGTATCGCCGACCACGCAGATCATCATCGTCTCGGGCAACGACTCCCAGTCGACAAACCGGGTGAACCGCTCGATGAGCTCGGCCTTCAGATCGGGTTCCGGCTGCTCGCCAGCCGACGCTGAGACTGCGCTACGCCCGATTGCGAGCACTCCGATCGCAAGCACAAGGGGCGCAAGCCTTGTTGCCATCTGGCCACCATATCATCCTGGTCAAGAACAACTGCCGCCGGCTGCTCCTCACGTAGCGCGGACGCTGCCGTTCGATCCGGAACAGATCGGGATGACGCCGTCGACCCGACGACTGTGTGGTGTTGATCTCACGATCGCTAATCGGGTGTGCACGTCGACAGATGTCTCCGGTGCGAGGCGCTCCTCGAGGGGGATGCACGATGCCGATCGCGGTCAACGACCACGCACCG
>JABFXX010000538.1 GCA_013368795.1 Kofleriaceae bacterium
CATGGCCTGGACCGTCGCGGCCGGCGCGGCGACCGGGTACTCGCTGCGCGTGATGGCGCGAGCGACCGTCGATTCAGAACGTGCGCGACGACGACTCCAGATCGCTTCGTGGGTCGCGTTCGTCTGCATCGCCGCGACCGCGGCGGTCATGGTGCGAAAGCCATGACTTCGAGCGCTCGCGTGCTCGCGCTCGCGGCCGTGTTGCTGACCGGCTGCGATCGGTTCTGGGTGTGCGATCTGGCAGAGCCCGAGCGCGTGGCCGAGCTTCCGTCGCGACTTTCGGAGACCGGGCTCTACGCTGACATCGCGAGCGGCGAGCTCGCCGACGGCGTTCTCGCGTACACGCCCCGCTTTCCGCTGTGGAGCGATGGAGCCGACAAGCAGCGCTGGATCCTGTTGCCTGACGGCGCGCAGATCGATACGTCGAGCATCGACGAGTGGAGCTTCCCCGACGGGACCAAGGTCTGGAAGGAGTTCTCGGTCGACGGAGTACGGATCGAGACGCGCCTGATCGAGAAGCGGGGCCCGAGCGACGAGGACTGGGTCGCGCTCTCGTACGTGTGGAGCGCCGACGACCGCGACGCGATCGCGGCACCGCTGGGCGAGCTCGATGCACGAGAGACCGAGCACGACGTTCCGGGTGCAGGCGAATGCGTCGCCTGTCACGGCGGTCGACGGAGCTACGTGCTCGGCTTCTCGGCGATCCAGCTGTCATCTGCCGCGGCGCCGGGAGACGTCGACCTGTCGGCACTCGCAGAGGAGGGACGACTGACGGCTCCTCCGGCCGCCGTTCCCGTCGTGCCGGGGACGCCGGTCGAAGTGGCGGCACTCGGATATCTCCACGCCAATTGCAGCCATTGCCACAACCCGAACCGTCCTGCCCGAGATGGGCCGCGCTGCTTCGATCCTCAGACGAGCTACGACTTCACGCTCGCGATCGGTGACCTCGCATCGCCTGCGAACACCGCGACGTACCGCACGGTCGTCGGAAGTGCGGTGAAACCTGGCGAGCCCGGTGACAGCAGGGTGCTCTCGTTCATGAGCCGGCGCGGTTTCGGGCGGCAGATGCCACCGCTCGCGACGAACACGGTCGACTCGGAAGCCGTGGCGAACATCCGGGCATGGATCGAGGCACTCCGATGAGCCGGTGGTCGATCCTGCTCGTGTTCGCGACACGCGCGGCCGTCGCCGATCCGTTGGTCGCCACGACATCGACTCGAGAAGATGTCGTCGCAGCGGAGGCTCAGCTCGGACTCGCCACTGCGCCATTCGACGCGATGGCGTTTGGTGAAGCGAAGGGACAGGCGTTCGTCATCACCCTCGACGGCTCGCACGCGCTCGGGTCGAACGCGGCGATCGGGATCAGGGCGCCGTTCGTGATCGCGAGCGTCGCGCAACCAGCCGGCAGCTATGTCGACGATGCGACTCTCGCGAACCCGCAATTGCGGGGAGCGTACCGGTGGCTCACGAGCGGCATGACGATCGTCGGCGGCCTGGATATCGCTGCTCCGCTCGCCGGTCACGGAGCGACGCTGATGCAGAATCGCGCGCTCGCGATCGCCAATGCCGTCGAAGGGCTTGGATATCCCGATCTCTTCACGCCCGGTGTGGTTTCGTTGACGCCGTTCGCGAGCGTGCAGTGGCGCTCGTTGCCGTGGAGCATCGACGGCATGGCGCGGTTGCCCCTGCTCGTGCGTGTCGCCGAGGCGAACATGCCGCGCACGAACGACGTCGGTCTCGCCGGCGTGCTCGACCTCGAAGGCAGACGGCAGATGACGCGGCGCCTCGCGCTCGCCGCAGCAATACGACTGACCGTCGACGTTCGGCCCGTCGTCGATCACGCTCGGTCGCTCTCTCGCGTGCAAGATCTCGAGCGCCTTGGCCTCGGCATCCGCATCAACGGCCGTGCCGTCCTGAACATCGAGCTGCAGTCGGCGCTCGGCGGAGAGCTCGCAGGGTCGATGTTCGGCCTCGGCGTGCGATCCGTGGTGACCCTGCCGTGACGATTCAAATCGTGGTCGCACTGCTCGCTGTGGCGCTCGGGATGCTGTCTGCTCGCGAAGCGGTGAAGTCGGCGAGGCGCACGGACGATCGCCCTGAAAGCGATGTCCGCTCGCGCACAGGTCGAACACACGGAGAGTGACGCGTGTCTCGCAGGTCTCGTCCTGCGATCGACAAATCACATCCGCACGTTACGCTTGTCCCCGGAGAGTTAGCGTGCGCTACCACGTTCGTCGCCCCGGGCCGCCACTTGGCGAGTACATCGACCGCCTCTGGATCGTAGAAGGTGCGGCAGCGGCCGCGCGCGAGCGGGTCTTGCCGACGGGCACCGTCGACATCCTGTTCAACCTCCACGATCAGGAGGGCGTCATCTACGACTCGACCGGCCGGCAGCGCCGGATGCGGTGGTCGACGGGCGCGTCGGGCTGCTACAGCTCGGCGTTCGAGTACGAGACGCGCGTGCGCACCCACGTGGCCGGCGTGCACTTCAAACCGGGCGGCGCCGCACGCCTCCTCGGTGCGCCGCCGGGCGCGTTTGCGAACTCGCACGTGGAGCTCACGGATCTGTGGGGGCCGAGTGCGACCGAGCTACGCGAGAAATTGTGCGTTTGCCGAGGTGCACTCGAGCGGTTCGATCTGCTCGAGCGAGCTCTCATCGCGCGCCTGTCGGATCGCCTGCAGCAGCGGCCGGCCGTCACGGCTGCGCTCGCCGAGCTCGACAGGCCAGGCATCGAAGTCGGCAGCATCGCGCGAACGCTCGGACTCAGCCGCCGCCGCCTCATCGAGGTCTTCTCCGAGGACGTCGGGATGACGCCGAAGCGCTACTCGATGGTTCGCCGGTTCCAGCGCTCGCTCGCCCTCGCGGCGCGCAGCCTGACGCCCGCATGGTCGCGCATCGCCGCCGAATGCGGCTACTACGACCAGGCTCACCTGTGCAGGGACTGGCAAGAGCTCACCGGGCTCTCGCCACAGGAGCACATCGGCCAGCGCGGCCTGGTCGTGAAGGACAACCATGTCGCGGTCCCCGACGAGGACGTCAACGCCGGGCAATTCGCGGCCTACCCGCAGAAGTACGTCGCGATGCGCGGTCGGCGCTGATACTTGACTGAGTCAATCAATTGGTTGACCATGTCCGCGTGGACATGACCTCACGTGCTGCCGCGTTCCGCGCGTTCAACCGCATGTGGACCGCTCGCATCGGCGTGCTCGATGCGCACCTTCACGACACCCCCTACTCGCTTACCGAGGCGCGAGTGATCTTCGAGCTGGCCCAGCGCCCGAGCACGGAAGTCTCGACGCTTCGCGCTCAGCTCGAGCTCGATGCCGGTTACCTCAGCCGCATCCTCACCCGGTTCAAGCGCGACGGCCTCGTCACGGTCGAGTCGTCCGATGCCGATGGCCGGCGCCAGATCGCCAAGCTCTCCAAGTCCGGTCACCGCGCCTACCAGACGCTCGACTCGCGATCACAGAAGGAGGTCGAAGCGCTCCTGGCGACGCTCTCCGACGCCGACCAGCAGCGCCTGCTCGGTGCCCTGCGCGATATCGATCGCGCCCTGAACAAGCCGGCGCCTGGCATCGTCGTGCTGCGTGCGCCGCGGCCCGGCGATCTCGGCTGGATCGTCGAGCGGCACGGTGCGCTCTACGCGCGCGAGTACGGCTGGAACGACGAGTTCGAGGCTCTGGTCGCGCGCATCGTCGGCGAATTCGTCGCGAAGCGCGATCCCAAGCGAGAGGCAGCCTGGATCGCCGAGGTCGAGGGCGAGCGCGTCGGCTGCATCATGTGCGTCAAGAAGAACGAGTCGACAGCGCAACTACGCCTCCTGCTCGTCGAGCCAACCGCTCGCGGTCTCGGAATCGGACGCAAGCTCGTCGACGAGTGCATCCAGTTCGCACGCGATCAGCGGTTCAAGAAGATGGTGCTGTGGACGAACGACGTGCTCACCAGCGCGCGACGGATCTACGAGGCTGCAGGCTTCACGCTGATCGACTCGGGAAAGCACCGTAGTTTCGGGCACGACCTGGTCGAACAGACCTGGCAGATGTCACTGACGTCTCATTCGGCGCAGTGAAGAATCGCGCCCTCACTAGCCGCAGGTGATGCGGGCGCGCTGTGCGACGAGCTTCTCGAGATGCGCGTTGGCGGCGGGCGACAGGCCGAGGCGCGGCAGGTCGTCGTGCAGCTGTGCGACGGTCGCCTTG
>JABFXX010000384.1 GCA_013368795.1 Kofleriaceae bacterium
GTTGCGGGCGCCTGCACGGTCGCGGCAGGCTCTGCCGGCGCCGCGGGCTCGGCGGCGGCGGGCTCCGCCGGCGCGGCAGGCTTGGCGGGCTTGGACTTGCCGCCACAGGCGGCGAGGACAACGGCAACGACGACGGCGACCAGACGTCCGTGGAGCTTCATGCCGCGGACGATAGCCGCATTTTCAGCGCGGCGTCGTGTACGCCTGCGTGAAGCGACCCGACACCTCGGGGATGCGCGGCAGGAGCGCCCAGTAATCGAGCTCGAGCACGATGCGCGGCTCCTTGGTGCCCGACAGCAGCGACGCGATCGCCGGCAGCTCGGCGGCCGGCGTGTTCTTCACCGCGTTCAGGCGGAGGCGCAGCGCGCCGACATCGCGGCGGCCCGGAATCTCGGCCTTCTCGACGACCTCGGTGAACGCGCGGAGCGTGTCGCCCGCGAACGTCGGCGCGACGTGCGCGCCACCGTTCCACGCGGCGATGCGCAGCGCACTGCCAAGGCCGTTCTGCGACAGCGCCATCGCGATGCTGATCACGTGACCGCCGTAGACGAGGCGCTTGCCGAACTTCGAGTTGGCCATCGCCTGCTGGTCGAAGTGGACCTGCGCGCTGTTGTGATACAGGCGGGTCGCCTGCATGTGGTCGGCATCCTCGACGGTCATCGCGTCGGGATGGTTCAGGCGCTCGCCGACCTCGTACTCGTCCCAGCGCGCGCCCGGCGGCATCGCCCACGCGAGGTCGGGGTAGCGCTGCAGGTTCATCGACTCGGGGACCGGCAGGCGATCCGGCGTGACGACGGCCGGCAGTGCCGGCACCTGGTTCACGCCCTTCGCAGCGTCCTTGTCCCGCTTGGGGATCATGACCCAGCGAATGAACGAGAGGACCTCCTGGCCCTTCTGGTTCGTGCCGCGCGTGCGGACGTAGACGACGCCCGCCTCTCCGCTCGACACTTCGCGAAGCCCGATCACCTCGCTCTCGGCGACGAGGGTGTCGCCGGGATAGACGGGGCGAAGGAAGCGGACGTCGGCGTAGCCGAGGTTCGCCGTCGCGTTGTGCGAGATGTCCGGCACCGACTTGCCGAACACGATGTGGAACACGAGGAGGTCGGGCATGACCTCGCGCGTGAAGCCGAGCGAGCGGGCAAGCTCGGTGGAAGAGGCCAGCGGGTGGCGGTCACCCGTCAGCGAGATGTACGTCGAGATGTCGCCGCCGTGAAGCGTGCGTGGGACCGCGTGCACCAGCTGCTGGCCGATGCTGAAGTCCTCGAAATAACGACCGGTCGCTACCTTTGACATGACGCGAGGCCGGCGACCCTATCCCGGCCTCGCGTGCCCCGACAAGGGGCTTATTCCGCGAGCATGTACGAGAAGTTGAAGCTCTGCGGACCGCCGTCCCACGGCGGGAACGTCGCGGACTTGACCGCGTTCGAGACGCAATCAG
This sequence comes from Kofleriaceae bacterium, assembly GCA_013368795.1. Lineage (GTDB taxonomy): Bacteria > Myxococcota_A > Polyangia > Haliangiales > Haliangiaceae > JABFXX01. The sequence continues at coordinate 1,439 of JABFXX010000384.1, forward strand.
CCTCGGGCTTGCCGGCGAACGCGCCGGTGATCGTGACCTTGGAGACCTTGCCCTCGGGCGAGATGACCAGCTTCATCATCGCGATGCCCTGGTTGCCCGCGTAGCAGGCCTTGGCATTCGCAGCGACGGCGGACATGCCCTTCTTGAAGTCGTCGCCCGACAGCTCCTTCTTGTCGAGGGTGGGCTTCTTCTCCTTCTTGTTCTCGTCGACACCGGCCTCCTTGAGGAGCTGGTCGAACGAGGGCTCGCCTTCGCCACCACCGGTGGCCTTCTCGGCCGGCGGCGCCTTCTCCTTCTTCTCGGGAGCGGGCTTGTCGGGCGCCTTCTTCCCCTCGTCGACGATCTCGACGGTGTGGACCTTCGCCTTCTTCGCCTTCGCTTCCTTGTCCTCGTCCTTCTTGTCCGCGGGAGCCGCGATCGCGGCGACGGGCGGAGGAGGCTCCTCGACGGCCGAGCCAGCGGCCTCGACCGGAGGCGGCGCGGCGGGCGGCGTCTCGATCGGCGTCGTCGTCACCTCGGCCTTCACGGGCTCCGGCGGCGCGGCGGCGACCTGCGGCGCAGGCTCTTCCGACTTCTTGCCCATCTGCATGTAGATGACGCCACCGGCAGCGGCGGCGACACCGAGTCCGACGAGGGCGAACAGCGGGCCCTTGCTGCTCTTGGACTGCGCCGACGGGAGCGCGAACGCCTTGCGCTCGACGGCCGGCGCTGCGGCCGCGGGCTCGACGGCGGCGACCGAGGTCGCTGCAGCGGGAGCAGCGGCGGCGATGTCGTTCTTCGAATCGCGAGCGGCCTTCTTCGCTTCCTTGGCGACCTTCTCGGCCTCCTTGGCGACCGCGGCGGCTTCTTTCGCGGCCTTCTCGGCGGCGCGAACGTCGGCCTTCGAGGGAAGGTCGGCGAGCTCGGGCAGAGCGACCATCTTCGCCGGCTGTGGCAGCGCGATGTTCTTCCAGCTTCCCGACGCGGACGCGAGCGCATCCTCGTCGGAGATGGGGCTGGTGCTCACGCGCCGACTCGACAGACGTTGCTTCGTCGACTGCGCGAGATTGCGAATGTCGTGAAGACCGGAGTCTTCTTCGCGCTCTTCCTTCTTCATGCTCATGCTGCTGCTCGACATGCTGGTACTCGACGAGCTCGAAGAGCTCGGCTGGGACGCAGTCGTGGTCGCCGCGACCATCGGCGGCACTCCTGCATCGCGTTTCTCCGTCCCCGCAGAATCGTGCTGCATACTCGCCTCCAGACGCGCCAGCGTCTGATTCGGAAGGGCCTCGAAATAACCCGACGGGACTTCATCGTCCAGGGTTTTCATCGCAGCGCGAAGGAGGTTGTCCAAATCGTCGGCCATGGTGCTACTTGCGAGCTGCGGACAGTTGCTCTGTCGCAGAGAGGCGTTGGCGCAGCAGGCGGCGCGCTTCGTTGACGCGCCACGCAACGGTGCCTTCTGGAATCTCCAGGATCTCGGCGATCTGTTTGTGGGGCAGCTCCTCGATCGTGGCAAGGACGAGCGTCACGCGCAGCGACGGCGATAGCTCCGCGACCGCCTCGAGCACGCGCGCAATCTCTGAACCTTGCTGCGCCTTCTGCGCCGGATCAGGCACCTTCTGACCCAGCGCCTCGGGACGCCCGCCGACGTGCGCGGCCTCTGCCCCGCCCCGCTCCGACAGCGCGGCGCCGCGCTTGCCACCGCGCAGCGAGTTGAGCGCGGTGTTCACCGTGATCCGGTAGAGCCACGTAAAGAAGTCCGCGCGACCGTCGAAGGTCGGCAGTCCCTTGTATGCGCGGACGAACGTCTCTTGCGTCGCGTCGTCGGCGTCGGAGTGGCTACCGAGAATATGAAGTGCAGCGGCGTACACGCGTCGTTGATGGCGCCGTACCAGGCGACCGAAAGCTTCTCGGTCGCCATTGCGAGCCCGATCGAGGTCGGGATCCTCGTCACCCATCGGCGGGCACTATATGGCGACCAAGCATTGGACAACAGCATATCGCCCGGCTTTGGGTCGCATGTTTCATCGGCGGCGATCCGCTTCGAATAGTTTGCCCGCGAGCCCGGCGGTAAGGCCAGCCAGACGCGCAAACGCGCGCGACGCCTCGGCCTGGGCCACCAGTCGGTCCCTGACCCGGTCGGCGCCGGCATGGCCCGCGTCGGAGGCGCGCTGCCGAGATGTCAGGTCGAGCACATTCAGAGGGTCGGGCCCGGCGAGCTCCTTGCGGAGCGCCGCGAGCCGGCCGCGTGCTTCACGCAGTGCGTCGGCAACGTCGTCGGCATAGGCACCGGCGATCTCCTGGCCGCGCGCGCCGTCGAGGCCGACCGTCAGCGCGTCGAGATCGACGAGCGCCAGGTCGCGCAGGCGCATGCAGAGCGCCTCGTCGACATCGGGCGCGCTGCCCTCGCGCGCGTTGATATGCGTCGAGATGATCACTTCTTGTCGGCCTTGTCGCCCGTCTTGTCGTCGCCCGCGGCGAGCGCCTTCTGCTTCGCCGCCTTGTCGGCGAGCATCTTGGCCTTGAGCTGGGCGAGCGGATCGTCTCCGCCGCCCTCGCCTTCCGTCGGCAGCGCGGCAAGCTTGGCGTCGAGGATCGCCGTCTCCGCGTCCTCGCCGCGCATCGCCGCGTCGACCTCGGTCTCGATCGCTTCCTGATCGATCCGGTCCTCGGCGGCCTTGAAGCGGTCCCACACCGACGAGTCGTTGCCGAACGCGTCGCCGCCGGCCGAGCGCGCCGCCGCGATCTGCGTCGCGAGCGTGCCCTTGCGGAGC
>JABFXX010000149.1 GCA_013368795.1 Kofleriaceae bacterium
GGTCGCGGCGAGTAGCTCCGAGTCGCCGCACGCCGACGGTGGCGTCAGGCTGCCGATCGCGTTCGAGACCTGGTCGACCTGGGTCGCGTCGGGCGCGCGCAGCACGTCGAGGAGTGCACGCAGCTCGACGCGCCGGCGCTCGAGACACTGGTTGCGCAGCTCGAGCGTCGCCGCGGACTGCATCTTGCGGACGTTCGTTGCCGCGCACGCCTCGTCGTACGCGCGGGCCCACTGGCTCGCGTAGTCGTCGAGCAGCTTCGCTGCGGCATCCCAGCTCGACTTCGCGTACGTCACCTTCGACGCCGCAAACGCGTTGCCGAGCGACGCGCGGACGTCGGGGTTCCAGTCGGCCGCGATCGTGCTCGCGCCGAGGTTGCACGATGGCCCGGGCACACGCGACCGGGCGACGGCATAGAGCGCGACACCGCTCGCGACGGCCAGCGCGGCGGCGCCGACCGCGAGCCATGCGGTGCGTCGCTTCGGTGCGAGGACATCGTCGAGCTCGTCGACGAGATCGTCCATGCTCGCCCAGCGCTTCGCCGGATCGGCGGCGAGACCGCGTGCGAGCGCCGTCTTGATCCGCGCGGGGACATCGGCGCGCGCGAGGGTCGCGGGACCGCGATCGATCGACTCGCGCAACCCCGACAGCGTCGCGCCGTCGAACGGGCGCGCACCGGCGAGCGCCTCGTACACGCTGATGCAGTAGCCGAACTGATCGCTGCGGGCGTCGATGTCGCGCGGGCCGTCGAGCTGCTCCGGTGCCGCATACGCGGGCGTACCGAGCAGCGCACCGGTCTGCGTCAGATCGATCGGCGCGTTGCCGTCGATCGGCGAGCCACCCGCTTCCGCGCGGACGAGGCCGAGGTCGGTGACGACGATGCGGCCGTCGTCGGCGACGAGGATGTTGTCTGGCTTGACGTCGCGGTGGACGAGGCCGGCGCGATGGATCGCGGCGAGCCCGCGGCCCGCCTTCACGCAGACGGACGCGATCTCGCGCCACGTCCGCTCCTTGTCGGCGAGCCACTGCCGCAGCGTGCGGCCGCGGATCAGCTCCATCGCCATGAACACTTCGCCGTCGGCGATGCCGGCGTCGAACACCGCGATGACGTTCGGATGCGAGATCTGGGCGGCGGCGCGCGCTTCGCGCAGCAAGCGATCGCGGTGGGCGTCGCCGCGCAGGAGCTTGATCGCGACGCGCCGCTCGAGCTGCGGATCCTTCGCCTCGTAGACGACACCCATCGCGCCACTGCCGAGCACACTCTCGATCTGATAACGACCGATCGCCTCGGGCGCCGGCGCGGCCTCCGTGGCGACGGCAGCGACGAGATCGCGGCAGCTGTCGCAGGTGTCGATGTGCTGCCGCGCCGCTGCACTCGTCTCCGCATCGAGCGTGCCCATTGCCAGCCCATGCGCAACCTTGTCGTCGAGACACGCCATCGCGCGGCGCTATATCATGGGCTCGCTCAGAACGAGCCACTGAACGACAGCGACGCGCCGCCGCGCATCGGCGCGATGCCGGCGCTCCACGTCACGGCACGCTCCGTCTGGTAGCGCGCGAGGTACTTCGCATCGATGTACATCGCCGTGCCGGCACCGGCGGCGATACCGAGCAGCGCGCCGATGACCGATCCGTGATCGCCACAGCCGCCCTCTGACGGTCGTCCGTCGACCGCGGGCGTGTAGACGCACGAGGTGTCGTCGGGACCGAGGCGATAGCCGGCGATGCCGCCGAGGATCGGCAGCCCGATGCGAAGGCCGAGGCTCTTCGCGGCAGCGCCGCCGCGACCATGTGCGGCGTGGATGAGCGGCGCCGCGAGGAACCACCCGGTGAACCCGAGGCCGGAGAGGCTCAAGCCGTGCTCGTCGCTCTGCGGACCGAGGACCATGAGACCGAGCGCCACGATATCGGCCGTGATGATCTGGCCGCGGTAGCTGACCGTCACCGGCTCGAGCCTCGGCGGCGGCAGCTCCGGATCCCACGACAGGGTCTGCCCGGGCGCCTGGGCGGCTGCCATCGACGTCATGGCGAGGAGGGTGGCGATGACGACGATGCGCATGCCGGCAGCGAATAGCAGGCGGCATGCCTGCGCATCCCCTCGGAATCGCTCGAGCCCTGGAAGGCCAGGATTTGCCGGTTTCTGCGGGTTTCGCGAAACCGGACGTAAATGTCGCGATCGCTACTCGGTGACGGTGAACGCGACGGTGCCGATCGACGCGCCCTCGTCCGTCGTGACGTCGACCTCCCACTTGCCCGGCTTCGTCATCGCGCGGCGCGACTGCGTCGACCACTTCTTCCCCTTCACCGGCAGGCTCGCGGTCCACACCGCCTTGCCGTCGAGCTTCCACACGTGCTTCACGCCCGGCGCGCCGTCGGTGATGCTCGACCACACGAACACGGTCGTGCCCTTCGAGAACGATGCGGCCTCGCCGACGATCTCGTGCTTCTCGACTCCCGTCCCTGCCTTCACGTCGGCGGCAGCGTCGGCAAATACGGGACTGGCAACAGCAAGACAGGTGATGAACGCGAGGTATTTGATCATGTGATTGGCGAGGTAACGCGCAGGTGTCTCTCGTTTGTTTCGTGCTCCGCGCTACTGTGCTCGGCATGGCACGGAATAAACTGACAGACGCGGAGATCACCGCCGAGCTCGCGAAGACGGACGGCTGGACGCGCACGGGCGACAAGCTGCACCGCGAGTTTCAGTTCAAGGACTTCGTCACCGCGTTCGGCTTCATGGCGAGCGCGGCACTGGTCGCCGAGAAGATGGACCACCATCCCGAGTGGTCGAACGTGTACCGCACGGTGAAGGTCGACCTGAACACGCACGACGCCGGCGGCATCACGTCGTTCGACTTCGAGCTCGCGCGCGCGATGTCTGCGATCGCGAGCCGCCTGCTGTGACGCTCGCCGAGGTCACGACACCGAGCGGCGACACGCTGGTCGTGCACGAGGGCTGGCGCCAGGGGCGCGGCGCATTCGGTGGCCTGACGATCGCCGCCGCGATCCGCGCGATCGAGCAACGCGTCGCCGATCCTCGGCGCGTCGTGCGGTCGGTGACCGCGGAGCTGCCTGCGCCGACGCTGCCGGGCGAGGCCGCCGTCGAGGTCGACATCCTGCGCAGCGGAAGCTCGCTGACGGTCGCGCGCGCGGCACTGCGCCAGCGCGACGAGGTGACGACGCACGTCGTCGCCGTGCTCGCGGCGTCGCGTCCCGTCGACGAGGCCGGCTGGCAGGAGCTCTCGCCGCCGAGCGCGCCGGCGTGGGAGTCGCTCGCGCCGATCGAGATGCAGAGCGGCGCGTTCCCGGAGTTCGCGCTGAACTTCGAGTACCGCCTCGTCTCGGGCATCCCGTTCGGCGGCCGCGGCGAGCCCGTGACGGTCGGCTACATCCGCGCGCGCGAGCCGGGCGAGCCTCGCGACGCCGCGTTCATCGCGGCGATGATGGATGCGTGGTGGCCGGCGACGCTCGTCCGCCAGAAGGGGCCACGGCCGCTCGCGACGATCGCGTACACGCTCGAGATCGTCGACGGCGTCGCCGGCCTCGACCGCGATGCGCCCCTGCTCTATCGCGGCACCGTGCCGGTGAATCGCGACGGCTACTTCCTCGAGACGCGCGAGCTGTGGGGCGGTGACGGCCGACTCGTCGCGCGCAACCACCAGACGTTCGCGATCATTCGATGACGATCGCGGCGTCGCGCACCGCGATGCCACCGCGACTGTCGCGCAGGACGAACCACAGATGGACGGTGCCGGGTCCCGGCGTGTGCCACGTCGTCGACGCGGTCGTCGCCGTGTCGTCCTCGCCGACGGCGGTCGCATCGACGGCGAACGAACCCGCGGTGGCGAACCACGACACCCGCATCGCCTCGCGCCGCGTGACGAGCGTCTGCGAGTCCGGATCGAAGTAGAGGTAGGTCTCGACGGCGTCGGCGGGCCACGATGCCGCGAGCGTGACGTCGCTATTCGCGGACACGCGATCGATCGCGATCGGATCGAGGATCGGGTTGGCGTTCGCGACGTAGCGGACGTCGTAGTCGTGCGCGACATCGCCGGGCGCCGTCGGCAGCTTGCACGTGATGCGCGCCAGGCCGAACGCGACGAGCGCATCGACGTCGGCGCGCACCGGCTGGTAGTAGCCACCGGTGCCGTCGGCGGCGCGAGGCCGGAACCCACCGGGCGGCGTATCAGGCCCGAAGCGCAGGCAGCCGTCGCTCGGCAGCGTGCCGGTGACGACATCGGCGGTGCCGAGATCGGCGAGCGCGCTGCCGCGGACGCAGTCATCGGACACGACGTTGTCCTCGGTCGGCGACTTCGGCGCGGTGCAGAACGCCCAGTGAGGCACCGTGGCGAGCGGGCCGTCGGGACTCGCCGCGATCGCGTGGAACATCACCTGCGCGCCGGGCTTGGCCTCGGCGGGCTCGGCGATCACCGCGAGCACGCGAGGCTCGTCGATGATCGACAGGCGCTGGTCGAGCTCGTCGCCGCAGCCGGCGAGCACGACGAGGAACGCGAGTCGCTTCATCGCTCGAGCCTCACGCCGACGAGTGCGAGCGCCGGCAAGCTGGTCAGATAGCTCTTCTGCGAGTAGTCCGCGCTGTAGATGATCTCCTCGGCGTTCGCGCGGCCCGTCAGGTTCTGGATCTCGACGTAGACGCCGCCGTGCGGGAACCGCCGCTCGGCGCGAACGTCGGCGGCGAAGAACGCAGGCAGGCGCACGCCGTTGTGCTCGCCGCGGATCGGCTGGAACCGGCCCGAGCGGCTGTCGAAGAACGCGCCGACGACATCGGTGCGAGGCTCGCCCGTCGACAGACGCACGCGCGCGCCCGCGCTCCACGCGCCGTGCTCGTAGCCGACGACGCCGATCAGGCCGTGCGTCTGATCGCGATCGAAGAAGCGCTCTGCCTGCTCGGGTGCATCGCGCCGCGTGCTGCGCGACAGGCCGTAGCTGAGCCAGCCCGACAGGCCGTGCCAGCCGACGACACGCGCGGTCATCTGCATGCCGACGACGCGGCCGGTGCCGTCCTGCGTGAGCACGTGCGCGAGCAGCGGGGTGACCGCGAGGTCGCGCGACACCAGATCATCGAGGATGCGGCCGTAGCCCGCGAGCTCGATCGCGAACGGCGCGCGCTGCCACTGCGCGCCGAACGTCGCGTGCCACGCCTGCTCGAGGCCGAGCGATGGCGTGCCGAACACCGCGGACGTGTCGCTCGCGGCGCGCGCCTGGTGATAGCGGCCGGCGTCGGCGCGCAGGCCGAGCTCCTCGCTGATGCGGTACTGCAGCGACGCGCGCGGATCGACGGTGAACAGGATGTCCTGGCTGCCGATGCCCGGCGTCGTGCCGACGCGTGGCGTGAGCCGGCTCGCGTCGAGCATCCAGCCGTCGACGCGCGCGCCGAGCGTCGCGATCACCCGGTCGTGGCGCAGGTCGACCGCGGCGAACACCGCGCCGTCGATCGTCGTCGAGCTCCACTGATCGGCCGACACGTCGTCGCCCGGCGGCTGGCCGAAGATGTGCGGATCGCCCTCGCGCGCGGGAATCGACAGCGAGCCGGTGTGCTCGATCTTCGCGAGCTCGGCATCGAGATCGACGCCGAGCGTGAGCGACGCGTGATCGGTCAGCGGCGAGACCTGGCTCGCGCGCGCGCCGCCGACCCACTGCGCGAGCCGCTGGCGCGCCTGCGTGAAGCCGAGCTCGAAGTCGTCGCGATTGCGATCGCGGCCGAACCACAGCGTCGCCGCGCGCGTGCGATCGCGGATCGATAGCTGTGCGCGCAGCCAGCGCTGGTCGACGTTCTGCGTCGTCATCGTCGCCGGATCGTCGGACGCGAGCGTGCGCGCGAGCTGATCGAGCGAGCCGATCAGCCAGCCGGTCACGACGGTGTCGCCGTGCAGCGGCGCGCGAAGCGCGAGCTGGCCGTCGGCCCAGCGCGGCAGCGGCGCGTTCGGCGCGAGCTCGCGTGGATCGGCGACGAGGTCGACGGCGCGATCGAGCCAGCTCTTGCGCACGGCGGCCGCGATCTCGATGGGGCCGGCGGTCCACGATGCGGCGGCGGATGCGTCGAGCGGATCGGCCTGGACGCGCAGCGACGGCACGCTCGACGGCTCCGCATAGCCGATGTCGATCACGCCGCCGATCGCGCGCCCGCGATCCGGGCCGAACGCCGCCGGCGTCAACCGGATGTCACCGACGAGCTCGTTGCCGACCGCCGCGCGGTAGCCACCGAGGTGATACAGCGCGGGCACCGGCACGCCGTCGACGAACACGCGCGTGTCGCGAGGCGCCGCGCCCCACACGACGATCTCCGCCGAGCCCGCGGGTGGGCGCGCGACCGCCGGCAGCGACTGCACGACCTTCGCGGCATCTCCACCGCCGGGCACCGTGCGCGCGAGCTTCGCGTCGACTTTCGTCTGACCGATCTGCGTCGGCGCGACGTCGATGACCTCGATCGTCTCGCCGCCGACCTTCTCCGCCTGCTCGACCTCGATCTCGACGTCGGTATCGCCGCTCACGACGAGCGCGCGCTTCGCCGGGACGAGCCACTCTGCGCTGACCTCGAGCGTGTAGCGGCCCGGCGGCACCTGGAGCGCGAACGTGCCGTCGTCCTCTCTCGCCGCGAGCTCGCCGCCGAGGCGGGGGTCTCGATAGATCGTGATCAGCGCGCCGGCGACCGGCTCGTGCGTCGCCCTGTCGACGATCTTGCCGCGCACCGTCGCGACCGACTGCGCGTGCGCCGCGGACGCGGCGAGGACGACCGCCGCCGCGACGAGACCTCTCAGTGCAGCGTGCACCCCGATGCGCTGCACGAGAATCGCAGCGCGAGCACGCCCGCGCCCTTGCCGTGCGGCAGGATCGTATCGTCGTACGTCGAGACGCCGCGCGACGCGCCGATCAGCGCACCGCTGCGATACGCGTCGACGTACCAGGCGGCGCTCGCATCGGCGCACATCGAGCGCGCGTCGACGCGAACGATGTAGTCGCCGTCCGGCGGCGGCATCTGCCAGATCACGTGCTCGGTCGGCCGCGCGTCGCGGTTGCAGCCCTTGTTGCCGTCGTGATCGAGGATGCCGCCGGTCAGGTATGCGACCGGATCGACCGGCTCGCCGGGCGCGGGCTGCTGCCACGTGTTCGGATCGTCGGTCCACGCCTCGCCGCCGAGGCCATCGACGACGTGGATGTCGAGATCCGCGCGGCCGTCCCACGCAAGGCCGATGACGAGCTCGCCCGCCGGCGGCGGATCCTCGTCGGCGACGACCATCGCGGTCGCGCTCTCGCCGAACCTGCCCGCATCGTCGCTGGCCGCGATCCGCAGCTCGAACGGTCCCGCCGGGAAGTCCGGTGCGAGCGAGATCATGCCCTTCGCGGTCGCCATGCCCGGGACGTCGACGTCGGGCGGCCCCGCCGCGACGAGCCACGTCCCGTCGACACCATCGAGGCCGATCACCGCGCCGCGCGCCGCCGGCTCGAGCACGCCGCGGAATGCCTCGCCGGTCTGGCCGATGACGAACCGCGAGCGCGTCGTCGTCACCGCGACCGTCGCCGGTCCACCATCTGCCGCCGGGAACGGTCCGGGGCGGAACTGCGCGCCTTCGACCTGGAGGAGCTGATCGAGGCCGAGCTCGGGGCTCGCTGCATCGCAGGCGCCGAGCAGGAGAAGGATTGCCAGGGCTCTCATCAGAAGCCCACCTGTGCGCGAACCGTCACGCGGTCGTCGGCGCGCGTCGTCGGCGCGCCATCATCGCCGCGCCCGAACGGATTGCGCTCGTGGTCGTACTGCACGAGGAACCGCGCGTCCTGCCAGCGCGCACTTGCCATCACCGACAGCGTCGAGAACAGCTTGTGGACGCCGACGATCGCGACGCCTTCGCGCTCGAGCGCATCGCGGTCGGCATCGTAGCGGTCGTAGCGAACACCGACCGTCGCGTGGTCGCCGACGTTCTGGACGACGCCGACGGCGAACCCGAACTGGCGCAGGTCGCGCGAGGTCGCGATCGGATCGGCGTAGACGAGGCCGCGATCGAGGTTCGTCGAGATCGCGCCTTCCGCGAATGCGGCGCCCGTGCCGAGCTTGCAGATGCACCAGTGAACCGTGAGGTCGATGCCGAGTGCGTTGCGCTCGAACGTCTGCGACGGCGTCGCGGTCATCCCCGAGATGACCTGGATCTCGGTGACCTGGACGATGCCATCCTGGTTCTCGTCGATCCACTGCAGCTCGTCCTTCGTGCCCGGCGTGCCGGGATGAAGGCCCCGGCCGGTGATGCCCGAGACGCCAGCCTCGACGCGCAGCTTGCGCGGGCCCTCGATCGTCGCGCCGACGCGGCCGACGAGATCGAAGCTCGACGACGGATCCTTGCCGTGCCACTGGGCGTCGCCGACAGGTGCGCCGTTCATCACCGCGAGCGACCACCGCGCGACGCCGTACGCGCCGCGGATCATCGCCCCGGCGTCGTAGTTGCCCGGGAATAACGCGCGCGCGAATGCCGGCGGCTCGAGGAACGGCTTGTCGCGCTCGCTCGCGGGCACCTCGCGACCGAATGGGATCTTGAACAGGCCCGCGGTCGCCGCGATCAGCGGCTCGCCCTTCGCCGGGAAGGCGTACGTCAGCTGCGCGCCGAGAATGCGCGCGGTCGGCCCGGCAATCGTGTTGCCGTCGAGCTCGAGCGCAGCGGTGATCGCATCGCGCTTCGCCTCGAACCGGATGCGCCCGCGCCGGATGAAGAACCGCTCCTCGTTGAGCGGATTGCCGTCGATGTCGACCTCGTCGGCCGAGTCCTGGCTCCACGCGACGGCGTCGGCCTGGATGTACCCGGTGAGATCGAGCGCCCAGCCGCGCCGCGTGACCGCGGGCTTGGCGATCTGTGGCTCGTCGTCGGCGTACGCCGTCCCACCGGCGCAGATCAGGGCAACGGCGGCAGCGTACCGTCGGAGTTGAGCAGCGGCGGGTGCGAGTCCTTGAAGACCTTTTGAGCGGTCGTACACGCGTTGATGATCTCGTAGTGCGTCTGCGGGTTCTCGAAGCACGAGGCGTCGGGCGCCGCGTCGACGGTGATGCCCGCGTCCTGCGGACCCGTGGGAGCGTCGTCGCCGCATGCAGCAGCCGACAGTAACGTAATCGCGACGAGGATGGTCTTCATCACTGCACCTCACAGAAGCCGTTGCGGCAGGTTCCAGTCGCGCACGGCTGCTGCGCCGAGCATTGAGCGCAGCTCGTCGTCGCTACGAGACTGTCGTACTTGCAGCCGCACGGCTCCGGCGAGTTGTAGAGCGAGAGTGGACCGCCCTCGAACGAGCGCTGCACCTTCATCGCGCAGACCGGAATGAGACCGACCGCGGAGATGATCGCGAACATGTCGAAGTTCTCGACGGGCGTGACCGCCTTGCCCGCGATCAGGTCGATGACGTAGCGCGCGTCGGCGTTGACCGGGTTGCCGCCGCTTGTCGTGTCCATCCAGATCGTCGGCGACCACACGGTGTAGTGACCGTCGCGCACGTTCTGCTTGTCGCGCGCGGTCGACGTCGAGTCGGGGTAGTACGCCGCATACTGATCCTTCGCGCGGAACGCGAGCACGTTCAGCGTGTCGCGCAGGCCGTCGTAGACCTCGGCGCCGAGGATGCCGAGCGCGGCCTGCGGGTTCGTCGAGCCCTGCAGCGAGCTGACGACCATCGGCGAGCCGTCGAAGCGCATGCCCTTCCACTTGTCGGCGGGCACGCCGATGTTCGCGGCCCACGCGAGCAGCGTGCTCTTCGTGGTCGTGCGGATGAACATCTGCGCCTCGTCGATCCACGGCGCGATCATGCCGCCGAGGCCGAAGCCAAACACGAAGTACGCCTCCTCGTACGTGATCGCGGTCTGCGTCGATGCCTCGGGCACCGCGAGCACGTAGGCCTGCGTCGGGCCGGTCGTCAGGTTGACGGTCGCCGGCGGCGCCTCCGTCGTGCACGCGCTGTTGAACAGCGCCGAGTTCGCGATGTCGGGGACGATGCCGCCGGTCGGGAGCTGGCACGTCAGCGTCGCGCTCGATGGCGTCCAGGCCGCATCCTCGGCCAGCGACGGCACGTACTGCATGTTGACCGTGTCGGCGATCGCCACGCGGTTGTAGATGCCGTTGATGTTCGTGCACGAGCCGCTCGTCGTGAACACGACGGTGACCGGCTTCGGCGTGTTGTCGCGCAGTGCACGCGCGAGCCTCTTCATGAGGTTTACCTGCGTGTCACCGATCTGGGCGTAGACGACGGGACCCGGCAGGTTCGCGCACGGGGCCGCATCGCCGAGCCGAGGCACCAGCAAGGCGAGCACGAGAAGGAGACGGCGCATGTTCCAACTCTCGGCGCTGCTCGCATGCGACGTCCACCCACAGGTTCATGACACCTCGAACTGCAGTGACATCACGATGACACCGCGATGACAGCGGCTAGCGGCGCGCGCGATAGCCGAAGCCGGGCACGGTCTCGATCACGTCGGCGTGATCGCCGAGGTTGAGGCGCAGCCGGCGCACGTGAACGTCGACGGTGCGAACGCTGCCGTGCTCGATCTCCCAGACCTGGCGGAGCAGCTCCTCGCGCGAGAACACGCGGCCCGGCTCCGCCATCAACGTCGCGAGCAGCTTGTACTCGAGCGGTCGCAGCGACAGCTCCTTGCCGTCGCCGCGGACGTCGTGCGTCACCGGATCGACGGTGAGCGTGCCCGAGCGCAGGAGCTCCTTCGCGGCCGGCTCCTTGCGCGCCGAATCGCGCTCGCTCATCCGGCGGGCGAGTGCGCGCACGCGCAGCACGACCTCCTCGACGTCGAATGGCTTCACGACGTAGTCGTCGGCGCCGGCCTCGAAGCCGGCGATGCGGTCCTCGCGCGCACCGAGCGCGGTCAGCATGACGATGCCCATCTCGGTGAGCTGGCGATCGGCGCGCAGCCGGCGGCACACCTCGACGCCCGAGATATCGGGAAGATTCACGTCGAGCACGCAGACGACCGGCGCCTGACGCCCGATCTCGAGCAGTGCCTCGCTCGCGGTCGTGACGCTCTGTGCGTCGAACCCCGCCTGCGACAGGCTGAACGTCAGCAGTCGGCAAACATCGCGCTCGTCATCGACTACGAGGACTCGTGCGCCCATCCATTATTCCTCTACCATTGGATCGCGGTGACGGTCTCCTTTCGCGTGAAGCTGCTCGCGACGCATGCCGCGGTAGCCCTGCTCGTGGGTGCCGTGACGCTCGTCGTCGTCGACCGCCAGGTGTCGCGCCGGATGGAGCACCAGCTCGACCAGCGCCTCGAGGCGCAGGCCAAGGCGGTCGCGCAGTGGATGAACCGCGCCGCACACCCCGGCCAGCTCGCGCGCAGGCTCGCCGGCGTCGTCGATGCCCGGGTCACGATCCTCGACAAGCACGGCATCGCGGTCGGCGAGTCGACGGCCGCACCCGGCGTCGCGCCCGGCATGGACACCGAGGGCCTGGCAGAAGAAGTCGCAGAAGCGCGCGCCGGCAAGGTCGGCCGCGCGACGCGGTACTCGGCGATCGAGGGCCAACCGGTGCGCTACGTCGCGGTCGCCGCGCCCGATGACGTCGTCGTGCGGCTCGGCCTGCCGATCGGCGAGATCGACGAGACGAAGACCGAGCTGCGCCGTCAGCTGATCGGCGGCGCGATCGCATCGGTGCTCGCCGCGATCGGTCTCGCCGTGCTCGTTGCGGGTCCGCTGACGCGGCGACTGCGCGACGCGACTGCGGTGGCGCGGCGGATCGGCGCGGGCGACTACGACGTGCCTCCCGCGACGGCCGCGCGCGACGAGATCGGGATCCTGTCGAACACGCTCGCGACCGCGGGCGCGGAGCTGCGCGCGACCGAGCAGAAGCGGCGCGAGTTCCTCGCGAACGTCGCGCACGAGATCCGCACGCCGGTGACGTCGATCCGCGGCTACGCCGAGATCCTGTCGAAGTCGGCGGTCGATGCCGATACGAGCCGCGAGTTTCTGACGACGATCCATCGCAACGCGATCCGAATCGGCACGCTCGTCGAGGATCTCCTCGAGCTCGAGGCGCTCGAAGCCGGCAAGGGTTCGCAGCTCGACTCGACGAACGTCGAGCTCGCGCCGATCGTCAAGCACGTCAGCGAGACGCTGCGCACGCACGCGACTGAAGCTGCGGCGACGATCGACGCGCACGTCAGCGACGACGCGAGCGTGAAGGGCGACGCTGATGCGGTCGAGCGCATCATCTTGAACCTCGTCGACAATGCGATCCGACACGGCGGCCGCGGTGTGAAGGTCTCCGTCATCGCGCGGCGCGCCGGCGACCGCATCGCGGTCACGGTCAGCGACACCGGCCCCGGCGTACCGGCCGAGCATCGCGCGCGCATCTTCGACCGATTCCACCGCGCGAACACGCAGCGCGACGGCAGCGGCCTCGGCCTCGCGATCGCCCGCGAGCTCGCGATCGCGATGGGCGGCACGCTGACGCTCGGCGACGGCTCGGCGTTCACGCTGGAGCTGCCCGCGTGAAGCTCGGCCTCGTCGTCCTCCTCGCGCTGTGCGCCTGCCGGAGCGAGGCCGAGCACGTGACGTTCGGTGCGACCGCATCGATGCGCCATGCGATGCCCGACCTCGTCGCGCGCTACCGCGAGACCGGTGGCGTCGCGATCGACGTCACGTACGCGTCGTCGGATCGCCTCGCCGAGCTGGTCAAGCAAGGGACCGCGTTCGACGGCGTCATCGTCGCCGACGAGGTCGCGCTCGACCAGCTCGCGGTCGAGAGCTCGCGCGTCGTCGCGACGAACGCGATCGTGCTCGTCGGTCCCGCGGGCTCGCAGGCGAAGTTTGCCCAGCTCGGCGACGGCAAGCTGGTGATCGGCGATCCGGCGCACGTCCCCGTGGGCCGCTACGCGAAGCAGTATCTCGGACAGATCGGCGCGTGGGAGGCCGTCCAGCCCCGCCTGGTCCTCGGCGCCGACGTCACGAGCGTCCTGTCACTCGCCAAGCGCAACGCCGCGGCCGCGATCGTGTACCGGACCGACCTGGTCGACGCCTCCCCGCTGGTCTCGCTCGACGAGCCGCCCGGCGCGCCGGTCGCGACCTACTCGGCCGCGATCATCCGGGGCGCGAAGCACGCCGCAGCAGCCCGATCGTTCGGTGAATTCTTGATCTCGCGCGAAGGTCAAGAGGTCCTTGCACGTCATCGCTTCTCCGCGCCGCCTCAGAGATGATCTCACGATCCATCTGATCAGTGGTTGGCATGGCGTGAAAACTGGACGCCGATCGCGGGCATCGGCAGTGTGAATCACCGCATGTCTGTCGATATTGGGGTGCGCGAGCAGCCGTCTCCCGCCCGCTGCGTTCCGTGCCTGCGCGTGTTCGCCGATACGCTGTTCGTCGATGACGGCAGCCGCAACGGCTACGAGGTCACGACCGCGATGTTGCGGCTCGAGCTCGACTACCAGGGCCGCCGGGTCGCAGTGAGCGATCCGCGCGGTGCCGGCCGCGACCGCGATGCCGAGGCGCAGGCCTGCCGCGTCCTCGAGAGCTTCGGCGCGATCGAGCTCGCGAACCTCGACGACTGTGCGGTGACGCCCGGTACCCAGGTCGACTACATCGTGTCGCCCGACGGCGACGTCAACGCGCTGTGCGCGTTCTCCGCGTATTCGATTCCCCAGCTGCGCGGCCTCGGCTGGCGCGTCGAGATCCACTCCGAGTACCCGTGGCAGGTCGTCGGCGGCGATGCCCCGCTCTACGTCGCGGCCTCGCCGGATCGCGATCGCCCGGACTGGTTCGGCGTCGAGCTCGGCGTGGAGATCGATGGCCAGCGCGTCGACCTCCTCCCTGCCCTGCTCCAGATGATCGACGCCTCCGGCGCCGGCGACCTGGGCTCGCTTGCCCGCAGCGCGCGCCGCTGCATCGCGGTCCCCGCCGGCGACAATCGCTGGCTGCCCGTCTCGCCGTCGCGCCTGAAGCTCCTCGCGAAGGTCCTGACCGAGCTCTACCGCGACAACGGCAAGATCAAGGCGCCGATGGTCCGCGCCCCCCTCGTTGCCGAGCTGTGCGCGACGCTCCACGACGGCGCCCGCCCGCTGCGCTGGGTCGGCGACACGAAGATCCGCGAGCAGGCGTACGCGCTCGCGCTCGGCCCTCGCAAGGCCGCGCGCGTCACCGCGCCGCAGGCCCTGTGCGCCGACCTCCGCCCGTACCAGAAGGAGGGCGTCGCCTGGCTACAGAACCTCGTCGCCCACGACGCCGGCGGCATCCTTGCCGACGACATGGGCCTCGGCAAGACGCTCCAGACGATCGCGCACATCCTGATCGAGAAGGAGCAAGGCCGGCTCGATCGCCCGGCGATGGTCGTCACACTGACGAGCCTCGTCGGTAACTGGCAGCGCGAGTTCAAGAGGTTCGCGCCGACGCTCAAGGTCGCGATCCATCACGGCGCCGACCGCCGCGAGCGCCGCGCCCTGCTCGGCGACCACGACGTCGTCATCACGACCTATCCGATGGTCACCCGCGATCGCGACGACCTCGCGACGCTACCGCTCCACATCGTCGTCCTCGACGAGGCGCACTCGATCAAGAACGCGACCGCGCAGGCGAGCGAGGCCGTGCGCGCGCTCGACACGCGCCACCGCCTCTGTCTCTCGGGCACGCCGATCGAGAATCACCTCGGCGAGCTGTGGGCGCTGTTCGACTTCATCAACCCCGGCCTGCTCGGCGGCAAGGACGAGTTCGCCCTCCAGTTCCGCGGTCCGATCGAGGAGAAGGGCGACAAGGTCCGGCTCGATGCGCTGCGCGATCGCGTGCGCCCGTACATCCTCCGGCGCACGAAGAGTCTGGTCGCGCCGGAGCTACCGGCGAAGACGTCGCTCGTCCGCGCCGTCGAGCTATCGGGCACGCAGCGCGAGCTGTACGAGAGCATCCGCGTTGCTGCGCACGCCGACGTTCGCCGCCACATCAAGCAGCGCGGCATGGCCGGCTCCCAGATCGCGATCCTCGATGCCCTCCTCAAGCTGCGCCAGGTCTGCTGTGACCCTCGCCTGCTGACGAGTGACTCGGCACGCGAGGTGACGGCGAGCGCGAAGCTCGACGTCCTGCTCGAGCTCGTCACCAACCAGCTCGCCGATGGTCACCGCATCCTCATCTTCAGCCAGTTCGCGCGCATGCTCGGCATCATCAGCGAGTCGCTGCTCGCGCGCGGCATCGGCCACGTCACGCTGACCGGCAACACGCCCGACCGGCAGAAGCCGATCGACGCGTTCCAGCAGGGCCGATCCGACGTGTTCCTGATCTCGCTCAAGGCCGGCGGCGCGGGCCTGAACCTCGTCGGCGCCGACAGCGTCATCCACTACGATCCGTGGTGGAACCCGGCCGCGCAGGCGCAGGCGACCGACCGCGCGTACCGCATCGGCCAGACCAAGCCCGTGTTCGTCCACGACCTGATCGCCGCGGGCTCCGTCGAAGAGCGCATGCTCTCGCTGCAGCGTCACAAGCGCCTGCTCGCCGACTCGATCCTCGACAACGGCGCCGCGGCCAAGGGCGCACTGACCGAGCGCGACGTCGACGATCTGCTCGCGCCGCTGTCGTAGGTCTTACTCAATCGGTGACGGCAGCGACGCTGGTAGCACGCCGCGCACGACGTAGTTCCATCGCACAGTTCCGGTCGTACCGGTCTCGCGCTCTAGAAAGAACCCGTCTGCTGCTCATGGGGGTTCGCTTTTCCGGTGGAACCACGGCCGATGGCAGCCCGTTCGGCGCCCACCGACGATGACGCCGGCAGCGATGACAGAGTGACGGGATGTCGAGCTTGCGATTCCAGTGGCGCAGGTTCAAATCCTGCCCCCGGCACTTCGAGGTCACGCCGCCAGTTCTTCCTCAGGTAGGCGAAGCAGGCCTTCTCGTTGGCGCATGCGCGCTCGTAGATAGCCGGGGGCACGTGCGGCCGCTTTCCGCACTGCAGGAGCCGCGCGTACCTCGGTCGGGCGCATTCTCAGAGCTCAGGGGAGCCGCTGTAGCTGCACGCGCATGAGACCGTCCACACCGTCCTCGGTAAGCATCACGAGCGCACCGTCGTAGGCTGCAAATCCCCAGGGGCGACGCTTGGTAGAACCGACGAGGACAAGCTCACCGTCGTCAACCCGGTACAGCGCGGCCCCGTCGGTGACCCACAACTCATCCACCCAAGCCATGTGCTCCAGAAACGGCGGCTGGCCATTCTCCGTCAAGGCTCCGATGGCAAGGACATCGACAGCCGGTCCACTGCCGTCGCGCGGGACGCGCGTCACGGTCGTCGGCCGCGAGTCCCAACCAGGCCGGGTCCAATAGATCGCGTCCGGTGACAATGCGAAGCGATCGGCGCGCTCGATCGTTGCAAGCGTGCGCACCTCGCCGCTTTGTTCGATGCGCACCAGGTCAAAGCTGTCGACACCCTCCCGCGCCGCATACGACTCGCGCGCGGTCGGAAACAGCAGACTCATATCGGGGATATCAAACCAGGTCGTCACCGCGCCCGACCTGAGATCGAACTGGAATATCGCCGGCCGGTTGTCCAGCATGAATAGGAGCCCGCCGTCGAGCTGCGCAATCGGATACGCATCGCAGAGCGCTGCGGCTGTGAGGTCCTCGCTCGTGCCGTCGCGATCAATCCAGTGGAAGCGAGCGCACGACGGCCGAAGAAGTGGCCTCTCGACGAGCACGGCTCCGTCGGGACCCGCGACAACAAATACCTGGCCGCGTTCCGCGACGACGCTACGCCACACGCGACGGGTTCCCTCGGGCGAGCGACGATTCAGCTCGACGAGTCCATCGCGCTCGGCCGCCCAGTACAGCTCGTTGCCGGCGACGGCCATCGCGACCGCGTGGTCATCGAGGATCTCGAGCGGGGGCAGCTCGTCGGAGCACGATGCGACGACGACCAACAGAAGGAGCAACAGCGAACGCACGTGATCCGTTGGAGCAAGTGGTGCGCCAGCGCAAGCGCGCGAATGTACGCGGTGCAGTGCCAACTGCGTTGGCGTAATCACCAAAGACGTGGCGATCGCGATGCGACTACCACCTTTCACGAATCACTCACAAGGTAATAGGGAA
>JABFXX010000665.1 GCA_013368795.1 Kofleriaceae bacterium
CAGCGCATCCTCCATGCGGATCGTCTCGACGCCGTCCTGCAGCGTGCGCACGGCGGCGAGGTCGACGACGGGCTCGAGCGCGTTGACCGGGTCGCCACCGGCACGGCTCTTCAACAGCTCGCGCTCGACATGCCTCTGCGGATAGCCGAGCGAGATGCGCAGCAGGAACCGGTCCATCTGCGACTCGGGCAGCGGATACGTGCCGTAGTGCTCGGCGGGGTTCTGCGTCGCGATCACCATGAACGGCTTCGGCAGCTCGTGAGTCGCGTCGTCGATCGAGACCGAGCCTTCGCTCATCGCCTCGAGCAGCGCCGACTGCGTGCGCGGCGTCGTGCGGTTGATCTCGTCGGCGAGCACGACGTTCGCGAAGATCGGACCGTGCTTGAGGTCGAACGTCTTGCCGTGGTTGTCGTAGACCGACACGCCGACGATGTCCGACGGCAGGAGGTCGCTCGTGAACTGGATGCGGCGGAACGTGCCGCCGAGCGCCGCGGCGAGCGCGCGGGCGAGCGTCGTCTTGCCGACGCCGGGGATGTCCTCGATGAGGAGGTGGCCGCGCGCGAGCAGCGCGACCGTCGCCGCGCGGACTGCCTCGGGCTTGCCTCGGATGACCGTGGCGATGGCGTCCTCGAGTCGGCGAACCGCTCCGATATCAGTCGACGAGAGCGGGGCTGGCGCCACCACGGCAGGCATTCAGCCCATTATAGCCCCGAAAACGACGACGGGGACCCGGTTAGGTCCCCGTGCACGCAAGCCTGGGTGGCTTCTAGCGCTCGCGCATCGAGATGATGAACTGCAGGACGTACCAGAACAGCGTCGCGATCGTCGAGAACAGCATCAGCGAGGCGGCCACGTGGGCCGTCGGCGGGAAGTAGCTCATGACGAGCGACGTCTGGTAGAGGATGTAGCCGGCCATCAGCAGGATCACCGCGCCGCAGAACACGGCGCCGAGGCTGAAGCCGAACAGCATCGCCGCGAGGATCACACCGATGACGGCGAACGTGCCGATCGACAGGATCCCGCGCATGAACGAGAAGTCCTTCTTCGTGACGAAGACGGTCGCCGTCAGGCCCACGAAGATCGCCATCGTGATGACCGCGGCCTGGAGGATCATGTTGCCGCCCTCACCGAGGCCGCCCTCGGCGCCGGCGACGAACGCGGCCGGATTGCCGAACCGGACGATCACGTACCAGAGCAGCGGCTGAAGCAGGAAGGCTTCCGCTGTGACCGCGACGCCCAGGCCGAGATACTGGAGGCCGCGCGACGTCTCCGAGCGCGCGAGGCGCTGCGCGACGACACCGACGATCATGAACAGGACCAGGATCAGCAGCCAGTTGAGCTGGCCCCGGAACGCCCATTGCGAGAACCGAAGGCTCGTCTCGGTCGCAAAGCGCATCATGCCGGCCGTGATCGCAGCGAACGCGATCAGAGCCACGCCGAGGTGCGCGTAGGTCTTGCGGAGGAAGTTGACGCGGTCGCTGACGCCGACGGTGGCGACGGCGCCCTGGATGGGACGGAGATTTTGCTGAGCGAATGCCATGGGTCCAGCCCCCTTTGGAGTGCGTTCCTTTTGTAGCACGAAGCGGAGTTATGCAACTCACACAACCGACGAGACATATCGTCGTATTTCCAGCGAAACCCGTCGACGAGCCAGGCCGTCAGGTGACCAGCCAGAGCACGGCGAGCGAGACGACCAGCGACGGAATCGTGACGATGGCGCCCACCCGGACGAACGTCGCCAGCGAGACGCTGACATCGCGCGTACGAAGGATATGGAGCCACAACAGGCCGGCGAGCGAGCCGATCGGCAGGAGGCGCGGTCCGAGGTCGCCGCCGACGAGCGCCGCGTAAACGAGCCGGTCGGGCGCGTCGGCCAGCGCGAGCGAGTGGAGCAATGCCATCGGGTGGTTGTTGATGAGTGCCGAGCCGGCCGAGGCGACGCCGCCGACCGTCGGCAGCGGCGCAGGCGAGGTCGCGTAGAGGTGCGCGAGCTGGTCGGTGACACCTCCGCGGGCAAGCGCGGTCGCGAGCACGAACACGCCGAACACGAACGGGCCAAGCTCCCAGCTGACGCCGTCGAGGACCCTGCGCAAGCGCGCGCCGCCGGCGAGCGCAGCGGAGACCGAGATGCAGGCGGCCGGTGCGGCGACCACCCACGGCTCGATGCCCTGCGACGCGAGTACCGGATACGACGCGATCGACAGCGCGGTCGTCCACAGCACGATCCGCGCGTGCGTGCCGAGCCGGACCGTCGGTGGCGCCGCGCCGAGCGCCGGATTCTCGTCGGAGAGCGCGTCGCGGAAGCACCACGCGAGCAGGAAATACGCGACGACCCAGCCGGCGAGCGCGACCGGGATCATGTGGATCGCGTACTCGTTGAAGTGAATGCCGGCGCGCGTCGCGACGACGAGGTTCATCGGGTTGCCGGTCGGCAGCGGCGCGACACCGGCGGCGACGAACGCCGCGAACGCGAACGGCACGACGAACTTCGGATTGCGCTTCGGATAGACCGCGCGGAGCAGCTCGAGCACGACCGGCGTGACGAGCAGGATCGCGGCGTCGTTCGACAGCACGGCCGCGGTCAGCGCGGCGACGATGAACGTGAACCGGAACGCGTTGCGGACGGGGCCTCGCGTGCGCGGCTCGATCAGCGAGGCGAGCCGCGTGAACACGCCGAGCTCCGCGGCGGCCGCGCTCGTCAGCATGATCGAGACGATCACGATCATCGGCCGCCACAGATCGCCGAGCGCGTGATTGGCGTCGGCAGCGGTCGCGGCGCCGCCGGCCATCGCGATCGCGACGCCGATCAGCGCACCGACGGCAGGTGCCCACGCATTGCGCCAACCCAGCGCGATCGCGAGGGTCGCCAGCATCGCTGCGACCGCTGGATACATCGCGGCCAAGCTTACACGGGCACGCGGTGTCTTCGCCGCCGCGCAGGTCGCCTAGATCGTTCTGGTTTGCAGGACGTTGCACTCAGAAGCGCCATGACCACGATGAAACGCCTTCTGTTCGGAGCCGCCCTCGCAACTGCTTCCAGCTGTGCCGCGTCGGGGCCACCGGCGAAGGACCTCTCGGGCATGCCCCCAGATCCGGCGGCGCAGAGCGACATGGACAAGTCGATCGCGGCGATGAAGCCCGCTGCGCTCGTGAAGAACGACAAGCTCGACAAGATGTCGGCGCAGATCGCCGACTACTTCGCGCGCAACCCGACGCAGCGCGCGTACGTGATGACCGACAAGCCGCTCTACCAGCCGGGCGAGACGATCTGGTTCCGCGCCGACCTGCGCGCGACGACCTCGCTCGTCAGCAAGTCGCAGATGGGACTGAGCGCGACGCTGACGTCGCCGCGCGGCGCGATCGTCGCGCAGAAGCGGATCCTCGCGAAGGAAGGCGTCGCGCAGAACGACTTCGCGCTCGATCCCGAGATCGAGGGCGGCGAGTACACGATCCAGCTCGCGGCAGACGACGGCACCGTCGAGACGAAGAAGATCATCATCAACACCTACGAGGCTCCGCGCCTGAAGAAGAGCCTCGAGCTCTTGCGCAAGGCGTACGGCGAGGGCGACACGGTGACCGCGGCGATCGAGATCAAGCGCGCGACCGGCGAGGCATTCGCGGACAAGGCGCTGACCGGCATCGTCACCGTCGACGATATCGAGGTCGCGCGCGTCGCACTGAAGACCGACCACGCGGGCGCGACGACCGCGAAGTTCCAGCTGCCGGCCAAGATCGCGCGCGGTGACGGCCTCTTGACGATCCTCGCCGACGACAGCGGCGTCACCGAGTCGATCCAGAAGCGCATCCCGATCGTGATGAAGACGATGCAGGTCTCGCTGTTCCCCGAGGGCGGCGACCTCGTCGAGGGCGTGCCGGGCCGCGTCTATTTCACGGCGAAGAACACGCTCGGCAAGCCGGCCGACATCGCCGGTCGCGTCGTCGATGACAAGGGCGCGACCGTCGCGGAATTCACGTCGATCCACGATGGGCTCGGCAAGTTCGAGCTCGTGCCGAGCACCGACCGCACGTACCACGTCGAGATCACGAAGCCGGCCGGCATCACGCAGAAGTTCGAGCTTCCGGCGGCGAAGGCCGGCGGCTGCGTCGTGCGCGGCGTCGACGAGTCGCGCGATCGCCTGCATGTCGCGGCGATCTGCTCGACGTCGCGGACCGTGTTCGTCGAGGCGGTGCTGCGCGAGAAGCGTGTCGCCGCCGGCGCGATCGAGGTCGAGGCCGGCAAGCCGGCGCTCGTCGAGCTGCCGGTCGACGGCAAGCTGCAGGGCGTGCTGCGCGTGACGCTGTTCTCGACGAAGCAGGAGCCGCTCAGCGAGCGCCTCGTCTATCACGGCCGCGGTCAGAACCTGAAGGTGTCGATGACCGCCGACAAGAAGACGTACTCGCCGCGCGATCCGGTGAAGCTGAAGATCCAGACCACCGACGCGACCGGCAAGCCGGTCAAGGCAAACATCGGCGTCGCGGTCGTCGACGACACCGTGCTCGCGTTCGCCGACGACAAGAGCTCGAAGATCCTGTCCAAGCTCTATCTCGAGCCCGAGCTCGGCATCACCGCCGACGCTCCGCTCGAGGAGGCGAGCTATTACTTCGGCAACAAGCCCGACGCGGTCGCCGCGATGGACGCGCTGCTCGCGACGCGCGGCTACCGCCGGTTCGAGTGGCAGCCGGTGTTCGCGCCGCCGGTCGCCACCGGGACTGGGGCGGCGTTTGCCGAGGGCGCCGCCGACATGGCCGCGATGCCGGTCGCGATGCCGCCCGCGCCGCCCGCCGAGCCGAGGCCCGAGCCCAAATTCGATGCGAAGCCCGCGAAGGGCAGGCCGGTGCTTGCCGGGGTGATCGCGCAGAAGCAGCAGCGCGCGAACAACGGCCCGGTACAGGTGCGCGATGGCCTGCGCAAGGACAAGGCAAAGCTCGAGCTGAAGAAGGAGGCCGAGCGGCCATGGGGCGGTGAGAAGGCGGACCGCGCGCGCGTCGCGGCGGATGAAGAGTGGGACGGCGACGACCAGATGGACATGCGCATGGCGGCCGGCTGGTCGCCGGTGCGCGTGTTCCCGGTCCCGCAGTACACGAAGAACTACGACGGTCCGCGCACGGACTTCCGCGAGACGATCTACTGGAACGGTAGCGTCGATACCGGTGCCGACGGCACGGCGACCGTGTCGTTCCCGGTCTCCGACGCGGTGACGTCCTTCCGCGCGACCGCCGAGGGCGTGTCGGCCGGCGGCATCGCCGGCGGCGGTGACGTCGTGATCCAGTCGAAGATGCCGCTCGCGCTCGACGCGCGGCTGCCGGTCGAGGTGACGAGCGGCGACAAGATCAAGCTGCCGGTCACGCTGACGAACGAGACCGACGGCGACATCGACGCCGACCTCACCGCGAGCTTCGGCGCCGCGTTCAAGCTCGCGAACACAGGTTTGGGCCAGGCCGGCAAGATCCACCTGCGCGCCGGCGAGAAGAAGTCGCTGTTCTTCCCGCTCGAGGTCGTCGCGACCGACGGCGAGGCCAACGTCATGCTCGGGGTGAAGGCGCGCGGCCTCGAAGACAAGCTCGACAAGAAGATCCGCGTCGTCCCGCTCGGCTTCCCGTTCGAGGTCTCGGCCTCGGGCACCGCGAAGGGCGGCATCGTGCAGAAGCACGACTTCGATCTCGCGGGCGCGCTGCCCGGCTCGATCAAGGCGACCGTGACGATGTATCCGTCGCCGGTCGCGTCGATGACGAAGGGCATGGAGGCGATGATCCGCGAGCCCGGCGGCTGCTTCGAGCAGACCTCGTCGTCGAACTATCCCAACATCATGGTCCTCAGCTACCTCGCGACGAACGACGCGGCGGACGCGCAGCTCGTGCAGAAGACGCAGGGCACGCTCGATCGCGGCTACAAGCTGCTCACCGGCTACGAGACGAAGCAGAAGGGCTACGAGTGGTTCGGTCAGACGCCGGGCCACGAGGCGCTCACCGCGTACGGCCTCATGGAGTTCGCCGACATGGCGAAGGTCTACGACGTCGACCAGGCGATGGTCGCGCGGACCGCGGACTGGCTGATGAGCCGGCGCGACGGCAAGGGCGGCTTCCTCCGCTCGACGCAGGCGCTCGACTCGTTCGGCCGCGCCGGTGAGGCGACGACGAACGCGTACATCATGTGGGCGCTCGCCGAGGCCAGGCGCACGAAGGGCATGGACACCGAGCTCGCCGCGGTGAAGAAGCTCGGCGACTCGACGAAGGATCCGTACCTGCTCGCGCTCGTCGCGAACGCCGCGATCCTCGAGAAGATGCCGGAGGCCGGCGGCTTCGTGAAGAAGCTCGTCGCGCTGCAGGACAAGGACGGCAGCTTCCCGGGCGCCAAGGAATCGATCACGATGTCGGGCGGCGAGTCGCTGACGATCGAGACGACCGCGCTCGCGACGCTCGCCCTCATCAAGGCGTCGCCGAACAGCGAGTACGAGAGCCAGATCCGCCGCGCGGTCGACTGGACGAACGCAAAGCGCGGTGGCTTCGGTCAGTGGAGCAACACGCAGGCGACGATCCTCGGCCTCAAGGCGATGACCGCGTACACCGAGTACGCCAAGCAGATGCAGGCCAGCGGCGCGGCGACGCTCGTCATCAACGGTCAGCCCGCGGGCACGATCGCGTTCGAGAAGGGCCGCAAGGACGCGCTCGTGTGGGACGACCTCGCCGGCAAGCTCAAGCCCGGCAAGAACACGATCGAGATCAAGCTCGATAGCGCCGCCGCGCTGCCGTACTCGATCGCGGTCGAGTACCGCTCGGCGCGCCCCGACTCGGATCCGGACGCGAAGGTCAACGTCTCGACGCAGCTCGCGAAGGACACCGTCAAGCTCGGCGAGGGCGTGAAGCTGCGCGCGCGCATCGAGAACAAGACGGCGGATGGCCTGCCGATGACGCTCGCGCGCGTCGGCATCCCCGGTGGCCTGACGTTCCAGACGTGGCAGCTGAAAGAGCTGCGCGACAAGGGCGTCATCGACTTCTACGAGACGCGCCCGCGCGAGGTGATCCTGTACTGGCGTGCGCTCGCACCCTCTGCGAAGAAGGATGTCGACCTCGACCTGATCGCGGCGACGCCCGGCGCCTACGAGGCGCCTGCGACGAGCGCGTATCTCTACTACACGGCCGAGGACAAGACCTGGGTCGCACCCGTGAAGGTGACCGTCGAGTAAGCTTCGCGCATGAAGCTCGTGCTGGTCGCGCTCCTCGCTCTCGTCGCCTGCAAGTCCGAGGACAAGAAGGCGGCACAGGAGACCGCGACCGAGATGAAGGAGAAGGCGATCGATTCGGCGAACGCCGCGGCCGACCGCGCCCGCGAGGGCATGGAGCAGGCGAAGGAAGCCGCGGGCAAGGCCGAGGACGAGCTCGAGAAGGTGAAGGCCGAGTATCAGCAGCTCGCGGACAGCAAGCAGACCGCGGAGGAGGAGCTCGCGAAGGTCCGCCAGGAGGCCGCGGAGACCGTCGAGCTCGCGAAGAAGAAGGCCGAGCAGATCCGCGTCGAGATCACGAAGGTCGATGCGCAGATCGACAAGGCCAGCGGCACCGCCGTCGCCGAGCTGAAGCAGCGGAAGGCCGAGCTCGGCCAGCAGCTCGACAAGCTCGTCGAGATGACGAAGGAGATGGAGCAGTCGCTCGCGAAGTGACGCCCCGAAACGCACGACGGGCGCAGAGGTTGCCACGCCGCGCCCGTCGAAGGAGAGCCGCGTTTAGCGGCTCGCCTTGAGCTTCTTGATCTCGCTGATCAGCTCGGGGACCGCCTTCTCCCACTCGGCGACCACACCGTAGTCGGCGACCTGGAAGATCGGCTCGTCCTTGTTCTTGTTGATCGCGACGATCGTCTTGCTGCCCTTCATACCGGCGAGGTGCTGGATCGCACCGGAGATCGCGACGGCGAAGTACAGGTTCGGCGCGACGATCTTGCCGGTCTGGCCGACCTGCCAGTCGGCCGGGACCATGCCGGCGTCGGTCGCGGCGCGCGACGCGCCCATCGCGGCGCCGAGCAGATCGGCGAGCTCCTCGAGGACCTTGAAGTTCTCGCCGCTCTTCATGCCGCGGCCGCCCGAGACGACGACCTTCGCGTCGCCGAGGTCGGGGCGATCCGACTTCTGCGCGTCGAGGTGATCGAACGCAGCGCCGAGCGCGTCGATGTCACCGGCCGCAGCCGACGACACCGAGCCCGCCGAGCCGAGCTCGCCGGCCGGCTCGAACTCCGACTGGCGAACGGTCACGCAGATGACCGGCGTCGCGATCTCGACCGTCGAGTACGCGTTACCCGCGAGGATCGGACGGACGAACTTGTTGTTGCCGTCGAGCTTCGCGATGTCCGACGCCATGCCGGCATCGAGCAGCGCGGCGACGCGAGGCATCACGTCCTTGCCGACGGCCGTCGCGGTCGCGGTCACGACCGACGCGTTGTTCTCCTTCGCGAGGCGCGCGAGCACCGGCGCGTACGTCTCGGCGAGGTAGTGCTCGAGCTTGGCGTCTTCGACGACGACAACCTTCGGGGCATACTTCGCCGCGTTGGCCGAGGCCGCCTGCGCGCCCTGACCGACGAGGAGGATGATCACTTCGCCGCCGTGGGCCTGCGCGGCCGAGCGAGCGAACGCGAGATTGGCGAGCGCGCTCGTGCGGAGCGCATCTCCCTGGAATTCACAGAATGCGAGGACGTTACCCATTAGAGCACCTTCGCTTCGTCGGCGAGCTTCTTCACCAGCGTCGGGATGTCGGCAACGATCTGACCGGGCGGCCGCGGAGGCGGCAGCGCGACGGACAGCTCCTTGATCTTCGGCGCGGGCTCCGCGCCATAGTCGGCGAGCTTCTTGGACTCGAGCGGCTTCTTCTTCGCCGCCATGATGCCCTTCAGCGAGGGCAGGCGAGCGCCTTCGCCCGAGTAGCTGAACGAGTCGGGCGTCACGCCGTTCTTCACGGCCTTGGGACCGACGATGCGGAGGTCGACCGTGATCACGGCCGGCGTCGGCACGCTCTTGTACTCGACGCCACCATCGACCTCGCGGCCGACGAGGAACTTGTCGCCCTTCTTCTCGATCGACGCGGCGAACGTCGCCTGCGGCCAGCCGAGCTTGCCGGCGAGCATCTGGCCGACCTGGTTCGCGTCGCCGTCGACCGCCTGCTTGCCCATGACCACGAGGTCCGGCTTCTCGGCGGCGATGACGCCCTGGAGGACCTTCACGACCGCGAGCGAGTCGAGCTCGCTATCGTTCGCGACGACGTGGATCGCGCGATCGGCGCCCATCGCGAGGCACGTGCGGATCTCCTTCGCCGCGTCGTCGGGACCGATCGACACGACGACGATCTCGCCGCCACTGCGCGTGTTCGACTCACCGTTCTCGAGAAGCCGCAGCGCGGTCTCGACGGCGTACTCGTCGAACGTGTTGACGATCCAGGAGGCACCCGTCAGGTCGATGTGCCCATCCTTGATCTTTGCCTTCTGCGTCGGGTCGGGGACCCGCTTCACGGGAACGAGGATCTTCATGTCGACTCCTTCTCGAGACCCCTCGTGACGAGGGTGATGACCCAATCAGCGGCGCGGACGATATCGAACTTCTTCGGACGCGCACCAGCCGCGCCGCCACCGAAAGGTTGTTTCGCGAGTACCCAGGCGAGCGCGAGCTCGTCGAGCATTCCGAAGATCATGCGGGCCGCGACGTGCGCCGGAATCGCGCTGTCGATCAGACCCTTCTCCTGTGCAGCGGTGATGATCCCGCCGAGGAGTCGCAAGAAGTCCGCGAACTGCGGGTTCTCGTACTCCTTCATGAACTTGCTGCTCTGGCGCAGCTCGATCGTCAGGACTTCCGCTGCCGCGGGCTCGTCGTGAACGAGCTGCAAGTACGTCCGCACGAACGCGCGCAGCTGCTCGATCGGCCCTTTGACGTTCGCGGTTGCATCGCGCAGCCGCTCGTTGACCTGCTCCATCCGTCTCTCGAACAGCGAGATCAGGATGTCGTCCTTGCTCTTGAAGTAGAGGTAGATGGTTCCATCCGCGACACCCGCTTCCTTGGCGACGTCGGAGACCTTCGCCGCAAAGAATCCGTGGCGCGCGAAGATGCGCTCAGCGGCCGACAGGATGCGATCGCGCTTGTCGCGCTTCTCGCCGTCGGACTGCGCTGAATGAACCGTCATTCAGTGACTTGATACCCTCCATGACGCGACCCGTCAAGGAGTTCCCTGAGTTGAAACGCACCTCACGCTCGACTACAACCTTGCAGTGTCAAAGGCAATCCTCGCGATTCTGTCGGTAGTGCTGCTCGGGGGCGCTGCCTGCGAGAAGAAACCGGCGAAGTCTACAGATACCGGCGCCGTCAACGCGCTGGACCGGGCCGGTTCCGACCAGGGCGGCGGCGCGGTCGACACCACGCCGCTCGACGGTGTCGACGTCTCCAAGCTCTCCAAGGACAAGCAGGACCAGTTCTACAAGCTGATCGCGTCGCTGACGTCGCCGTGCGGTAAGGCGCACAGCCTGCGCACGTCGGTCACGACGGACACGTCGTGCAAGCGCGCGCCGTTCGCGGTCCGCTACGTCCTCGCGTTCCTCGAGGACGAGGCGACCGAGGATCAGATCCGCGAGTTCTACGACAAGAAGTACAAGGCCGAGGGCAAGGTGAAGATCGACGTCTCGAAGGCGCCGGCCGTCGGCTCCGAGGACGCGCCGATCCGCCTCGTCGAGTTCTTCGACTACGAGTGCCCGCACTGCCAGGTGTTCAAGGGGCAGCTCGAGAAGGTGCTCGCCGACCGCCAGGGCAAGGTTGTCGTTCACTACATGAACTTCCCGCTCCAGCAGCATCACGACAGCAAGAGCGCGGCGCAGGCCGCGGTCGCCGCGCACCAGCTCGGCAAGTTCCACGAGATGCACGACCTCCTGTTCGCGAAGTCCCCGGCGCACTCGCACGACGACGTGATGGGCTACGCCAAGGAGATCGGTCTCGACCCCACCAAGTTCGAGGCCGCCTACAACGCCGCAGGTGCGCAGGTGGCGGCGGATCTCGCCCAGGGTGAGGCCGCGGGAGTCGACTCGACGCCGACGCTCTACTTCAACGACCGCAAGTACGAAGGTCCGATGTACACCAAGTACATCGAGCTGTGGGTCGACGAAGAGCTCGCGGTGAATCGATGACCGGCCTCGCCCGTCTCATCCCCATGCGCAGTCTCGCCATCGCCGTCCTGTTCGTCGCGCTCGGTCTGTCACGGACATCTCACGCGCAGGCGATGAAGGTCGGTGACCGGCTCGCCGAGCTCGACATCGCGGTCGACGGCGCGGGCAAGGCGTTCAAGCTCAAGTCGCTCAAGGGCGGCTGGGTGCTCGTCACGGTTGGCGCCGAGTGGTGCAAGCCGTGCGCGAAGGAGCTGCCGGCGTGGGACAAGCTCGCGCCCGAGTTCAAGGGCAAGGTGCGGTTCGTCTCGATCAACATCGACGACGACATCGACGACGGCAAGAAGTTCAACAAGAAGCTCAAGCTGACGAACTTCCAGCTCGTCTACATGCCGGCCGACAAGAGCGCGGTCGTCGCCAAGTACGGCTCCGACTCGATGCCGACGACGTTCGTCGCCGACGACAAGGGCGTCATCCGTTACGTGCGCTCGGGCTTCGAGAAGGGCGACGTGAACGGCGAGATCAAGAAGATGCGCGACCAGCTGAACAAGCTGCTCGGCAAGTGACGCGTAGACGTAGGCGAGCTCGACCAATGAGGTTGGTCAGCATCGCCCTCGCGAGCGTCTGGCTCATTGGATGCGAGGCCGGAGCCCCTCACCCGAGTTCCGGAGCCCCGCACCTGGGTTCGTTGCCGGAAGGTGAACCGGCCGAGCTCGAGCCTGGCTACGTCAGCTTGCCGCCTGATGCGAAATGGCGTCTGTCTCTCGTTCCACGCTGTCGCCTGAGCGAACCGGGAACGAGCACGTCCCCGGCGATCGAGATCCTCTCGTCTGGTGGCATCGGCGGCGGAGGCACGGGCGACGTGCTGATCTGGGAGGACGGGACGGTGCTGTTCGGCGGTGCAGGGTGCCCGAACGAGAGCGGTCGTCGCGGCAAGATGTCTCCCGCACGCGTACGTGCCGTCATCGACAAGCTCGAAGAGGCCCAGTTCTTCATGTGGCCGTGCGACCAAAAGGTTCGTTGTTACGACTCGTTCATCACATCGCTCACGGTCCGGCGCGGTCGTGCCGCCAATACGGTGGTCGATACCGACTGTGACTCGGAGCCAGCCCTCGCTGCTCAGGCGATCGAGCTCGTGACGAAGGCCGTCGGCAAGAATGCATGCGACTCATCATGCCGCGCGACTCCTGCACCGGCGTACTGTCGCTGAGTTTCGCCCACCCCGATTGCTCGCGCACATGGCAGAACCCGGTCGAGGTGTTCGTGAAACGAAGCAGTGTGTTTGGAGCCGCTCTCGCGAGCCTCGTCCTCATCGGATGTGAGGCCGGATCTCCGCATTCAGCGTTCCATCTGGGTTCGTTGCCGGAAGGTGACCCGGCCGAGCTCGAGCCAGGTTACGCCAGCGTGCCGCCGAACTGGCGCTCTCGCATCGTTCCAGCCTGTCGCGTGAACGAACCAGGAGACAACACGTCCCCGGCGATCGAGATCCAATCGTCTGGAGACGGCGGCAGCACAGGCAACATGCAGATCTGGGAGGACGGGACGGTGCTATTCGACGGTGCAGGGTGCCCGAACGAGAGCCGTCGTCGCGGCAAGATGTCTCCAGCCCGCGTGCGTGCCGTCATCGACATGCTCGAAGGGGCCCACTTTTTCATGTGGCCGTGCAAAGTAGAGGTTCGCTGTTACGACTCGTTCATCACATCGATCACGGTCCGGCGTGGTCGCGCCGCCAATACGCTGGTCGATACGGGGTGTAGCTCGGAGCCGACCTTCGCTGCTCAGGCGATCGAGCTCGTGACGAAGGCCGTCGGCAAGAATGCATGCGACTCATCATGCCGCGAGACTCCCGCACCGGCGTACTGTCACTGAGTCGCCACTTCGCCGACGTCATCGTCAGCGGTGACCGGTGAGCCGCCGCGGTCGAGCGCGAGTTAGCTCGTCATCCTGACCGGCGGAGTTCCCGACGGGGGTAGCCGGGCCGAAACCCGGTCGAGAGTGCGGTGTCAGAGTGTTCGTGGAACGAAGCAATGTGCTTGGAGCCGCCCTCGTGAGCATCCTGTTCATCGGATGCGAGGACGGAGCTCCGCGGCTGGGGTCGTTGCCGGAAGCTGATCCGGCCGAGCTCGAGCCCGGTTACGTCAGCGTGCCGCCTCCGGGAACGAGCACGCCGCCCGCGATCGAGATCGTCTCGTCTGGCGGTATCGGCGGCGGTGGTTGGGGCAACCTGCAGATCTGGGAAGACGGGACGGTGCTGTTCGGCGGTGCAGGGTGCCCGAACGGGAGCAGCCGTCGCGGCAAGATGTCTCCAGCACGCGTACGTGCCGTCATCGACAAGCTCGAAGCGTCCTACTTTTTCATTTGGCCATCCGAACGACCCGGTCCTTGTCGCGACTCGTTCATCACAACGCTCAAGGTCCAGCGTGGTCGTGCCGCCCATACGGTGGTCGATCGGGGGTGTCGCTCGCAATCGACCTTCGCTGCGCAGGCGATCGAGCTCGTCATGAAGGCCGTCGGCAAGAATGCATGCAGCCCTTCGTGCCGTTCGACTCCTTCACCGGCGTACTGTCACTGAGTCACCACTTCACCGATGTCATCGTCGCGGTGATCGGTGAGCCGCCGCGGTCGAGCGCGAGTTAGCTCGTCATCCTGAGCGGCGCAGTTCCCGACGGGGGCAGCCGGGCCGAAACCCGGTCGAGAGTGCGGTGTCAGAGTGTTCGTGGAACGAAGCAATGTGCTTGGAGCCGCCCTCGTGAGCATCCTGTTCATCGGATGCGAGGCCGGAGCTCCGCGCCTTGGTTCCGGATCCCCGAACCTGGGCTCATTGCCGGAAGGTGACCCGGCCGAGCTCGAGCCAGGTTACGCCAACTTGCCGCCTCTAGCGAATTGGCGATCGCCTCGCGGCGTTCCAGGCTGTCGCAGGATCGAACCGACGAGCACATTCCCGGCGATCCAGATCTTGTCGTCTGGCGGCACCGGAGGGGGTGGCACAGGCAACGTGCAGATCTGGGAGGACGGCACCGTGCTGTTCGATGGTGCAGGTTGCCCGAACGGGAGCCTTCGTCGCGGCAAGATGTCTCCAGCACGCGTGCGTGCCGTCATCGACAAGCTCGAAGCGGCTCACTTTTTCATGTGGCCATGCGAAGAAGAGGTTCTCTGTAACGACTCGTTCATCCAAACGCTGACGGTCCACCGTGGTCGCGCCGCCAATACGGTGTTCGATAATGGGTGTGACTCGGAGACAACCCTTGCTGCTCAGGCGATCGCGCTCGTGATGAAGGCCGTCGGCAAGAATGCATGCAGCCCGATGTGCGGCACGACTCCCACACCGGTGTACTGTCGCTGAGCTCAGCGCAACCGATTGCTCGCCGACGCCGACGCCAGTTTAGACGTGATCACCACTTCACCGACGTCATCGTCGCGGTGACCGGTGAGCCGCCGCGGTCGAGCGCGACTGAGATCGTCATCCCGACCGGCGGAGTTCCCGACGCCAACAGCGTCTGCGCGATCACCGGCGTTAGCGCGGCAACGTCGCGACCCATGATCGACATGATCCGGTCGCCGACCTGAATGCCGGCCGTCGCCGCGGGACCTCCGTCCTTCACCGACGAGACCATCAGCTTGTCGCCGTCGATGTTGGTCGACAGGCCGAACGTGCCGGCATCTCCATCGCGCGGAGGGACGACCTCGATCGTGCCGACATCGACGCGCTGGCCCTCGGCCGCGGTGTAGTCGCGCTGGCCGAGCGGCTGAAAGCCCGACTTCGGCATGACGGTGACCTTGCCCTTGCCGACCGCGACGCGCTCGGCGAGGAATCGCCCATTCGCGTCGGTCTTCGGCGAGCGGCCGCCGAACATGTCGGCGACGCTCTTGTTGTTGAACATGTCGCCGCCGGCGACGACGTTCAGGCCGGCGAGCGGCTTCTTCGTCAGCACGTCGACGACGACGCCGGTGACGGTCGCGTAGCGCGTGAGCTGGAAGTCGAGCGTCGCGGGGCCGGCCGGCACGTCGATCTTGCCTGTGCCGGTGCCCGCGTTTGCCGAGACCGAGCAGTCGTACGGGCCCGGCGCGAGGCGCTCGAGCGTGTACGCGCCGTCCTTGGCGTCGACGTGGCGCTCGACGTCGTGCTCGGCATCGCACTCGATGTCGAACGACGTCACGGGCTCGCCGCCGAGCGTCACCTTGCCGCTGAGCGTGCCGAGCGCTTCGAGCACGATCGTGACGTTCTCGCCGGTCTTCACACCCTTCTTCTCGGCGCGCGAGCCGCCCTTCGGGCCGTCGACGACGAGGTCGTAGGTGCCCTTCTTGAGCTTGCTGATCGTGAACTGGCCGGAGTCGTTCGTCAGCACCGGCGGGCTCGCACGGCCGAGCCGGCGCTTCGCGAAGTCGGGCACCTTGTCGGGCATCTCCTGCACGAGATGCGCGGTCACCCATGCATCGGCCGCGGGCTTCTTGTCGGTGCCCATCACCGTGCCGCGGATGACGCCGTCGCGCGCCTCGATGGTGAGCACGACGTTCGGCTTCTCGACGCCGGCGACGAGCTGGAGCTCGACGCTCGACTTGCCGGCCGGTTTCTTGTCGAGCATCCCCATGAAGTCGTCGCGGTCCTCGAGCGCGCGGACCATGTACTTGCCGGCCTCGAGGCCGACGAGCTTGAACGTGCCGTCGGGCGAGGTGAGCGCACCGCCGCCGCGCCGCTCGCCGATCGAGAACGAGACCTTTCGATCGTCGTCGTCGAGCCGGCGCGCGGTCACGCGCGTGCCACCGACCGCAGCGCCCGTCGTGTCGACGACGCGGCCGCTGACCGATGCGCGCGCATCGAGCTTCACGACGAGCCCGGACTGATCGGTCTCGGCGACCGTGATCGCGAGCTGGCCGGCGTGACCGTCGGGAGCCATGCCCTTCAGCTCGAACGAGCCGGCGGGCACGTTGTGCAGCGTGAACGTGCCGCTCGCGTCGGTCGCGCCGCGCACGAGCAGGGCCTTCGCGGCCTCGAACATGTTCGCGATACCGATCTCGCCGGCCGGCGCGAGCGACATGTCCGTCGCCGCGAGCGCCGGCTCGACGCGTCCGCTGATCGTCACGCCGGTCGCGAGCTCGACGATGACGTCCTCGACGTCCTTGTCGACGACCTCGACGTTCTTGCCGATGTCGGGCACCGAGCCCTCGCCGACGGCGAACAGCATGTAGCTCGCCGGCTTCACGCCGACGATCTCGAACGAGCCGTCCTTCGCGCTCGGCTCGAGGGCGAGGCCGAACGACTTCGCCGCGATCGAGAACGCGCCGAGCGTGATGCCGGGGACGCCTTCGTCGGGCTTGCCCTTGCGCACGACCTTGCCCGAGATCGAGTACGCGCGATCGACGAGCACGCGAACGCCCTCGACCTGCTCGCCGATCCCGACGGCAACCGACGTCGGATCCGTCGTCGCGTAGCCGCGCCCCATCGCGTGGATCTCCATGACGCCCGAGCCGAGGCTGCGCAGCGTGAAGTTGCCGTTCTCGTCGGCGATCGCCGTGCCGTCGTCGCCGCGACCGCCGCGGCCGCCCTCGGCGCGGACGAGCGCGCCGGGCACGCCCTTGCCGCTATCGCGCGCGACGACCTGGCCGCGGACCACCGCGCCGGGGACGAGCGAGAAGTCGACCGTCAGCGGCGACGACTCGACCTCGATGTTCCTGTGCATGCTCGTGTAGTCGTCGTGCGTCGCCGCGAGGTCGAACGAGCCCGACGGCAGCGTGATCTCGTACTTGCCCTCGGCGTTCGTCGTCGTGACGAGCTCGGCGCGACCCGACAGGTCCGGCATGCCGTCCTTGCCCGCGGTGATCCGCGCGTCGGGAATCGGTCCTCCGCCGACGTCGGTGACCGTGCCGCTGACGACGACGCCGC
>JABFXX010000201.1 GCA_013368795.1 Kofleriaceae bacterium
GCCGGGACGACGACCGTCGTCAGCTCGTGCGCGGCGGTCGCCCGCGCAACGGGCGCCGGAATCTGGACCATCGACGGCCGCGACGCACGCAGCCACGGCGCGAGCGCCTCGCGCAAGCCGGTCGCGCTGTCGAATCGCGCCACGACGTCACGCGCGGTCGCGCGGCCGATCACCGCGGCGAGCTCGGCGGTGACCTCTCCCGACGGCACGACGGCGACGTGCTCGATCGTCTGCTTGCCCTCGAGGATCGTCATCACGTCGCCGTCGAACGGCGGGCGTCCGGTCACCATCTCGGCGAGCACGACGCCGACCGCGTAGACGTCGGCCGCCGGCGTCGGCGGCTCGCCCCTCGCCTGCTCCGGCGCCATGTACGCCGGCGTGCCCGACAGCTCGCCGGCCGTGCCGACGCCGACGGCGGCGACGCCGAAATCCGCGATCACGACGCGGCCGTCGACGGCGAGCAGCACGTTGTCGGGCTTGATGTCGCGATGGATGACGTTCGCGCCGTGCGCGGCACTCAGCGCGTCGCACATCGCGCACGCGATCGCGACGGCCTCGGTGACCGGCAGCTTGCCGCGTGCGAGCAGGCGCTTCGCCAGCGACTCGCCCTCGATCATCTCCATCGTGCAGAACATCACGCCGTCGACGACACCGAGCTCGAACGTGCGCGCGACGTTGCCGTGCGTCACGCGGCGCGCGAGCTTCACCTCGTGGCGAAACCGCTCGGCCATCGCCGGAACCTGCGCGAGCTCGCGACGGATCACCTTGAGCGCGACGATCTCGTCGAGCTCGCGATCGCGCGCCCGATAGACCGCGCCCATGCCGCCGACCCCGAGCAGCTCGAGGATGTCGTAGCGATCCCCGAGCGTGCCGCCGGCGAGCTGCGCGTCGGCGCGCTCGTTCACCGGCCGAGCTCCAGCTCGAGCTTCTGGGCGTCGGCGATCAGGGTCTCGCGCGTGTTGAGCGATGGGTCTTCGAGCACGCGCTGGAGCAACAGCGCGAGGATCCGGCCGACCGCGGGGCCCGGCTTCATGTCGAGCGCCTTCATCAGCTCGCCGCCGGTGATCGCGAGGTCGCCGACCGCGAGCGGGTGCTTCTCGGCGAGGATCTGCTGCGCCATCCCGACGAGCGCGGAGTTCGGCTGCGCATCCGCCGCCCACAGGAGGGCGGCGTGTGGCCGCGAGTGCTTGCCGAGCCTCGCGAGCAGGTGACGCACCTGCGGCGGCGTCCAGGCATCGCCGCGCGGCGCACGGGCGACGCCGGTGAGCTGCGACGCGAGCTCGATCTCGGCGTTGGAGAACTTCAGCTCCTTCAGGATGTCGGCGACGCGTGTCACCGTGCGCTGATCGTAGAGGTACGGATCCTCGACGTCGCAGATTGGCTCGAGCAGCGACGCGAGCCTCACGTCGTGGGTCGCGCGATCGATGCGGCCGAGCCAGTCGGCGACGACCATGCTGTCGCCGAGCCGCGCGTGCACCGCCGGCAGGATCGAGGCGATGATCTGCGTGCGATGCGCGGGCGACAGGCCGAGCGACGGCTGCCTCGTCGAGAGGATCTTGCGCAGCTCCTCGCAGACGCGCTCGCGCGAGACCTTCGCGAGCGACGGCAGCGCCGGACCGATGCCGGCCTCGGTCTCGGGATCGAGGACGAACTCGAGCTGCGCCGCGAACCGCACCGCGCGCATGACGCGGAGGCCGTCCTCGGTGAAGCGCTCGACCGCATTGCCGACCGCACGCAGCCGCCGCGCCGCCATGTCCTCGCGCCCGCCGAACGGATCGATGAACTCGTGCTTCGCGGGGTCGTACGCCATCGCGTTGACGACGAGGTCGCGCCGCGCGAGGTCCTCGATCAGCGGCACGCCGAACACGACGTGATCGGGCCGCCGCGCGTCGGTATACGCGCCCTCGCCACGGAACGTCGTCACCTCGACGTGCGTGTGCGCGCCCTTCCCCGTCACGACGGTGACCGTCCCGTGCTGGAGGCCCGTCGGGATCGTGTGGCGGAACAGCTTCAACACCTCGTCGGGGTGCGCGCTCGTCGCGACGTCCCAGTCGCCCGGATCGCGGCCGAGCAATGCGTCGCGCACGGCGCCACCGACGGTCACCGCTTGATGCCCCGCCGCGGTCAACGTCGCGCACACGTCGCGCACGTTCGCGGGGACGGCGCGTGCCAGCCGTTCGACCACATCCTGCATGATCAATCCGTCTGCGCCGCGCCGCGCAGTCGCGTGAAGATGTCGACCGCGCGGCCCCGCAGTTTCTGTGCCTCGGCGACGTTGCCGCCGCGCTCCTTGATCGTTGCGAGCCCCTGATAGGCGCGCGCGAGCTCGACCTCGTTCTTCACGGCCGCGAGGATATCGATCGCGCGGCGGAAGTCGTCCTCGGCCTGCAGCGAATGACCGAGCGCGGCCGCGACCTCGGCCTTCACGCGATAGCCCGAGCCGATGTGCGCGCGCAGGCCGACCGCCTGGCTGACCGCGACGCACGCGTGGGCCTCGACGTCGGCGGCCTCGAGGTTGCCGAGCGCGAGCTGGACCTGGGCGAGCCGCTGGTGCGTGACCGCGAGCGCGACGCGATCGCCGAGGCTCGACGCGAGCTGCTTGGCGTCGGACAGATCCTTCACTGCCTCGCCGCCGCGGCCCATCGCGCCCTTCACCTCGCCGGTACGCGACAGCACGTCGGCGAGCGCGAGCTTGTCGCCGATCTCCTGCGCGAGCGCACGCGCCTCGCCGAGGAGCTCGAGCGCGAGCTCGTGGTTGCCATCCTCGGCGTGCACGCCGCCGAGGTCGCACAGCGACTGGACGATGCCGACGAGGTCGCCGATGTCGCGGCGCAGATCGAGCGCCTCGCGGAACTGCGCGATCGCCGCCTTGAAGTTGCCGCTGTCGTGGTGAACGCGGCCGATGTTCGCGAGCGACAGCGCGATCGAGCGGCGATCGCCGAGCGCGCGCCGGATCGTCAGTGCCTGGCGATGAAAGTCGAGCGCCTGGCTGTAGCCGCCGCGCAACCAGTGCACGCGGCCCATGTCGTCGAGCGTCGACGCGATACCACGGTCGTCGCGGCTGCGCTCGAACAGCTCCTGCGCGCGCCGCAGGTACTCCATCGCCGTGTCGTACTTGCCGAGCCGGCGCTGGCTGCGCGCGAGCCGGCTGTACGCGGCGCCCGCCT
Organism: Kofleriaceae bacterium; assembly: GCA_013368795.1. GTDB lineage: Bacteria > Myxococcota_A > Polyangia > Haliangiales > Haliangiaceae > JABFXX01. The sequence goes on from JABFXX010000201.1 coordinate 3,168, forward strand.
TGTTCAGGTTGTCGTAACGCCAGGCGAGCTGGAGCATGCCGATGAAGTACGGCTCGGCCTCGTCTGCGCGGCCCGCTTGCTCGAGCACGTCGCCGAGGTTGTGGAGCGCATCGAGACGCGCCGGCGCGTCAGCCTCGCCGAGCATCGCGAGGCCCTTCTCGTAGAGGTTGCGCGCCTCGTCGGGCGAGTAGCGGGCACGCGCGCGGTCGCCACCCTGCAGGTAGCAGCGCGCGCTGCGCCGGCGATCGCCGCCGCGCTCGTAGAGGCCGGCGAGGAACTCGAGCTGCTCGTCGCGCAGGCTCGACAGCTTGCTCTCGAGCCACTGCGCGGCCGACAGGTAGTAGCGCTCGAGCTTGCCCGGCTCCGTCGAGCGCACGATCAGCTCGCGCTCGAGGTTGTGCTTGAACACGACCTCGACGTCGCCCGGGATGCTCGAGTCATCCCCATCGAGCGGCAGGAGATAGTCGCGATCGGCGAGGATCGAGACGAGATCGCTGACGCGGCGACGCACGTCCTCGCCGTTGCCCCACTCGAGCTCGAGCGCGCCCGCCGGCGTGCCGAGCTGCGGTTGCTCGAGGCGCGTCAGCGCGATCACGGCCGACACCCAGAACACGTTGCCGAACACCGCGGCCTTCTCGAGCAGGTCGCGCTCCTCGGTCTCGAGCGCGGCGATGCGCGCCTCGATCGCCTCCTCGATCGACACCGGCAGCTCGGTATCCGCCGCGCGGTCCGGATCGAGGCGCCACGTATCGCCGCGGATCTCGATCGCGCCGTTGTCGATGTAGAGGCGGACCAGCTGCTCCATGAACGCCGGGTTGCCGCCGGTCATCTCGACGGCCGCCTCCGACGTGTCCTCGGGGATCCGCTGGCAGCGCGAGAGCAGATTCCTGAACATCTGCTCGGCCTCGTCGGGCTCGAGGTTGCGCAGGTCCAGGCGCGTGTGATCGATCGCGCCCTCGCCCCAGCCGGCGCTGCGCACGAGCATCTCGGGCCGCGCCGCGGTGAGCAGCACGACCGGCGAGCCGCTCAGGCCCGCCGCGAGATCGTGGATCAGCGCGAGCGACTCGTCGTCCGCCCACTGCAGATCGTCGAGCACGAGCACGAGCGGCCCGGTCCCCGAGTCGAGCTCGATGAACCGGCGCAGCGCGGTCCGCGCGAGCTCGCCGTGCTGCTTCGCGTTCTCCGAGACCGCGCGCAAAAATGGCGTCGGCTGAAACTCGAGGCCGACGAAGCTGCCGAGGAAGTACAGCATCTCGGCGACCTGATCGGAGCCCATCACGCTCCTGACCTCGTGACCGAAGCGCAGCTTGCTCGCGTCGTCGGGATGCGGCGTCAGCTCGAACCGCGCGCGCAATAGCGACGTCACCGCCGCGAGCCGCGTCAGCTTGCCAGCCGCATCGCGCTCGGCGGCGCCGTTGTAGACGCGACACTCGTTCTTCTCGCGCAGCCCCGCGATCAGCTCGTTGATCAGCCGCGTCTTGCCCGTGCCCTGGTTGCCGATGACCGACACGAGCTGCGGCGCCTGGAAGTCGATCGCGCGTGCGACGATCTCGCGCAGTGTGACGAGCTCGTCACCGCGACCGACCAGCTCGCTGCGAACGGTGCGCGGCGGCTCTGGCTCGGTATCGATCCGAATGAGACTCCGCGGGCGCGCGGCTGCGGGGATCGGCGGAGGCTTCGTGGTCGCCTTCACCACACCCATCCCCTTGTACGGTGTCGCCGTCACCGAAGGCGGGCGACCGGATCCTGGAGGACGGGCTGGTCCTTCTGACACCGAGAGCCAGCCTATCATTCGTGACCGGTTACGTGCACCTACGCGCGCCGCCGGGTTATCGTCAGGAAAGGGATGAGCAGGGCAATCGCCTGTTGCATGGGCATGGTGCTGCTTCTGAGTGGCTGCCCTGTCGTCGATCTCGGTGACGATCCGCCGGAGGTCGGCCTGTGCAATCCGACCGGCGGGATGCCGTACTTCCAGACCGAGATCGTCCCGAATTATCTCAAGCTCACGGACAAGACGAACGGCTGCGGCCGCAACTCGGCCTGTCACGACAACGCCCACGGCCTCGCGTTCAACCTCGCCGACCCGACGTCGGGCTCGAACTACCGGCTCGCGCTCAACTACCTCAACTGCGGGTCGCCGATGCAGAGCGACCTGCTCACGAAGCCGCTGAAGGGCCAGAACGGCCACGGCGGCGGCGACCTCATCGATCCGGGCAGCACCGAGGAGATGAAGTTTCTCGGCTGGTTCCAATGAGGAAGCTCGTCGTCGTCCTCGCCCTGCTTTACGCCAGTGGCACCGCGTCGGCCGAGGCGTACCTGCGCGTGATCGCGCAGAAGGCGTCGGTGCGCTCCGGTCCGAGCAACGGCTATCGCGAGACCGCGATCGTCACGCGCAACCAGGTGTTCCAGGTGCTCGAGCGCGGCACGCGCGACTACTGGTTCAAGATCGAGCTCGAGGACGGCACGAGCGGCTGGATCCTCGGTGACCTCGTCTATCCGTTCGAGGTCGGCGAGGAGGAGCAGCCGGGCGTGTTCACGCGCATGGGCCGCGCGATCCGCCGCGCGATCCTCGGCCCGTCGCCGATCCCGACCGCGAACGTCGGCCTGTCGTTCTCGGCGGGTCTGTTCGACCGCGAGGGCGTCTTCATGCTGCGCCCGTCGTGGATCATCGATCCGTACTGGGCGCTCGAGGCATTCACCGGCCTGTCGCCGCGCTCCGACAAGAGCATCTATCTCAACGGCCTCGGCTTCATCCTGCGGATGGCGCCGGGCGCGGTGATCACGCCGTACGCCGGCATCTCGCTCGGCGCCGCGTACATCTCGCCGAAGGCCGACAACTTCGTCGACAAGAAGGAGACCATCATGGCGCTCGGCGCCGGCGGTGGCCTCGAGATCACGTTCAAGAAACAGATCACGCTGCGGCTCGACGTGCGCAACTGGACGCTGTTCGACCAGAACACCTCGAACAACGGCCAGGAGTATTCCGGCGGACTGGCGATCTTCTTCTAAGGAGAAACCCATGCGACTGACGCTGCTCCTCTTCATCGCCTCGCTCGCCGTCGGTTGCGGGCGGACCGCCGTGCGCGCCTCCGAGAAAGAGTTCCTCGCCGATCAGATCATGGTGTTCGACAACGATCCGCACGACACCGCAGCCGAGGATCACGTGCTGTCGAACCGCGAAGGCGCCGCCGGTGGGCACGGCGCAGGCGGCGGAGGTTGCGGTTGCAACTGAGCGGAACAAATAGACGAGCGCTCCGCCGCGCAAGGACCGCGAGCACCGTGCCGCGAAGGAGCCCCCAGGGGCAACTGAGAGTCGTCATCGCGCTGCTCCTCGCAGCGCACGTCGCACATGCCGACGACCGCGCCGAGATCTCGAGCTCGGTGTTCGCCGAGCAGCGCGCCGGCGACAAGGGCGGCCTCGTCGTCGTCCATCCCCAGGCCGACGTCGGCACCGACATCGGCAAGCACGTCTCACTCGACATCGGCTACTCCGCCGACGCGGTCAGCGGCGCGACGGCGACCGTGTACCAGGTCGACGCGGTCACCGCGGCGACGACGTTCTCCGATACGCGCCACGAGGGTCAGTTCGCGCTCGGCTTCCGCGGCCGTCGCTCGAGCCTGACGTTCTCGGGCACCGTCGGCACCGAGCGAGATTACATCTCGCGCCAGGTCGGCGGCACCGCGTCGATCGACCTGCCCGGCCGCAACACGACCGTCACGCTCGGCTACAGCCACTCGTTCGATCAGGTCTGCGACAAGGACAACGCCGATCTCATGCCGCTCGAGCGCCGCGCGCTCACCGGCGACGACGAGTGCAAGAAGTCCGGCCTCATCATCGGCAAGGACATCCCCGGCACGACGATCTGGCACGACATCTCGATCGACACCGCGCAGGTCTCGATCACGCAGAACCTCACGCCGACGCTGAACCTCCAGATCGCGGTGTTCGGCCAGATCATCGAGGGCTTTCAGTCGAACCCGTATCGCCGCGTTCGCGTCGGCGGTAACTCGCCGCAGGAGCACATCCCCGACACGCGCGATCGCTGGTCGGTCACCGCCCGCCTCAACCGCTACCTGCCGAAGCTGCACGGCGCGGCGCACTTCAACGCGCGCTTCTACGACGACACGTGGCGCGTCGTTGGCGGCGACGTCGAGCTCGGCTACTCGCAGTACGTCGGCAATAGTTTGCTCATCAAGTTCCGGGCGCGCGCCTACCAGCAGAGCGCGGCGGCGTTCTTCAAGGACGCGTTCTTCTACGAGACCGAGTCGACCGCCGGCGAGTACTTCACCGGTGACCGCGAGCTGTCGCCCGTCCGCAGCGCGCTGGCCGGCGCGAAGCTCACGCTGATCAGCGTCGGCGACGAGAAGCCGGTCTGGGGCCTCTTCGATAAGCTGCAGTTCAACCTGAAAGGCGACTTACTGTTCCTGCTTCCTGTCGCCGCGGACCCGCTGTCTGACAACCCGATGGGCATCGATAACCAGTTCCTGAACGGCGGGAACCTGATCGACGGGGTCGTTCTCCAGCTTGGTTTGCTCGGAAACTATTAGTCCCGATATACTCCGGACGTGTATCGCTTTGGGGACGGCACGCCTTTTCCTCTCGACGAGAACTTCATCGAGACGCTGACCTCCGCGGTCGAGGCCTGCACCAACGCGTTCATGCCGCTCACCGAGCTCGATGGCCGGCGCGAGCGGGCCCGGGCCGGCCGCCAGGAGGCCGACCGCGAGCTCGCCAAGCTCGCCGAGTTCGAGAAGACGCTCTCGAACACGCTGCAGCAGTACCTCGTCAACGACAAGGCGATGCAGACCAACACGGTCGCGACCAAGACGCTCGCCACCGCGAAGCAGGCGCTCCAGGCGTCGCGCGCGCAGGTCGAGGGTCGCGTCCAGGCGCTCGAGGCGCAGGCCGGCGCGGGCACAGCAGCCGACGCCGTTCTCCACGCGCTGCGCCCGTTCTTCGATCAGCACCAGCTGCCGAGCGCGAAGTGGATCATGTCGTGGGACGTCCGCGTCGAGCCGCGCGCAGACGCCGTCATGACGTCGGGCCGCCTCTCGGCCTCGTTCACGCTCGCGACCGACTCGCATCGCGCGCCGATCCGCGTCGGCGACCTCGCCGATGCCGTGATCGTTCACATGATGAAGAAGGGCCTGCTCGGCAAGGCCAAGCCGGCGCCCGTCGACCTGTCGAAGTACGTGATGGTCGCGTACGAGCGCAACGCGAACGAGCAGGTCGTCACGCTGAAGGAGAAGCCCGACAAGGCCTCGCTCGGCCTGCGGTTCATCATCGGCGATGCCGGCGCCACGTGGCAGTCGCTCAGCCTCACCGGTGATGCCGAGACCGATCCGAACCCGCTCGATGTCGAGGACGTCGACGGCGTGCGCCGCCTCGCCGAAGGCGCGGGCAAGGCGCTCAAGGATCTGCAGGGCCACCGCACGCTGACCGAGCTGTCGCTCGCCGGCCAGACGCTCGCCCAGCTCCCCGAGCCGCGCATCGTGCCGATGGAGATGCTGCAGCAGCTCACGCCGCTCGCGCGGACGATCCGCGAGCGCAGCCGCGTCTCCGGCGAGCTCGTGCTCAAGAAGGACGTCGCCGGCGGCCGCCGCGAGGAGCTGTTCGTGCCCCGCGCGCAGCTCGCGCAGCAGTTCGCGAAGCTGCCGATGGAGTACCAGAAGCCGTTCGTCGACATGGGCGTGTCGAGCGAGGACACGCAGCCGGCGATCTCGCTGCCGGAGCACATGCGTCCGCCCGCGCGCAGCGTGCCGCCTGCCCCGCCCGGCGCGGCGACGATCCGCGTCGCGCACGAAGATCGCATCATCGACCCGCCGGCGCCGGCGAAGGTCGAAGTCAAAAAAGACTAAGCGACCAGCCAGGTGTCCTGGTTCGGCAGCTTGCCCTGCAGCGTGCGGCGATGCATCGGGCCGCCGCGCTCGACGAGCATCGAGTAGTCCTTCGTCAGCTTGCCCCACGCGGTCTCGTCGCCGGCGTGATCGCGCGGCGCCTGGTAGTACAGCGCGTGATCGAACGTCGCCTCGCGCTGGAACGTGCCGTCGTGGACGTGCACCGTCGGCAAGAACAGCTTGTCGGGCTCGCGCGTCGGGAACGTGAACGCCATCGGATGGATCGTCGCCTTGCCGGCCTCGAGCTGGAACACCGCGAAGCCGTAGTCGGCATAGTGCGGGACCGCATCGAACAGGACATCGGGGACGCGGAACCGCGGATCGAGGCGCGTGAAGTCTGCGCGCGACGGCACGTACGACGCGATGAACGAGCCGACCTTGTGGACGGCGAGCGTCTTCGGCGCGGGAATCGCGCGCGAAGGTCCGCCGCGCATCGCCTGCATCGCCGGCGCATCGAACAGCGCGGCGAGCTCGGCGAACATCCGCGGGTGTGCGCTGAGATCGAGGAACGTCAGCGCGTCCTCGCCGCTATCGGGCGCGACCGGTAGCGGCAGGATCATCGCGACCTCCGCGCTCGCGTCGAGGTTCATCGCGTAGGCGAGCGCCTGGACGCCGGGCGCGGTCATGCGCGCGAAGATGTTCGTCGCCGAGACGTGCACCTTCGGCGGAAACCAGCGCTCGAAGAACCCCACCGGGCGCGCGATCGAGAAGCAACACATGCAGGGCGGAGCATGACATGTCGTCGCTCCGCGCGTGCGTCCCGCGGCGACGATACCGTCGACGCGATCAGCGAGCCGCGAGCCCGACGATGCCGTCGACGACCTGCTCGAGGATCACGCGCTCGGCCAGCTCGCGACCGAGCGCCTTGAGCTGCGGGCCGGTCCACGGCGACGTCTGTGTCGTCAGCGTGATGTCGCCCTTGAGCGCGCGGTCCGCCGTCGCGAGCCGCTGCGTCGCCTGCGCGAGCGCATCGGGCGTGTAGCTGCGCGCCTGCGCGACGAGCTTGTCGACGACAAACGGCGGCACGCCGACGCGGCTCGCCCACTCGGGCCGAGGCACGTTCGTCGTGCGCATCACGTGAAGGAGCGACAGCTGCCGGATGTGGCGCGCGAGCATGACGACGACACCGACCGCGCTCTCGCGCTGATCGCAGAGCGAGGCGACGGCGGCGAGCGCGCGCGGTCGATCCGCGGCGCCGATCGCGTCGGTGAGCTCGAACACCGAGCGCTCGCGCGTGTCGGCGATCAGCTCGTCGACGTCGTCGGAGCTGACCGGCCGGTCGCCGGCGTAAAGGCCGAGCTGCTCGATCGCGAGCGACAGCCGCGACAGGTCGTTGCCGACGGTATCGATCAGGCGATTGATCGCCTGCGGATCCATGCGGACGTTCCTGTACTTCGCCTCCTCGCGCACCCACGGGCCGATCTGGCGCGGCGCATCGAGGATGTGGAGGAAGCCCTTCTTCGACAGCTGCGCGAACAACTTGAGCCGCTTGTCGAGCTTGGACGTCACGGCGACGAGCACCGTCGACGGATTCGGCTTCGCGAGATAGCTGATGACCGGCTCGGCCTCGTCGGCGGGCAAGAGGCCGATGTCGCGCACGAACACCATGCGCTTGGCAGCCATCATCGGGAGGGTCTGTGCGAGCGAGACGATCTGGTTGCCCTTCGGCTTACCCTCGACGACGTCGTAGTTGAAGCCGCGCGCCGCCGGCGGCACGGCTGCATCGCGGATCGCGGAGACCGCGCGCTCGATCAGGATCGGGTGGTCGGAGTGGAGGACGTAGATCGCGTCCAGTCCGTTTGCCACCAGCTCGTGCACCGGCGCACCCTACCACGGTGGGGTGATAGTGTCGGCGCGATGTCCGACGCTGTGCTCATCACCGCCGACCGCGCCATTGTCTCCGCCGGCGCGCGCGGCCCGACAGCGATCCTCGCAGTCGATGGCGAGATCGTCCTCGTCGGTGACCCGGCGACCGTCGCCGCCGATCCGCGCGCCGCGGCCGCTCGCAAGATCGACTGGTCGCGCCGCGCGATGGTCCCCGGCACGGTCAACACGCACAACCACAGCTTCCAGTCGCTCCTGCGCGGCATCGGCGATGACCTGCCGTTCCTCGAGTGGCGCGACCGCGCGCTCTATCGCTACTCGCCGCGCCTGGGCGCCGAGGACATGGCGACCGCCGCGCTGTTCGCGTTCGGCGAGATGCTGCTCCACGGCGTCACGACCGTCTGCGACTTCTACTATCTGAACGCGCAGGGCAACGACAACGCGTCGGCGACGATCGAGGCCGCCCGTCGCCTCGGCATCCGCATGGTGATGGCGCGCTGCTTCTACGACTGGGAAGGCGCGCCCGCGTCGTATCGCGAGACAATCCCGCAGGCGGTCGCGAACTACGAGGCGCTGCACAAGCGCTACCGCGACAAGTCGCGCCACATGACGACGGTGCAGCCCGCGCCGCACAGCCAGCACGGCGCGACGCCCGCGATGATCGAGGCTGGAGCCGGCTGCGCCCGCGATGCCGGCGAGCCGTGGCACATCCACCTCGCCGAGGAGAAGTATCAGGTCGACCAGTCGCTCTCGCGGTTTGGCAAGCGACCGATCCACGCCGTCGCCGATCTGCAGGTCGACATGGCGTCGATGATCGCGGTGCACGGCTGCTGGTTCGACGAGTCCGAGCGCGCGCTGCTCGCCGATCGCGGCGGCTCCCTCGCCTACTGCCCGGGCTCGAACATGTTCCTCGGCGACGGCGTCACCGACCTCGTCGACCTCGTCGCGCGCGGCGTGCGCGTCGGCCTCGGCACCGACGGCGGCTGCTCCAACAACCGCGTATCCGTATTCGACGAAATGCGCGCCGCCGCACTGCTGCAAAAGGTGCATCGTACGGATGGCCAGGCGATCTCCGCCGAGACCTGCTTTGCCCTCGGTACCGCCACCGCCGGCGAAGTTCTCCGACTCCCGATCGGCCAGATCGCGCCCGGCTACCGCTGCGACGTCGTCGCAGTCGACCTCGACGACCCTTCGCTCTGGCCCGTCCAAGCCCTCGAAAAGAACGTGGTCTACGCGCTCTCGTCTCGCGCCATCACCGACGTCGTGGTAGATGGACAGGAGGTCGTCGCAGCGCGGCGTCTCTGCAATGTCCACCTCGACGAGATCCAAGCCCGCGTCGCAAGCCTCACCCGCGACTGGACCCGAGACTGAGGTCAAGGACAGTGAGTCTCGCCCGACGTCCAGCAAGGTGGAGGTCGAGCTCGAGGTCTCGCGCCAGCGGCAGATTGCCTGGACGATCGGCGGCATCATCGGTGGCGCCCTGCTCGTCTGGAAGCTGGGCACCGTCGGCGTGTGGGCCGGCTACGTCCTGATCGCGCTCGGCCTGTTCCGCGCGTTCCAGCTCGTGATGTCGTTCGTGAACCCGCCGGGCACGATCGTCGTGTCGAACGACAAGGTCGTCCTTCCTCGCGGCCCCCACCGCGGCAAGCCCCTCGAGGTCACGCCGTCGGAGGTCACCGCCGCGTACTTCCTGCGGCGCTCGGTTCCGTGGAACAGCGCGTCGCCGGTCCTCGTCGTCGAGCTCGGCGAGAAGGCGCTCGCATTCCCGCGCGACTGGTTCGCGTCGGAGGCCGATCAGCGCCAGATCGCCAGCGCGCTCCTCAAGCGCATGCCGCCGATCAAGCCCGCCGCCGAAGCCTCGGCGTGAGCATTGCGCGCCTGAGCCGCGGGCTCGTGCTCGCAGTCGCGCTGAGCGCCGCGTCGGCGAGCGCCGAGACGATCGAGCTGCCGAAGACGACGGCGACCCTGACGCTCCCCGCCGGCTGGACCGCGGTGAAGGCATCCGGCCTGGTTGCCGCGTACAAGACCGCGGATGGCGCAGCGCTCGCGATCACGCGCGCCGATGTGCCGAATCCCGACGCGTGGAAGGCCGACACGAAGGCCGCCTATGCCGACAAGGTCGAGCGCGGAATCCAGGGCGGGATTGCCGGCTACAAGCGGACGACGAAGAAGCTCGCCGATGTCAGCGGCGTGCCGGCGCTCGACATCGAGGCGACGCGCGACGGCGGCGCGACGGTGCTCTTTCGCGTGCTCATGTTCCGCACCTACGCGCTGTCGCTCGCGATCGAGGTCCCGAAGGGCATCGATGTCGCGCCCGCGCGCGCGATCGTGCAGGCGTTCGCACCGCGCGCGCCGTCGGCCGCCACACAGGCGCCGTCGACGAAGGCCGCGACTCGATAAGCGGCCGTCGAGGCCGCGGCGCTACGCCTTCACCAGCCGCATCACGACCTCGACGTGCGAGGTCTGCGGCATGAGATCGATCGGCCACGCGCGCTCCGCGCGATAGCCCGCGGCGACGAGGCGCGCGGCATCGCGGCCGAGCGTCGCGGGGTCGCACGAGATGTAGACGATGACCTTCGGCGCGTGCTTCACGATGCCTTCGACGGCCTCGGCGGCGCCGGTGCGAGGCGGATCGAGCACGATCGCGTCGAACGGGCCCGCACTGCGCGCGAGCACGCGCTCGGCCTTGCCGGTCTCGAAACGCGCGCCGTCGATCGGCTTCGGTGGGGCGGCGACGTCGGTCGCGAGCACGTCCCAGCGATCCTCGACGAACGCGCGCGTGAAGTTCCCCGCGCCCGCATGCAGCTCGAGCAGCCGGCCCGGGCCCCGCCCCAGCGCCGCGCGCGCGATCGCGATCATCGCCGCGTTGCCGGCGGCGCTCGCCTGCGCGAAGTCCCACGGGCCTGTCCAGAGCCCCGGCTCGATCTCGACGATCGGCGTGCCGTGACGATGGTCGTCGTCGAGCACACCGACGATCCGCGCGCGGCCGACGAGCGACGCGGCACCTCGCCACGCGCGCTCGACGCCGACGGCGATCGCACCGTCGTGCGCGCGAACGAAGGCGAGCTCGCCGTCGGGCGGCGACGCGGCGGCGACCACGCGCACGGCGGCATCGAGCTCGGGCTCGAGCTGCGGGCAATGCTCGATCGGGATCACGCGGTGGCTCGCCGTCGCATAGAGGCCGACCTTGCCGCCGACGACGTGAAACCGCGCGCGGCGGCGCCAGCCGTACGGCGGTGCCGGATCTGCGACCGGCTCGATCGCGAGATCGGTGAGGTTGCGCAACGCACCGGCGACGATCGCCTGCTTCGCGGCGAGCTGAGCGGCGCGCGAGACGTGCTGCCACTGACAGCCGCCGCAGCCGGCGCGGAAGTACTCGCACGGCGCCTCGACGCGATCGGCCGATGGCGCGACGATGTCGACGAGCTCGCCGCGGGCGAACGACTTCGCCTCCTTGACGAGCTTCACGCGGACTCGATCGCCGACAGCGGTGCGCGGGACGAACGTGACGCGGCCGCCCTCGTCGCGTGCGACGCCGTCGCCGCCTGCCGCGAGTGCGGTGACCTCGACCTCGACCATCCCCTGGTGCTCGCTCATCGGTATGGCCCCGTTCCGTTGGAGTCCGGGAAGATCTTGTCGCCGCGCGTGAGGCCGAGCGTCGTGTCGGCGCGGCCGTCGCGGATCGCGATCTCGATCGTGCCCGCGGATCCGACGTACGCGAGCAGCTCGCCGGGCATGACCTCGTCATAGGTCCGCACGACCGAGACGCGCCTGGTCCCGACGAGCACGTGACCGCCGGCCTCGATCGGCGGCAGGTCGGTGATGAGGTTGCCGAACACGTCGACGTGGACGATGCGGCCGACGCCCGGCGGCCTGGTGCCCCACGGCAGCCTGCCGACGAGGCGCGTCGCCTTGCCGAAATCGGGCGGCGAGTACCCGCTGACCAGCCGCGCCGCGACGTACGCGAAGATGTCGCGGCCGTGGAACGTCGAGCTGACCTTGGGCGCGAGCAGCGCGGTCTTCGCGATCAGGTGGGCGCTCGGGCTGTCGAGATAGCCGAACACGCCGTTATCGGGGCCGACGTAGATCTGGCCGGCCGACTCGACGATGACCGCCGGCCTGGACCCGCCGACGCCCGGATCGACGACGACCATGTGAATCGAGCCCGCCGGGTACTCCGGCGTCGAGGTCGCGACGACCCACGCGGCGTGCGCGATGTCACCACGCGGAATGTCGTGTGCGACGTCGACGATCGTCGTGTAGGCCCAATGCTGAGGACCCGCGACCCGCGCGATGACGCCTTTGACCGCGCCGACGTAGCCGTCGCGCGTGCCGAAATCCGTCGTCAGCGTGATGATCGGCATCCCAAACGGCAGTAAGACACATGCAATGAACAAGGTCTACAAGGACGCCCAGGCGGCGCTCCACGACGTGTTCGACGGGGCCCGGATTCTGGCCGGCGGCTTCGGCCTGTCAGGCAACCCCGAGAACTGCATCCAGGAGCTCGCACGACGCAAGGTCATGAACCTCGACATCGTGTCGAACAACTGCGGCACGACCGAGAAAGGACTCGGCGTCCTGCTCGCCCAGGGCCAGGTCAAGAAGATGACCTCGTCGTACGTCGGCGAGAACAAGATCTTCGAGCAGCAGTTCCTGTCGGGCCAGCTCGAGGTCGAGCTCTGCCCGCAGGGCACGCTCGCCGAGCGCCTGCGCGCCGGCGGTGCCGGCATCGAGGCGTTCTTCACGCCGACCGGCTACGGCACGAAGGTCGCCGAGGGCAAGGAGACGCGCGAGATCAACGGCAAGAAGTGCGTGCTCGAGCACGCGATCCGCGGCGACTTCGCGATCGTGAAGGCGTGGAAGGGCGACACGTGGGGCAACCTCGTGTTCCGCAAGACCAGCCGCAACTTCAACCCGCTCTGCGCGCAGGCCGCGAAGGTCACGATCGTCGAGGTCGAGGAGCTCGTGCAGCCCGGCGAGATCGATCCGGACCACGTTCACCTGCCCTCGATCTACGTCCAGCGCATCTTCCAGGGCACGAACTACGAGAAACCCATCGAGCAGCGCACGCTGCGCAAGAGGAGCGCGTGATGGCAACCGCACCGCGTCTCGATCGCGATCAGATGGCTCGTCGCATCGCCGCCGAGCTGCAGGACGGCTTCTACGTCAACCTCGGCATCGGCATGCCGACGCTCGTCGCGAACTTCATTCCCGACGGCATCGACATCGTCCTCCAGTCGGAGAACGGCCTGCTCGGCATCGGCCCGTTCCCGTACGAAGGCGACGAGGATCCCGACCTCATCAACGCCGGCAAGCAGACGGTGACGACGATCAAGGGCTCCGCGTTCTTCGACTCGTCGCAGTCGTTCGCGATGATCCGCGGCGGCCACGTCGACGTCAGCGTGCTCGGCGCGATGGAGGTCTCGCAGAACGGCGACCTCGCGAACTGGATGATCCCCGGCAAGATGATCAAGGGCATGGGCGGCGCGATGGATCTCGTCGCCGGCAGCCGCCGCGTGATCGTCATGATGGAGCACACGACGAAGGACGGCTCGCCGAAGATCCTCCGCGAGTGCACGCTGCCGCTGACCGGCGTCGCGTGCGTGAACACGATCGTGACGGACCTTGCCATCATCGACGTGTCGGCGCAGCGCGGCCTCGTGCTGCGCGAGCGCGCGCCCGGCTGGTCGCCCGAGGACATCGCGAAGGTGACCGGCGCGCCGCTCACGTGGAACGGCGACGTCCCCGAGATCAAGGTCTAACCGCTCGCGCCGAAATGGGGTCGGACCCCGTTGTTCCGAGGACATCGTCAAGGTAACCGGCGCGCCGCATGGCGACGTCCCGAACACATGGGGTCGGCCCCCGTTACGTCGCAAGATGAAGCTCGATGCGGCGGTAATGGGGTCGGCCCCCATTAGTTCGCGCAGATCGGGATCGAGCTGAACGGATCGACGTTCGGTCCCGGCTTCTGACACTTGGGCTTCTCGGTCTTCGTGCCACTGCCCGACTTCGTCTTCGAGCCGGTGCCCGTCTTCGTGCTGGCCTTCACCGTGCTCGTGCCGGTCTTCGTCTGCTTCGTCGAGCCGGTCTTCTCCGAACCGGACTTCTC
>JABFXX010000708.1 GCA_013368795.1 Kofleriaceae bacterium
TGGCCGAGGTCGTGGCGGTGCTTCTTGCGCGCCGTTCCAGGAACTTCGCCAGACTCGTCCATATCTCGCGGAACTTGCCGTAGGGGACTGACAAAGGCAAGGCGCCGCAGGCGCCCCGTGCCCTTGCCCGTGCCCGTACCCCTGCCCGAGCATGAGTCCTGCTCGTTCCTCGACGCTCACTCCGCGCTTGCGCTGCGTACGCGGTCTCGACGAGCGGTGGTTCCTCGAGCGCCTGGCCCGGCGTTGTTCCCCAAGCGGGCAAAGGGCACGGGTTCAGCGGCTGGCGTTGCGCATGAGCCGTGCAAACGCAGATCCCGCCGCGGTCGCTACGGACTCGACGACCGCGACCGGTGCACCGGGCTCGACCGCGGTGGCGATCACGCACATCACTCGATCGGCGATCGAGATCGGCACGACCGCCAGGTCGCCGCCGTCCTTGCCGAGCTTGCGCAGCAGCAGGTCGTCGATGTCCGCGAGGTTGCCGCACGTCGCCCGCGCCGTCGCGTTGCGCTCGATCGCCGCCGGCAAGAGGCCGCCCTGGTCGAGCGGGACCGCGAGCTCGTGCGGCACGAGCGGCACCCTGGAGAAGTGCTTCCAGCCGATCGCGACGGTGCCGCGGATGACGAGCAGTAGCGCCGCGTCGACGCGGGTCTGGAACCGCTGGATCGCGTCGATGACGAGCTCGGCGACCCGGTCGCGGTGGGTGCCGCGGCGGATGCCACGCGTCGCCTCGACGAGCGTCGACGGGACAGCATCGGTGATCGCGGCGCGCTCGCCGGTTCCCGCGTCCTTCTTCGAGGGAGGGATCGGCGTGCCGTCCTTGTCGCCGACGGCGACACGCTTGATCGCGATGCGCGCGAGCTGCGCCTGGCGCTGGCTGTCGGTGATGCCCGGCTCCGGCGGCTGCGCATCGGCGAGCGTCTTCACGTACGTCCGGCGCTCGCGGCCACCCGGCTCCTCCGATGGGGCGGCCTGGGTGTCGCTCGCCTCGTCGATCAGCGCCGACAGCGCGGCGAGCTCCTCGATCTGCGCCTCGGCGGGAGGTGCGGTCGGCGCCCGCTTGAGGCGCGGCGGCTGGCCCGGCTCGACGATGATCGGGATCGACACGTCGGACACCGAGTCGCTCTCGATCGCGAAGTCAGCGTCGAACTGGGGGAACGGCGTGATCGTCTTGCCGCGCGAGCGCAGAAAGCGCGTGTGGCGCTGGATGCCGTAGACGCGCTCGAGGTGGTAGCGGACGCGCATCTCGGCGGCGACCGAGACGACGATGTCGGCCGGCCGGCAGAAGTAGACGTCGGCGAGCGCGGCGATCGCGTCCTCGGGCAGCGGGTCGAGCGCGACGACCGCGACCCGCGAGCCGCTGATCTTGAGCAGCGGCACGACCGAGTACATCTTCGCGATGTCCGGCGACAGCTCGCGCTGGAGCGCGATGTCGGCCTTGTCGAAGTGACGCGCGAGCGCTGCGGGCAGGCCGTGCTGGCGGCCGAGCGCGCGCGACAGGCCATCGAGATCGATGCAGCCGAGCTCGATGAGGTTGGTGCCGAGCCGGCCGCCCCAGACGACCTGGGCTCGCAGCGCCTGCTCGACCTTCTCGGGTTCGATCAGGCGGGCGGAGATCAGCAGCTCCCCGAGCCGTGCCATTCGACCGTCGATTTTCCCACGCGACGGTCAGCGGTTGCTACGCGACGGTGACGTCTTTACAGAGGTACACATCCTGGATCGCGTGGAGGAGGTCGACACCCTCCTTGAAGGGGCGCTGGAACGCCTTGCGGCCCGCGATGAGACCCATGCCGCCGGCGCGCTTGTTGATCACCGCCGTCATGACGGCCTCGCGGAGATCGCTCTCACCTGTCGATGCGCCGCCCGAGTTGATGAGGCCAACGCGGCCCATGTAGCAGTTCGCGACCTGATAACGCGTCAGGTCGATCGGGTTGTCGGTGGTCAGCTCCGAGTAGACCTTCTTGTGGGTCTTGCCGAAGCCCTTGAGCGCGGGGTCGTTGTAGCCGCCGTTCAGCTCGGGAAGCTTCTGCTTGATGATGTCGGCCTGGATCGTGACGCCGAGGTGGTTCGCCTGACCCGTGAGATCGGCCGCGAGGCTCATGTCGCCGTTCGCCGTCTTGAATGCGCCGTTGCGCACGTAGCACCACAGCACCGTGAACATGCCCAGGCGGTGTGCCTCGGCGAACGCGAGCGAGATCTCGTGGAGCTGGCGGCGCGACTCGGGCGCGCCCCAGTACACCGTCGCGCCGATGCCCTGCGCGCCCATGTCGAAGCACTGGCGCACGTCGCCGAACAGCGTCTGGTCGAACGTGTTCGGGTACGACAGCAGCTCGTTGTGGTTGATCTTCACGATGAACGGGATCTTGTGCGCGTACTTGCGCGCGACGATGCCGAGCACGCCGTACGTCGAGGCGACGGCGCTGCAGCCGCCCTCGATCGCGAGCTTGATGATGGTCTCGGGATCGAACATCGCCGGGTTCGGCGCGAACGACGCGCCGGCCGAGTGCTCGATGCCCTGGTCGACGGGGAGGATCGACAGGTAGCCCGTGTTGCCGAGCCGGCCCGTGTCGTACATCCGCTGGAGCGCTCCGAGCACGCGCGGGCTGCGATCCGACCCGGCGTAGATATCGTCGACGTAGCGCGGCGAGGGCAGGGTGAGCGTCGAAGCAGGAATGGTCTTGCTCTGGTGCTCGAGCAGGCTGGCCTTGTCGCCGAGGATGTCGCGGATCTTGCCGATGTCCATGTGCGGTTGTTTACCCTCCGACCGGAAATGGTTGCAATGTGCCCGGACGCCCCGATAGAACCGCTAACGGTTCCCTACGGGAGTTGCGCATGCGTCTATCTCTAGCTTTCACCGTCACCTCACTGTTGTCCTCTCTTGCCGCCTGCGGAGGCGATGACGGCGGGATGACCACGCCCGATGCCGCCGACGAGAGCGGGTTCGTCACGCCGACGACCACGCTCAAGGCGAACCGCGAGGTCTCCGACAAGAACTGGGAAGAGATCGGCGACGCCGACATGACGTGCCTCAACACGGCGACGTCGGACGTCGCGACGACCGCGCTGGTCACGCTCAACACCCAGGTCACCGATTTCCAGACCGGCAACGCGGTGCCGAACGCCGAGGTCGTCGCGTTCAAGGGCCAGGACCTGTCGACGATGTTCGACACGAAGACGGCCGACGGCAGCGCCAACGTGTCGATCTCGATCCCGTCGGGAGTGACGCGCTACGGGTTCAAAATGACTGCGACCAACGCGCTCCCGACGCTGCTGCTCAACCAGTACGTCGATCCGGCGAACGTCACGGGCGGCGTGACGACGAACCCGTCGAAGATCCAGAGCGTGTCGAACGCGACCGCCGCGACGCTGTCGGCGCTGATCGGCCAGACTCGCACGCCCGGCACGAGCGTCGTCGCCGGTGCGCTCCGCGACTGCCAGGGCCGCGAGGTCTCGGGGTTCATCGCGACCGTGTCGACGACGAAGGGCAGCGCGACGTTGATCCCGGGCGCCCAGGCGTACTACTTCAACTCGTCGGTCGGCCTCCCGGGCCACCACAACCAGGTCCCGTACGCCGACAAGGATGGTCTGTTCATGATCATCCAGCTCCCGGCGACCGCGCCGACCGGCTACGTCCAGATGTGGGGCTTCCCGACCAAGGCCGATCTCGACATGGGCATGGCCGGCCTCAAGCTGATTGCCGAGCTCGAGGTTCCGCTGCTTTCGGATACGGTGATCACCGGCTCGTACGAGCCGCTCCGCAACTGATCGGTTAACGTCACCCCCAGGTGACGTCAGCCGAAGTCGATGCGAAGGCCGGGCGGGATGCGCTGATCGCGTACGCGCTCGTCGCCGCCCTCGTCACCGGGCTCGTCCGGATCGACATCACGCTGCCGGCGATCGGCCACCTCGGCAGCGCGCTCGTCTCGGTGCTGTTCCTCTACGCCCCGATGATGTTCCTCGCGCGGCGCAACGAGGACCTCTACGACTACGGCTTTCGCGCCGAGCCGATCAAGCGCGGCGTCCTCACGGCAAGCGCCGCGATCGGCGTCATCTTCCCGATCTTCGCGCTCGGCTACTTCGCGTTCTACGAGATCGCCTGCCACAGCCAGCTGCTCGCGCACCTCGTGCCGCGCAACATGTGCGTCCACTACGGCGG
>JABFXX010000213.1 GCA_013368795.1 Kofleriaceae bacterium
CGGCGACGGATCGCCCGAGCCGCCGTGCGACGGATCGATGCCCGTGACGTTCTTCGTCTGCGTGCGGATGATCTCCATGTCCTCGAGGCCGGTGCCGCTGTCTTCCGCGGTGATGTAGTGGCCGCGGAGGTCCTCGATGAACTTGCCGAACGCGCGGAACAGCGCGACGCGATCGAAGTGGCGCTTCGGCCGCATGATGACGCTCTTGCCGCCGCCGTGGGCGAGGCCGGCGAGCGCCGCCTTGTAGGTCATGCCGCGCGCGAGGCGGAGGGCGTCTTCGATCGCCGCGTCGTCGCTGGGGTACTCGATGAACCGGCACCCGCCGAGCGCAGGGCCGAGACGGGAATCGTGAATCGCGACGATCGCCTGGAGCTGCGTCGCCTTGTCGAGCTTGAAGTGGACTTCGCCGAAGTCGTACTTGGACAGCCGATCGAAAACTTCCATGGCGCCGGTTTATCCCGACGACACTTCACCTGTCTATGCCCGGCGCGCCTCGCTCTGCCTGGGAATCGGCGGTGGCACCACGGTCCAGCCCTCGAGGCGCGCGCGCACGCCGAGAACGTCGTCTGTGACGCTCGACCAGACGAGCTCCTGTACTCGCGTCGGGTCGGTCGCGTCCTGCTCGACGAGCTTGACGCACCGCGCGAGATCGCCGGCGATGACGAAGCCGATGCGGTCGGCCGCGCGCTCGGTGGCGGCGAGCCAGTTGACGGCCGCCGACATCGCCTGGATGCCGCGGTCGCGCAGGCGGCTGCCGATCGAGCGCGCCTGCTCGAGCTCGACGGGATGCAGCGACGTCGCGAGCCAGCGCGCGGCGTGACTGCCGGCCTCGCCCTGCGGCGGCGCGGTCGCGAGCTCGATGATCTGCGAGAGCTCGCCGGCGCGAGGGCAGAGCAGGCGCGCGATCCGCTCGGTGCGGAGGTCGGCGAGCTGGCGCGCGAGCGCGAACGCGAGGTGGTGATCGTCGATCGTCCTGTCGATGACGGGCTTGCCGAAGATGAGGACCGGCACGAGCACGCCGTCGCGCAGGCGCATCGCCATCGTGCACGGCGCCGCCTGTTCCTTCTCGAAGTAGACGGGCGGCCGCGGCGAGATCGCGAACGCGGTGATGACGCGCGTCAGGATCTTCTGCAGCGACGGCGGGACCTCGTGCTCCTTCGACGGCACTGACAGCGGCGGCCGCATGCGCGCGCGCTCGACCGCGAACGGCGGCGCGACGACGGCGAACAGCGCCGACAGCTGGAGGTCGACGTCGATCCGCGTGAGGACGAGCCAGTCCTCGTTCGTCAGCACGCGCGTCGGCAGCTCGCGGGCGGTGTCGCTACTCGACGGCGGGCGACCCTCGAACAGCGCGCCGATCTTGTCCTCGAGCGGGCGCGCCGCGCCGATCACTTCGAGGGCGTCCTGCACGGCCCTCGCGCGATCGACCTGCCGCGTCCGGTCGTACAGCGCGCGGAGCGCCTTGTACGACTCGACGTGCTTCTTGTCGGCGCGCAGGATCGCCTGGTGCTGCGCGATCGCCTTCGCGTCGTGCTTCGGATCGGCGGCGTAGAGATCCGCGAGCCGCTTCATCCGCGCGACGTTGTCGGGATCGAGCGACTGCGCGACCTCGAACGCGACGACCGCGTCGTCGTGACGGCCGAGCTCGATGCACAGCTCGCCGAGGTGCTCCCACAGGCGGAGGCGCTCGCCCGGCCGGCCCTCGTTCTCGCGGACCTGCTCGAGGCGCTTGTAGTAGAACGTCACGAGCGCCTGGCGATCGTCGGAGTGATCGAGCGCCGATTCGAGCTCGTCGGCGGCGGCGAACGACAGCGGATCGTCGTCGAGCGCTTGCGTGAACAGCTCCATCGCGCGATCGCTGTCATCGAGCTCGTCGCGCGCGATCATGCCGGCGAGGTGGCGGTAGCGGGCGCGGACCTTCGGCTCCTTCTCCGTATCGATCAGCTTGTGAACGACGTCGAGGCTGTAGCTCCAGTCGCCGTCGTCGGCGACGAGCTCGAGGAACTTGGTCAGCAGCAGGTGATCGCCGGGGCGATGAACGATCGCCTCGCGATACATCTCGCGCGCGGCCGGGCGGTCGCCGAGCTCGACGTAGCGATCACCGATCGCGGCGAACCGGGTCGCGCGCTCCTCGGGCGGCGCCGTGCTCGCGAGCGCGAGCTGGTCGGCGACGAGCTGGTGCGGATCGGCCTGGCCGAGCTCGGTGCGCAGCAGCAGCGACGCGCGGTGATCGGCCTGCAGCACGAGCGCGATGTCCACGTGCTTCTGCGCGGCGGCCGTATCGCCGAGCTCCTTCGCGCTGCGCGCGACGCGATAGTGCAGCTCGACGGCGACGCCGGGCGGCAGCAGGTCCTCGTCGATCAGCAGGCCCTCCATCAGCTGGCGCGCCTTCGCGTACTGCTGGGCGTCGAACAACATGTCGGCGAGCTCGCGCCTCGACGCGACGTCCTCGGGATCCATCTCGATCGCGCGCGCGAGCAGGTTGCGCGCGTCGGTCATGTCACCGACCTGGCGCGCGAGCTCGCTGCGCTGGATGAGGTAGCCGCGCAGCCGGCTCGCGTCGTCGGTCATGCGGCACAGCTGGTCGAGGATCGGAATCAGCTCGTGCGGATCGCCGCCTTCCCAGCCGAGCTCGACCATCGCGATGCCGGCCTTCATGTTGCCGGGGTCGGCCGTGCGCGCGTCGCGGTAGAGCTGCTTTGCCCAGTCGGTGTCGCCGAGCGCGACGCAGAAGTCGGCGGCGTCGACGAGCCAGCGCACGCGCTCTGCCTTGTTGTGCTCGGCGGCGTTGACGAGCAGCGTGATCGCCTCCGACAGCTGGCCCTTGTCGCGCAGCAGGGTGGCGAGCCCGTCGACCGCACTCGCGAGCTCCGGATCGGCGGCGCGCGCCTCGTCGTAGAGCTGCTGCGCCTTGTCCCAGTTCTGCAGCTTCGCGAGCTCGGCGGCCTTGACCAGCGCCTTCGCGCGCTCCTTCGGATCGCTGATCGTGTTGCCGAACCGCTCGGCGGCCGACAGCGCCTCGTCCTCGGGAACGCCGACCTCGAGCGACAGCCGCACGATGCCCTCGAGCACTTGGGGCACGCCGGGCTCGAGCTTGTCGGCCTCGCGATACGCGTCGAGCGCGGCGCCCAGATCGCCGAGCTCCTTGTCGTAGATGAACGCCATCTCGCGGAACAGCTCCGCGCGCTCCTTGTCGCTCTCGACCTGCACGGTGCGGCGTCCGATCAGATCGATCAGCACCGGCCACTCGCCGGTCGAGCGATAGAACACCTCGAGCGCCTCGAACGCGGCGGTGTCGTCGGGCTTCACGAGCAGCACGCGCTCGAGACAGTCCGCGGCGTAGTACGGCCGGCCGACTTCCTTCCAGGCGGTGGCGAGATCGGCGAGCACCTGCGCGGCGCCGTCGGTGTGGATGTCGACGAGCGCGTTCATCGCGTCGAGCGGCAGCTCCGCCCAGCGCTCGGTGATGCGCGCGAGCCGGAGCAGCGGCGCGAGATCCGCCTGCAGCGCGACCTCGCCGAACGCAGACAGCCGCACGACGAGCGCGCGCTCGGCATCGCCGCGCTGCTCGAGATTCTCCGAGAGCTCGCGCAGGATCTTCGAGCGCTCCTCGCTTTCCTCGGTCGCCTCGACCTTCGCGAGGTGGAGATCGACGACGCGATAGCCCTCGGTATCGAGCGACGCACTCGCGACGCGCGCGACGGCACGTTCGACCGCGGCGCGCAGGCGCTCGCCGTCGAGCTCGGGGAACTCGGCGCGGAGGACGCGCGTGATGATGTCGACCGACTCCACACCGATGGAATGGCCCCGCATGGTGCGAGCGTAACATCCCGCAAGCGCTGGTGATGCCGGCGGACCGCAAAGCTTGCCGGGGCCGTCCCGGCGACCGTACCGGGGTAAGTTTTTCGGGCGTCGGGCGTCGCAAAAACTTACCCCGGTACGGTGATCGGGGCCGTCTTTGGCCGGTTTCCGGACGAATGACGCTCGAACGCACGAAGCGTGCCTAGGCGACGACCCGAGTCCGCTCGACGAGCGTGCCGCCTTCGCCGAACAGCGTTTCGCGCCAGCTCGCGAGCAATACGCGCGTATCGCGATCGCTGGGATGAAAGCTCGGCCGGAAGTACGCGAAGTACGCCGGCACGAGGCGCGTGAAGTAGCCGGGGTAGACCCAGAGGCGCGTCGCGCCGCGTACCCAGCGCCACGGCTTCCACAAGATCTTCCGCGTCGCCATCAGGCGCGCATGGACGAGCATCTGCGCCGCGAAGAACACGACCGTCGTCAGCAGCATCAGCGATGCGCGCTGCGCGTAGCCGCCGCCGGCCGCGCGATAGACGTCGAACGCGACCGCCTTGTGCTCGCTCTCCTCGAGCGCGTGCCACAGCCACAGCGGGCGCACGCGCGGATCCATCTCGGCCTGCATGCGCGCGTCGGAGAGCAGCCCCTCGGCGAGCATCGCGGTGAAATGCTCGAGCGCGCAGGTCACCGCGAGCTGTGACATCGGCGGCAGGACCTTGCGCACGCGCTTCAAGAACGTGCGCAGGTTCGCCTCGATCCGCGGTGCCTCGCGGAAGCCATGCGCGACGAGCAGCTCGTTGAACGCGCGGTGCTCCTTGCCGTGCATCGCCTCCTGACCGATGAAGCCGACGACCTCCTTCTGGAGCTCGGCGTCGGTGACCTTTGCCTTCTGCTGCTTCACCGACTCGACGAAGAACCGCTCGCCCTCCGGAAACAGGAGCGACAGCGCATCGAGGAACGTCGTGTTGTATGCGTCGGCCGAACACCAGTCACGCGGGACCGATTGCGGATCGAGCCCAAGCTCGACATCTCGGCGTGGAATCAGCATGCTTCGAGGATGAGGCTTGCCCCCGAACGGCCCTAGGTCGCGGGGTGCCGTGCCATTATCATTTGGGGCCACGTGTTCGACCTGCCTGGCGCATACGTCAAAGATCTCGTCGAGCTGACGGGGCGCTGGCAGGTGCGTCCCGAGGAGGTGCTCGCCGGACTGCCGGTGACCCAGGCCGAGCTCGCGGCCCCGACGACGCGCGTGCCCTTGCGCGTGTGCGAGGCGATCGTCGCGCGCGCGCATCAGCTGACCCACGAGCCCGCGCTCGCGGTTCACGTCGGCACGCAGATGCGGTTGTCGTCGCATGGCTTCCTCGGGTTCGCGGCGATGACCGCCGGCACGGTCCGCGAGGCACTCGATCTCGCATGCCGGTTCGCGTCGACGCGCACGTCCGCGATCGCGCTGCAGCTCTACGTCGAAGGCGACAGCGCATCCGTCGTGATCGAAGAGCGCACGCCGCTCGGCTCGCTGCAGCAGTTCCTCGTGATCGCGCTCGTCATCGGCATCTGGCGCCTCGGCGAGTCGCTCACCGGCAAGGTGCTCGACGGCGTCGCCGAGTGCGCGTTCGCCGAGCCCACCTACCTGCGAGGCATGCCCTACGCCGGTCGCCTGCGCTTCGATCGACCCGCGCATCGCCTCGTGTTCGCCGCGACGGAGCTCGCGCTGCCGCTCGTCACCGCCGATCCGGTCGCGATGCAGCTCGCGCGTGAACAGTGCGAGCGCGAGCTTGCCGCAGTCGTCGACGAGGGACTGCCGGGCCGCGTCCGTACCGCGCTCGTCGCGCGCGGCGACACATCGTCGTCGGTCGTCGAGATCGCGAAGGACCTGCGGATGTCGTCGCGCACGCTCAAGCGCAAGCTCGCCGAGCACGGCACCACGTTCTCGGCGATCCGCGACGACCTGCGCCGCCAGCGCGCGCTGCTGCTCCTCGACAACCGCTCGCTCTCGATCGGGGAGATCGCGGCCAAGCTCGGCTACAGCGAGCTGCCGAACTTCACGCGCGCGTTTCGCAAGTGGACCGGCCAGACGCCGCTCGCCTATCGCGAGAGGGATCGATGACGGCGGTCGGCTTCTACCTGCGCGTCGTCGTCGGCACGGCCGTCGCGTATTGCTTCTACCTCACGCGCGGCTTCGGCTCGCTCGGCGAAACGTTCGTGATGTCACTGTGCGCGGTGCTCGCGGGCCACGGCGTCGCGCTCGGCGCGCGCAAGCTCGCCGGACCGACGCCTACAACGAAGACGCTCGCCGCGATCGCCGTGGTCGTCACCGCGCTCTCCGGGGCGGCGGTGTTTGTCGCGCTCGATCACGCATGGCCGCGCGCACCGCTTCGCTACGTCCGCGTCGACGAGGTGATGGCGGCGCCCGATCGATTCGTCGGCAGCGAGATCAAGCTCCACGGCTACCTCGAGATCGGCTCGATGCGGATGCGCGGTGCCGGTGACGAGCGCACGTTCACGCTCGTCGAGCACAAGCAGTCGATCGCGGTCCGCATGTCCGGGCCGGTGCCCGACACGCTCCGGGATCGCGCGGAGGTCGTCGCGCGCGGCACGCTGCGCCGCGAAGGCGGCAGCCTCGTGCTCGTCGCGAGTGAGGTCATGGCGAAGTGCCCGTCGACGTACAACACCGCCGACGGTCCGAAGCCGGCGGCGCAGTTTCGCTAGGCACGCTTCCAACCCGCGTACGAAGCGAGAAACGAGCAGCCGCACCGGGTGCGCACGGGACCGGAGCTCCGCGCTCGATGCCGGCGAGTCAAGCCCGGTGCGGCGATGCACTACTCGAGCGCGGCGAGCGCTGCCTTGACCTTCTCGTTGTCAGCGCACTTCGAGGCGCCCTGCATCGCAGGGCCGAGCTTCTCGAGCACCGGAGCCATCTTGGGGGTGCAGACCTTGTCGAACTCGGCCTTCTTGGCGGGATCCTTGTCCTGCGCCTTGCCCCACTCGATCAGGGACTTGTTATCCGCGACCCACTTCTCGAGTGCCGCCCCGAGCGCATTGCAGTCGTCCTTGCTCGCGGTCACGGCGTCGGCCATCGACGTCATCATGCCGATCGTCTTGTCGCACGCGGCCTCGGTGGTCATGTCGCCAGCGGGAGCGGCCGGGGTGGGCGCCGCCGGAGCGGCCGCAGAACCCGCGGGCTCGGCTGCCTTCTCGGCCGGCTTGTCGGCGGCCTTCTCGTCCTTCTTCTTGCAGCCGACCCCGAGCGTGAGGGTGAGGCACACGAACATCGTCGATACGAGCTTCATACTTCTTGCCTTTCTGATGAGTCTGAGACCAGTGAGCGCCGACTATCGTGGGTCCTTGGGCCAAACCACAAGTCGTCTCGGTGCGTGCGGCATCCCTCGCGATCTCGCTCGGGAGGCGAAGTGCTCACGGGCATTTCGCTGGGCGGAAAGCGACGCCCGCGAACCAGCGGTCCACATCGCTGGCAAACCGCTCGTGCGCTGAAACGGTTCCGGCGGCGGTGATGATCAACTCGTGCCCGGGCGTGTACGCGTAGCGCTCGCGGATTCGCTGCGGTCCGTCGGCCGTCGCGCCGTCCGCGACGACATCGAGCGCTGGGACCGTTCGATCCATGAGCATCTGCTCGGTCTGGGTCACGCGCACGTGGGGCACGGCACCGAAGATCTGCGCGTACTGCGCGTTCCAGTCGCGTGCCTGGAGATCCTCGAACGTCTCGGCGACCGTGCCCACGTAGTCCTTCGCGAGCAGCACGAGGCGATCGTCGGCACGTACCAGCTTGAGGACTTGCACGACGAAGTCTTCCCCCTCGCGCTCCTCATCGTGACGCTGCCAGCCGGGGTCGGTGGGGACGTCGTAGACCATCACCCACGACCGTTGCTCGACGATGAGCTTCGAAGGCGGCGGGGCCTTGGGGGCGAAAAGCTTGGACCAAAAGCCCATGGCTGCGCTTGTACGATGGTCGTGGCCGCGCTGCCAACTGCGAACAACGTGGATAAGAGCGGTCACGCCGCGAGCGGCACGTGCGCGAGCTCGGCGACGATCGGCAGATGATCCGACGCGCTGCGCGCACCGCCATCGGTCCACGCGCCGCCCTGCAAGAGCTCGAGCCGGCCGCGATACAGGATGTGATCGATCGGCACGACCGGCGCGGGCGCGGGCCACGTGCGCGCGAATCGCGTCGCCGATTTGAGACCGCGCGCGAGCGCCCGGTACGCCGAGGACCACGGCGTCATGTTGAAGTCGCCCGCGATGACGAGCGCCTCGCCGACCATCTCGGCGGCGATCGCCGCGACCTGTCCCGGCCGTTCGCGGAACAGGACCGACAGATGCGTGTTGATCATCTCGAGCTCGCCGTCCTCCCACGCGTGACGCGTGACGAGTGCGCAGCGAGGCTCGCGATCGTGCTTCTGCGGCAGCCGGATCGGCCGCGACTCGATGAACGGAAGGCGCGACAGCGTGCAGATGCCGTAGCTCTCGCGGCCTTCCTCGAGGCACGGCACGAAGCGCATCTCCATGCCGAGCATCGCGGCGAGATCGCCGGCCTGGTCCATCTCGCCACTGCGCGAGCGCCCGACGTCGACCTCCTGCAGCGCCACGATGTGCGGATCGGCAGAGCGGATCACCTCGGCGATCTTCGCAAGCCGCTCAGGTTTGCCGCCCGAACGCGCACGCATGTCCAGTCCGCGCGCAGCATGGATGTTGTAGGTCATCACGCGCAAAGGCACGGCATCCGATAAAGCGAATGCCGTGCCACGTGCGTACGAGAAGCTGCGAGCGATCAGTGGAAGTTCGCGTCCACGTCGCGCTCGAGCTGGTCCATCTTCGCGTCGGTGTCGGCCTTGAAGCCTTCCCACGACGCGTCGGCCTGATCGCCGATCTTGTCGAGCTTCGCCGACAGCTCGTTGCGGCGCTCGCGCAGATCCGCGGCGGTCTCCTTCGACTTGGCGTCCGCGCGCGCCTCGAGCTCGTTGATGCGCGCATCGAGCTTGGTCATGCGCGCCTTCACCGCGTTCGAGTACTCGACCCGCGCGGCGCTCAGATTCTGGTTCGCCTTCGCGAGATCGCTCTGCTCCTCGGCAACGTCCCGCTGCTCCTTCATCACGTCCTTTTGCTCGTCCTTCACGTCCTTCTGCTGGTCGCGAAGGTCCTCACGTTGATCCTTCACATCCTCCTGGGCCTTCTCGAACTGGTTCTCGGCTTTTTCCTCTGCGCTCTTCTTACACGCCGTGCCGCCGAGCAACGCCATCGAGAGGATCGAACACCAAAATACGTTTCGCATTGGGGTCTCCTTTGGAATGCGAAGCGGTAGTGCAACGGCCGTGCAAAAACCTGTCATCGGACGGCGACGATCGTCATCTGTTAGACTCACCGGACCGTGATCGGCGAAGTCATCGGTAACTACCGGGTGGTTGCAGAGCTGGGCAAGGGCGGCATGGGCGTCGTGTACCGCGCGGAGCACGTGCAGCTCGGCCGTGCGGCCGCGCTGAAGATGCTCTTGCCGCAGTTCTCGAGCGACAGCGGCATCGTGCAGCGCTTCTTCAATGAAGCGCGTGCAGCGTCCGCGATCGATCATCCCGGCATCGTCGCGATCTATGACTTCGGGACCCACAGGGATGGTCGCGCGTACATCGCCATGGAGATGCTGAAGGGCGAGAGCCTCGAGCATCGGCTCCAGCGCGGTCCGCTCGCCGCCACGGACGGCGCGACGATCCTCGCGCAGACCGCGGCTGCACTCGGTGCTGCACACCAGCGCGGCATCGTTCATCGCGATCTCAAACCCGACAACATCTTCCTGACGCCGAACGAGCTCGTGCCCGGCGGCATCCAGGTCAAGCTCCTCGATTTCGGCATCGCGAAGCTCGCCGACGAGAAGACGGCCGGCTTCAAGACACAGACCGGCGCGCTGATGGGAACGCCCGCGTACATGAGCCCCGAGCAGTGCATGGGCAAGGCGGACCTCGATCACCGCACGGACATCTATTCGCTCGGCTGCATCCTGTTTCACGTACTGTGCGGACGACCTCCGTTCACGAGCGATCAGGGCACCGGCATGATGATCGCCGCGCACATCCGTGACGCAGCGCCCGATCCGCGCACGATCAACCCTGCGGTGCCGCCAGCGCTCGCCGCGATCATCTTGCGCTGTCTCGAGAAGGAGCCAGCTGCGCGCTTTCAAAGTGCGGCGGAGCTGCGCAACGCGCTCGTCGGCGCGGGCGCGAATGCGCCTCTGTCGAAACCGCCCGGTGCGTCGGCGGCCGAGCAGTATGCCGCGACGCTCGCGCCGGGCAGCATCCCGCCCGTGAGCCACCCGCCGCTCGCGACCGCACCGACGACGCACGCGCAGTCCGCGGCCGAGGTGGTCGCATCGGCGACGCAGACCAAGGCCAAGAGCAAGACGCCGCTCGTCGCCGGGCTCGTCGTGCTCGCAGCGGCCGCCGGTGGTGGCGCGTTCTTCGCGCTGAAGAAGAACGACACGAAGGCAGCGTCCGGCGAGCAGACGATGCCGGAGGCGAAGGCGGAGACGCCGCGGCCCGCCGAGGTGCTGCCGGAGCCCCCGAAGCCGCCCGAGCCACCAAAGCCCGAGGAGCCGCAGGTCAAGGCGCCCGAACCGGTGACATGTCCCGAG
This sequence comes from Kofleriaceae bacterium, assembly GCA_013368795.1. Lineage (GTDB taxonomy): Bacteria > Myxococcota_A > Polyangia > Haliangiales > Haliangiaceae > JABFXX01. Next base: position 10,430 of record JABFXX010000213.1, read on the forward strand.
GGACAGACGACGACCGTCGACACCGCGGGCCACTGCTGCTGGCCGGAGCAGGCGTGGTCGTCGTCGAAGAACGCGTGCATCGGCAAGCCTCGCTGCCCCGACGGCATGAACGGCAAGGGCGAGACGTGCGTCGAGGCCCAGCAGATCGCGGCGTCGAACCCGCAGCCGATCAAGAACGTCGCGACCGCCGGAGCACCGAAGTTCACGCTCGGCGCGCAGAGCTACGCGGCCGGCGACAAGGTTCAGATCAAGTTCGCGAGCCCGGTGTCGTCGAAGGACAACGATCGCGCGTGGGTCACGATCATCGAGGCCGGCAAGCCGCCGACCGCGTACGGCGCGTGGGAGTACGTCAAGGACGGCGCGACGACCGCCGAGCTGCAGGCGCCCGACAAGCCGGGACCGTACGAGGTCCGGCTCCACACGAACTACCCGGCGAAGTCGACGAACGTGCGGTGGTCGGTCGGGTTCACCGTCGGCGCGCCCGCGCCGTCCGCGCAGCCGACCGAGACCCCGCTCGACAAGCAGAGGTTCAAGCTCGCGGCGCAGGTCATCCCCGCCGGCGGCAAGGCGGAGCTGCGGTTCCCGACCGCGATGAAGGCGCTGCCCGGCGAGCAGTTCTGGGTCACCGTCGTCGAGGCGAGCAAGGACGCGAGCGCATACGGCCACTACGAGTACGTGCCCGACGGCGCGAAGGCGATGAAGATCGAGGTGCCGACGACCGCCGGCGACTACGAGGTCCGCCTCCACGCGAACTATCCGACGAAGGCGACGAACCTCGTGCACCGCATTCGCATTCGCGTCGAGTCCGCGCCGTGATGCAGATGGTCACGGTCGAGGTCGCGCGCGATCCGGACGCCTGCTGGCGCGCGTTCGTCGATCCGACGCAGCTGACGAAGTGGGTCCCGGGCCTGCGCCGCGCCGAGATCATCTCCGGCTCGCGAGGACTTCCGTCGGAGATTCACTTCGAGTTTGCAAGCGAGCTCGCGTACACGCTCGTCTATGCCTACGACAAGGCCGCGCGCGAGGTCCGCTGGCAGCCAAAGCTCGGCAAGCAAGCCGGCGTGACTGGATTCGTGCGGTTCGAACCGGCGGACGATGGCGCCCGCATGACCTATGGTCTCGAACATGGCGACGCGCGGACGCCCGCAGACCTCGGCGACCTGCGTCGCCTCGTCGACGCATTCGCGACCTGGGTTGGCCAGCGCGAAGCGTGAGATACCCTCACGGTGTGCGGTGAGTGACGTCTCAGGATTTCGTGCTGATACTTCAGCGCCGGATAGATGTTGATGGAACCACCAGCGACGCCTGCAGCTGCCGAGCTCGCAGCGGATGAGAACGAGCGTCGCCTCGAGCTCGCGCTCGCCGCGGGCGCGATGGGCGTGTTCGAGTGGAACATCGCCGAGAGCCGGATCGACTGGTCGCCTGCGATCGAACGCATGCACGGCATCCCGGTCGGCAGCTTCGAAGGCACGTTCGAGGCCTACGAGCGCGACATCCATCCCGACGACCGCGACCGCGTGTTCGCCGCGGTCCGGCGGACGCTCGAGGACCGCAAGCCGCACTACATCAGCTATCGGATCATTCGACCCGACGGCGAGATCCGCTGGCTCGAGGCGCACGGTCGCCTCGTCGTCGACAAGGCCGACGCGCCGCAGCGGCTGATCGGCGTCTGCCGCGACGTCACGGACCAGCGCGAGAACGAATCGATTCGCAGCCGCGCCGCTGCCGCCGAGGCCGCACAGCGCGAGGCCGAACGCGGGCGCGCGCGCCTGGCGTCGATCCTGTCGAGCATCCCGGATCCGTTCACCGTGCTCGATCGCCAGCTGCGCGTGCTCCAGATCAACGACAGCGCGGCGCGCCTGCTCGGCAGCTCGCCGGGCGAGCTTGTCGGCCAGCGCATCACCGACCTACCGGGCGAAGCCTCGAACCTGTTTCGCGCCGGCTACGAGCGCGTGCTTCGCACCGGCAAGGCGATGTCGACGGAGGAGTACCTCCAGCCGTGGGATCGCTGGTACGAGGCGAGCATCTATCCCGTCGAGGACGGCATGGTCATCTACGCGCGCGACGTCACGATCCGCAAGCGCGCGATGGAGATCACGACGCGGCTCGCGCGCACGACCGCACTGCGCGCCGACATCGCCGCGACGCTCGCCGACGAGCGCGACCTCGCGGTCATGCTGCGCCGCGTGTGCGAGCTGCTCGTCGATCACCTCGATCTCGCGCTCGCCCGCGTGTGGACGTCCAACGACGAGGAGCTGGTCCTCCAGGCGAGCGCCGGCACGGACGACCCGCGAGATGGCTCGGCGCCCGCCGAGGTCACCCGCATCGCCGAGTCGCGCAGGTCGCACATCGTCGACTCGTTTGCCGGCTATCCGCTGCTCGTCGACGGCAGGATGATCGGTGTGCTCGGGCTGTTCTCGACCGACAAGCTCGCCGACGACACGACGACGATGCTCGAGAGCATCGCCGACCTCGTCGCGCAGGGCCTCGTGCGCAGACGCACCGAGGTCGAGCTCGCGCACCGCCTCGAGGACCTCGCGCGCTCGAACAAGGAGCTCGAGCAGTTCGCGTATGTCGCGTCGCACGACCTGCAGGAGCCGCTGCGCATGGTCGCGAGCTACAACCAGCTGCTCGCCCGCCGCTACAAGGGCAAGCTCGGCGAGGACGCCGACGAGTTCATCGGTTTCACGGTCGAGGGCGTCACGCGCATGCAGCGCCTGATCAACGACCTGCTCGCGTACTCGCGCGTCGGCACGCGCGGTGGCGAGCGCGTCGATGTCGACATGATGACCGTGCTCCAGGCGACGATGTCGAACCTCGAGCGCGCGATCGCAGACGAGTCCGCCACGATCACGTGCGATCCGCTGCCGCACGTCATGGCGGATGAAGGCCAGATGATCCAGCTGATGCAGAACCTGATCGGCAACGCGATCAAGTTCCACGGCGAGGAGAAACCCCGAGTTCACGTCGGCGTGAAGGCCGATGGCAGCGGCGTCACGTTCTCGGTTCGCGACAACGGCATCGGCATCGATCCGCAGTATTTCGACCGGATCTTCATCATCTTCCAGCGCTTGAATCCACGAGAGCAGTACGCGGGGACGGGCATCGGGCTCGCGATCTGTAAGAAAATCGTCGAGCGGCACGGAGGCCGAATCTGGGTGGAGTCGACCCCCGGTGAAGGCTCCACGGTGCTATTCACGATTCCCAACGTTCCCCGGAGGACCACGTGAACGGCAAACCGATCGAGATCCTCCTGGTGGAGGACAATCCCGCTGATGTCCGCCTGACCCAGGAGGCCCTCAAGGAGGGCAAGGTCCGCAACAACCTCTACGTCGCGCGGGACGGCGTCGAGGCGCTGGAATATCTGATGCGGGTCGGCAAGTTCGCGAACGCGGTGCGCCCGGATCTCGTGCTCCTCGACCTCAACCTGCCGCGCAAGGACGGCCGCGAGGTGCTCCAGGTCATCAAGGCCGATAGCGAGCTCAAGTCGATCCCGGTCGTCGTGCTGACGACGTCGTCGGCCGAGGCCGACATCATGCGGAGCTACAAGCTCCACGCGAACTGCTACATCACGAAGCCGGTCGACCTCGAGCAGTTCGTGAAGGTCATCAAGTCGATCGATGACTTCTGGCTCACGGTCGTCAGGCTGCCGTCGGACGTCAAATGAAGCTCCTGCTCGTCGAAGATAACCACGCGGATGCGCGGCTCTTCGCCGAGCTGCTCACCGAGGTGCCTGGCCGTCCGTTCAAGCTGACGACGGTCGGGACGTTCGCGGCGGCGTTGCCGGTCGTCGCCCAGCAGGACGTCGTCTTCCTCGATCTGTCCCTTCCCGACGCGCATGGCATCGAGACGGTCAACCGGATGGTCCGCAGCGCCGGCAACCTGCCGATCGTCGTGCTCACCGGCAACGCGGACGACCGCATCGCCGTCGAGGCGATGAAGGCAGGCGCGCAGGACTTCCTCGTCAAGTCGGAGATTTCGCCCGCGCTGATCGCCCGCGCCGCCCGCTACGCCGTCGAGCGCAAGCACGCCGAGGAGAACGCGAAGCGCCTCGCGAAGTCCGACGAGGCGGCGCGCCGCGCCCGCTTCCTGTCGAGCCTCACCGAGGCGATCACGAGCTCGTTCGATCTCGACAAGACGCTGCCCGACGTCGCTCGCTTGCTCGTGCCGACGCTCGGTGACTTCATCGTCATCGACCTCCTCCACGAGGGAGGCAGATTCGAGCGCCTCGCCACCGCGGCGTGCGAAGGACCGTACGACGACTGGCTCCAGGCCGCGTTCCGCTACGCGCCCGGCGATGCGCACCCTCGCAGCCCGGTGCTCAAGGCCGTCGAGCGCCGCGAGTCGATGCTGTTCGAGGCGATCGACGTCGGCTACCTCGCTCCCGACGATGACTACCGCAGGCTCGCCGAGAAGCACGACCTGCGCTCGATGTTCGTGTGGCCGCTCGTCGCGCGCGGCCGCGTCGTCGGCGCGATCACGAGCCTGATGGGCCCGTCGAAGCGAACGTTCGACGCCGAGCTTCGCCGACTTGCCGAGGAAGTCGGCGAGCGCATCGCACTCGGCATCGACAACGCGCGGCTCTACCAGTCCGCGCAGCGCGCGATCCGCGGCCGCGACGAGCTGCTCGCGGTCGTCTCGCACGACCTTCGCAACCCGCTCAACATCGTCGCGCTCGCCCTGCAGGCGGTCGCCGGTGACCCCGAGATGATGGCGAGCGCGCTACCTCGTGCGCTGCGCGGCGTCGACCGGATGCAGCGCCTGATCGAGGACCTGCTCGACGTCGCGCGCATCGAGAGCGGCACGCTGCAGGTCGATCTGCGGCCGATCGACGTCACGACGATCATCGAGGACGCGTTCGAGCAGCATCGCGGCATCGCCGCGGACAAGCGGATCACGCTCGTCCGCGAGTTCGATCGCACGATCCTCGGCGCGCACGCCGATCGTCATCGGCTGAGCCAGGCGATCGCGAACCTCGTGGCCAACGCGTTCAAGTTCACCGCGCCAGGCGGTACGATCCGGATCGGCGGCGAGGAGCGCGGCGAGCGCGTCGCGCTGTGGATCGGCGACACCGGTCCGGGCATCCCGCCGGAGCACCTCGCGCACATCTTCGACAGGTTCTGGCAGCCCAAGCGTGGCGGGCGCGACGGCGTCGGCCTCGGGCTCGCGATCGTCAAGGGCATCGTCGACGCGCACAACGGCGTCGTCGAGGTCGACAGCGTCCCGGGCGCCGGCACGACGTTCCGCGTGCTGCTCGATCGCTGCGACGTGAAGCGCGCGAGCGCCGTCCTGTCGCTCGTCCACTAACGTTCGAACTTGAACAGCGCGACGCCGAGCAGCGCGAAGCCGGCGCCGAACGCGAGCAGCGCGAAGATCGACGGCGCCACATCGCCGAGCGTCGTGCCCTGGCGGACGAGCACCGCGTAGAACCCGTCGAGCGCCCAGCCATGCGGCACGGCGAGGCCGAGCGTCTTCATGAACGGCGGCATGACGAGGCGAGGGAACATGCAGCCGCCGAGCAGGCCCATGACGAGCAGCACGACGGAGCCGATGCCGCCGAGCTGCTTCTCGCTGCCGCCGAGCGACGCGAACAACAGGCCGAGCGACACCGAGCAGAATGCGAGCGCCAGGCACAGCACGATCAGCGCGAGCGGCGAGCCGGCGACCTGCATCCCGAACGCGAGGATGCCGATGCCGAACAGAAACGCGAGCTGGCAGCAGCCGACGATGTAGTACGGGACGAGCGTCGCGAGCAGCGCGGATGCGCGCGACACGGGCGCGGCGAGCAGCCGTCGCCACGTGCCGGTACGGCGCTCGCCGGTGAACGCCATCGCGACGGTGAGCGCGATGAAGAAGCCGAACAGCGTCGCATTGCCGGGCACGGTGACCTGGAACGCGGAGATGTTGTCGAGCGGCTTGGTGATGCCGGGCGGCGTCTTCGCGACGACGAGCGGCGGCATGTCGACGGGCAGCGGCGGCATCAGCGACGACATGACGACGCCGGTGAGCGCGCCCTGGAGCGGCCCTCGCGCCTGGAGCGGCGCGCCGAGATCGATCACGAGCTCGACCGGACCCTCGGCGGGGACGACCAGGCCGGCGTCGTACGTCTCGGTCGCGACCGCGTGTCGCACCTCGTCGGCGCTCGCGAGCGGCTTGCCCTCGAGCGACTCCGACTTCGCGAGCGTCGCCGAGATCCGGTCGCCGCGGCTATCGCCTGGCGCGTACCAGATCGCGATCGCCCTGCGGTGGCCCGCGTTCTCGCCGCCGAACTTGAACATCGAGCCGAACGCGAGGATGAAGATGATCGGCAACAGGAACAGGCTGATCAGCGCACCGCGATCGCGGAGCAGCAGCCAGACGTCCTTCTTGATCGCAGCGCCGATCACGACGCGTCTCGCAGTGCGCGGCCCGTCAGCGCGAGGAATGCGGTCTCGAGGTTGGCTTCGCGCGACTCGATCCGAACGATCGATACGCCCGCCGCTTCGATC
>JABFXX010000329.1 GCA_013368795.1 Kofleriaceae bacterium
AAGAAGCTCCTCGGTGAGGCGCTCGTCTCTGTCGGTGCGGCGAAGCTCGCGGCCGGCGATGCCGCGGCGGCCGAGCCGCTGCTCGCGCGCGCCGATCAGGTCGACGGCAACGCGCTCGTGTGGCGCAACCTCGGCATCGCGCGGCTCGCGCTCGACAAGAAGCCGGAGGCGGTCGCCGCGCTCGACAAGGCGGCGAAGGCTGACGGTTCGCCGATCGTGCTCATGCTCGCGGCGCGCGCACACGCGGTGAACGGCGACATCGCCGGCGCGAGGCCGCTGTACGAGCGCGCGCTCGCCGGTGACAAGGCCAACGTCGAGATCGCGCTCGACTGGGCGGCCTCCGAGGTCGCGGGCGGCGATCCGGCGATCGCGGTCAGCGCGCTCGAGAAGACGACGCCGGCCGCGCGCAGCCCGCTCGCTCCACGTCACCAGCAGGCGCTGTCGACCGCGCGTCACGCGGCGGCGCTCGCACAGCTCCGTGCGGGCAACGGCGCGAAGGCCGTCGACCTGCTCCGCGCGGCGGCGACGCCGGGCGAGGCGCAGCTGGCGCGCAAGTGCGACCTCGCCGTCGCTGCAGTCGCCGCGTCCGATTCGCAGGCCGCACTGTCGGCGCTCAAGGCGGTGCAGGGCCAGAGCTGTCCGTTCCCGTCGCCCGCCGACACGCAGGCCGCGCCGATCCTGATCGCGTTCACCGAGGGTCTGTCGGCGAAGCGTGCGGGCAAGTCGCTCGATCGCCTGACGTCGCTCGGGGGCAAGTCGACCGGTCCCGCGGCGCAGCTGCTCGGCACCTCGATCCGCGTCGTCGCGCTCAACGCCGCGCAGGACGCGTACAAGGGCAACCAGGTCGCGAAGGCTCGCAAGTACCTCGCGAGCGCGAAGGCTGCGAACGCGCGCGTCGGCAGCGACGAGGTCGCCCACAACCTCGCCGTGCTCGATCTCGTCGAGGGCAAGCTCGACGCCGCGATCGCGCAGCTCGAGAAGCTCGCGCCGCGCGTGCCCGAGGCGCTCGTCAACCTCGGCATCGCGTACGAGAAGAAGGGCGAGCACGCGAAGGCACTCGACGCGTGGAAGCGCGCGCGCAAGGCGGGCGTGCGATTCGCGCCGCTCGCCGACTGGATCGACGCGAAGGAGCGCATCTACGGGGAGGGCGAGCCATGAGGTCGCTCGTGATCGCCCTCTTGATCCTCGCATCCGCGACGGCGCGCGCCGAGACGATCACGGTCGGCCTGTTCGCGCCGACCGCGCCGTTCCCGTCGACCTCGGCCCGTGTCGAGCTCGCATCGCGGCTCGGCGATCAGGTCGGCAAGGCCGTCGGCGCGACCGGCACCGGCAAGGTGTTCGCGCGAGGCGGCGACTTCTCCGCCGCGGTGAAGAAGGGCGAGGTCACGGTCGCGCTCGTCGATGCCGCCTACCTCGCGGTCGCCGGCGGCAACTACACGGTGCTCGCGGCGTCGCTCCGCGGTGGCGACTCGACCCATGCGTGGCAGCTCGTCGCGCGTGGCACCGACAAGCTCTCGGCGCTGAAGGGCAAGCGCGTGCTCGTGCCGGGCATCGGCGGCCGCGAGCCCGAGCTCGTGCTCAACGTCCTGCTCGGCGGCGAGGTCGCGAAGGATTACTTCGCAAAGATCGAGACCGCGCCGGATACGGTGTCGGCGCTTGCCGCACTCGGCCTCGGCAAGGCGGACGCGGTGGTCGTCCCGACCGGCGTCGAGCTGCCGTCGGGGTCGCAGAAGGTGCTCGAGCTGCCGGCGCTGTCGGGTCCGGTGCTCGTCGCATATGGCGCGGTGTCAGCGGCCAACCGCGACAAGATCGCCGCCGCCGCGCTCGCGTTCCGCGGCGACGCGACGGTGTCGGGATTCCGCGCAGCCGACAGCGATGCGGTGAAGTCGGTGGCGCGCAGGTTCGTCGTCCCGGCAAAGCGCGGTCCGTTCGCGATGCCGGCGATCCGGCTCCTCGTCGGCGATCTCGTCGAGGGACGCACGTTCTCGATCGAGCGCACGCCGGTCACGTCTTTCGCGGCCAAGCCTCGCTAGTCGTAGTAGCTTCGTCGCGTGAGCTTCGAGACTTACCCGGATCACGTCGCGGCTCTCCAGCGCGCGACCGAGAGCATCCTCGCCGCGCAGCACTACGAGGCGCTCGTCCTGTGCAGCGGCGCACCGCAGTCGAGGAATCGGTTCGACGATCAGTCGTGGCCGCTGTGCCCGACGCCCGCGTTCACGCACTGGTGTCCGCTCGTCGAGGCCGACGCCTACATCATCGTGCGGCCCGGCCGAAAGCCGACGCTCGTGCGCACCGTCGTCGACGATTTCTGGGAGACACAGGCGCCGCCCGAGAGCGAGCACTTCTGGGACGCGTTCGATGTCGTCACCGTCGGTCCGGGCCACGCGGGTGACGTGCTGCCCGGCGGCAAGGTCGCGGTGATCACGCGCGACCCCGGCCAGGCACCTCCGGGCGACGTCAACCCGGCACCGATGCTCGCCGCGCTCGACGCGACGCGCACGAAGAAGTCGGCGTACGAGATCGAGTGTCTCGCCGAGGCGACGCGCCGCGCGGTCCGCGGTCACCGCCGCACCGAGGAGAAGTTCCGCACGACCGACGCGTCGGAGCTCGAGATTCATCTCGCGTACCTCGAGGCGAGCGAGCAGGACGATCCGACGACGCCGTACAAGAACATCGTCGCGCTCGGCCAGCACTCGGCGGTGCTCCACTACGTCGCGTACGAGCGCAAGAAGGTCAGCGGCGACACGTCGCTGCTCGTCGACGCGGGCGCGAAGTGCAACGGCTACGGCAGCGACATCACGCGCTCGTACGTCCGCGGCACCGGGGCGTCCGCGAAGCGCTTCGGCGATCTGCTCGCGCGCATGGAGCAACTGCAGCAGGAGGTCGTGCGCCGCATCCGTCCCGGCATGCCGTACGAGGATCTGCACGACGACTCGCACCGGCTGCTCGCCGACGTCCTGCGCGACCTCGGCATCGGCAAGGGCAGCGCGGCCGAGCTGATCGACCGAGGCATCACGCGTGCGTTGTTCCCGCACGGTCTCGGCCATTCACTGGGTGTCATGGTTCACGACGTCGGCATGAAGCTCCGTCCGCCCCGCGCAGATAACAAGTTCCTGCGGAATACGTCGGTGATCGAGGTCGGTCATGTGTTCACGATCGAGCCCGGCGTCTACATCATCGACGCCTTGCTCGCGCCGCTGCGCGAGGATGATCGCGCGCGCCTGGTCGACTGGAAGCTCGTCGACGAGCTGCGTCCGTTCGGCGGGATTCGCATCGAGGACAACGTGGTCGTGCAGGAGCGTGGCGTGCGCAATCTGACGCGTGAGGCCTATAGCGCCTAGCGTTCGGATGCGGCATCTTTGCCCGCGTCATGCGCGCAGTTCTGCTCGCCTTGCTTGTTTCGATCGGCTGTCAGAAGGCTGAGACGCACAACAACAACAACAGCGCTGCGGTTTCGGCCACGCCGGCAAAGCCCAAGGTTCCTCAGGTCGAGGCGCCGTTCGACGTGAAGAATCCGCCGGCCGATGCCGTGCATACGCCGTCGGGTCTCGTCTACAAGACGATCACGGCGAACCCCACCGGTCAGGCGCCGAAGCGCAACGACACCGTGTGGATCAAGTACACGGGCTGGCGGCAGGCGAGCGGCGAGACGTTCTTCTCGAACAAGGACGACGAGCGGGGCATGCCGCTCAACCTCGCGACCACCGCGCCGGGCTTCACCGAAGGATTGCAGCTCGTCAAGCAGGGCGAGAAGGCGATGCTCTGGCTGCCGCCGGAGATCGGGCTCAAGGACAAGCAGCAGGGCGACAAGAAGGGCGAGACGCTCGTCTACGAGGTCGAGGTCATCAAGATCGACGAATCGCCCGCGGTGCCCGCGGATGTCGCCGGGCCTCCTGCCGATGCGATCACGACGAAGAAGCAGGGCGTGAAGTACGAGGTCGTCCGCGCGGGAACCGGCAAGGACAAGGTCCGCTCGTTCGACAAGGTGTCGTTCAACTACACGGCGTGGACCGCCGACGGAAAGATGATCGAGACGACGGAGATGGTGAAGAAGCATCCCGTCGAGGCGACGCCGCCGTTCCGCCAGTCCGCCGCACTCGAGGACGTGCTGACGCAGATGACCGCCGGCGAGCGCGTGCGGTTCTGGGTCGACGCGCACCAGATGCAGTCGACGATGACGAAGACCGAGACCGGCCCGCTCTGCTATGAGGTCGAGGTCCTGCAGATCGACAAGGCGCCGGTCGCGCCGCCGCCCGCGCCGAACGATGTCGCGAAGCCGCCGGGCGATGCGAAGAAGACCGACAAGGGCGTGTTCTACAAGGTGCTGAAGGCGGGCAAGGGTGGCGCGAAGCCGTCTGCGACCGACACGGTGCGCGTCAACTACACGGGCTGGACCACCGACGGACGGATGTTCGACTCGTCGGTGATCAGCGGCGAGCCGGCGGAGTTCAGCCTGAGCGGCGTGATCGCCGGCTGGACCGACGGCATCGCGCAGATGTCGGTCGGCGATACGTTCCGGTTCTGGATCCCCGACACGCTCGCGTACAAGGGCCAGCCGACCCGGCCGCAGGGCATGCTCGTGTTCGACGTCGAGCTGATCGAAGTAAAGACGGCGGCGAAGCCCGAGATGCCGCACGGACATCCGTGAACGACGCCGCCGTCGTCGCCGCCGCGTGGGGCTGGCGCGCGGATCAGATCACGCCGCTCGCCGGCGGGCTCATCAACAAGACGTTCGTCGTCGAAGCCGACGGCGCGCGGACGGCCGTGCTGCAGCAGCTACATCCGGTGTTCGGCGCCGAGGTCAACCTCGACATCGAAGCGGTGACATCGCACCTCGCGTCGCGCGGCCTCGTCACGCCGCGCCTCGTTCGCTCGCTCGATGGCAAGGCATGGATCGAGCACGACGGCCGCGTGTGGCGCGCGCTGACGTACGTCGCCGGCGATACCGTGCATGCGGTGCCGTCGCCGGAATGGGCAGAGGCGGGCGGCGCGCTCGTCGGGCGCTTTCACCGCGCCGTCTCGGATCTCGACTACGACTACCGGTTCACGCGTGCCGGCGTGCACGACACCGCGGCTCACCTCGCGAAGCTTCGCGATCGCGTCGCGGCGGGCGGCGATGCCGACGCGATCGCGCTCGGCCGCGAGATCCTCGACGTGGCGGGCGCTCTGCCCGCGATGCCCGAGACGCGCACGCGCCACGTCCACGGCGACCTCAAGATCTCGAACCTCATCTTCCAGCGCTCGCCGCTCGCCGGCGTGTGCCTGGTCGATCTCGACACGTTCGCGCGCGGCACGCTCGCGTTCGAGCTCGGCGACGCGATGCGCTCGTGGTGCAACCCTCGCGGCGAGGACGCCGGGGGCATCGCGTTCGAGGTCGACATCTTCGCGGCAGCTCTGGGCGGCTTTCGCGCAGAGGCCGGTGACCTCGTCACCGCGGCCGAGCTCGCGTCGGTCGTCGTCGGGCTCGAGACGGTCTGCATCGAGCTCGCCGCGCGATTCGCGGTCGACGTGTTCGACGATCGCTACTTCGGCTGGGATGCCGCACGGTTTCCGACGCGGCGCGCCCATAACCTCGTCCGCGCCCGGGGCCAGCTCGCGCTCGGGCTCGCGGTCAGGGCGGCACGGGACGCCGCGCTCGCCGCGGTTTCGTAACGGCTGTCACCACTCGCGGGTCTCGGTCCTCCGAGTTTCTGCCAGTGAACGTCAAACTGCCTCCTACGCGATTGGCCCGGGATGCGCTCTAATCGGCGGATGCTCGTCTCGCTCCGCCGGGCCGTGGTGGCCGGCGCGATCCTCCTCTCGGCGCACGCCGCCCACGCCGTTGCTCCGAAGCAGGGCAATCGTCTCGAGACGCTGACCGCGATGAAGGCCGCAAAGGCGGCCAAGCCGCTGCGCACGGAGCGGCGGATCGAGTGGGCGCAGCGCACGCCGCCGCTCGCGTGGTCGCAGTTCGTGCAGCGCAGTGGCGCGAAGTGGGAGGCCGCGTGGGATGCCGCGACGGGCGTACCGGTGCGGATCTGGGGCGAGGGCATCGCGGTGGCCGGCTCGACGCGCGATGGCGCGATCGCGGAGCGCGCGGCGCGGCAGGCGCTCGCCGATCATCTCGCGCTTCTCGCGCCCGGCGCGTCGATCGGCGACTTCGAGCTCGCGAGCAACCACTTCGACGGCTCGATTCGCTCGGTCGGGTTCTACCAGCGCGCCGGCGGCAAGCGCGTCGTCGGCGGCCAGGTCAGCTTCCTGTTCAAGGCCGATCGATTGTTCGTGATGGGCTCCGAGGCGCTGCCGTACGTGACGGTGGCGACGCCGCTCGCGAAGGCCGCGCCGGCGGAGCTGCGCGATCGCGGCATCGCGGCACTGCGCGCCCAGGTCGGGCTGCCGGCCGGTGCCGCATCGCCGCTCGGCGACGAGGTCGTGCTTCCGCTCGTCGCCGACGACGCGGTGCTCGGCTATCGGCTCGCGCGACCGATCGAGATCGATGGCGGAGCCGACGGCCGCTACCTCGGCTACATCGACGCAGCGACAGGCGAGGTGCTCGCGGCGCGCCAGCTCAACGCCTACGCGACCGGCACCGTGCTCTATCACAGCGTCGATCGCTGGCCGCAGCACGGCCGCGTCGATCGCCCCGCGCCGTACGCGCACGTGATGGTCAATGGCGTCCCGCAGACGACGTCGGGCGCCGGCGGCGTCACGTGGTCGCCAGACGCCGAGGCCGCCGTGCAGACGTCGATCGCCGGCGATCAGGTCACGGTCGTCAACAAGGCAAGCGACGCGGCGCTCGCGAGCGCGGTCTACGCGCTGCAGCCGAGCGGACAGTTCGCGTGGGACGCGAGCGGCAGCGAGGCCGACGACGCTCAGGTCAACGCATACATCGCGACGATGATCGTGAAGGACTTCGTCCGCGCGAACATCGACAACCAGATGCCGACGATCGACATGCAGATCACGGCAAACGTCAACATCGACAACAGCTGCAACGCGTTCTACGACGGCAGGGCGATCAACTTCTTCAAGTCGAATGACCAGTGCCAGAACACGGCGCTCCTCCAGGACGTCGTGTTCCACGAGTTCGGTCACCACGTCCACTCCGTCGAGATCATCCCCGGCGTGGGCGACTTCGACGGCGCGATGAGCGAGGGGGCTGCCGACTTCCTCGCCGCGATGATCACGAACGACTCCGGCATGGGCCGCGGCTTCTACAAGAGCGATCAGGCGCTGCGCGAGCTCGACCCGGAGGAGGGCGAGTGGCTGTGGCCGAACGACATCCAGGAGATCCACCACACCGGCATGATCTTCGGCGGCACGTTCTGGGATCTGCGCAAGGCGCTGATCGCCGAGCTGGGCGAGGCCGCCGGCAAGCAGCTGACGTACAAGCTGTACGTCGGTGCGCTGCGCCGCTCGATCAACATCGCGTCGAGCCTCGTCGAGGTTCTCGCCGAGGACGACGATGACGGCAACCTCGCGAACGGCACGCCGCACGAGTGCTTGATTCGCTCGGTGTTCGGCAAGCACGGTCTGCGCACCGCGAGCGGAGTCATCAACGCGCCCGGTCAGCTCGACACTCCCGCGCTCGCGATCGGTATCAGCATCGATGTCAGCGGCGTGTCGGGGCGGTGCCCGAGCGACGTCGCGACCAGCGCGAAGCTCGACTGGGTTCCATCGTTCACCGGCGTGCCGGCGAAAGGCTCGGTCGACGCGACGCCTGCGGGCGACAACAAGTTCTTCGCGCAGCTGCCGCTCGCGAAGCAGGAGACCGTGTTCTACAAGGCGACGGTCCAGTTCGCCGACGGCTCGTCGATGACGCTCGCCGACAACCTCGCCGATCCGTACTACCAGCTCTATCAAGGCCGCACGGTCCCGCTCTACTGCACGAGCTTCGACACCGATCCGTTCGCCGAGGGCTGGACGTCCGGCACCGACGACGACTCGGAGACGCCGTGGAAGTGGGGACCGCCGACCTCCGGCCCGAACGAGCCGCACGCCGCGTACACCGGCACGAACATCCTCGCGCAGGGTCTCGACGGCCCTTACAACCCGAACCAGCGCTCGTGGGTGAAGACGCCGAAGATCAACATCGGCCAGTACAGCGACGTGCGCGTGCAGTACCGGCGCTGGCTCTCCGTCGAGGATAGCCACTTCGATCAGGCGATCGTGTCGGCGAACGATCGCAAGGCGTGGGTCAACTACACGAACGACAGCGGCGACTCGAGCTCGTTCCACCACATCGACAAGGAGTGGCGGTTCCACGACGTCCCGCTCTCGGGCTTCTTCCGCGGCCACGAGGTGCAGGTCGGCTGGGAGATCACGTCGGATCCAGGTCTGCAGCTCGGCGGCTGGCAGCTCGATGACGTTTGCGTCGTCGCGAACCCGTTCTCGATCTGCGGCGACGGCGTGAAGAGCCCGACCGAGCAGTGCGACGACGGTGCGCAGAACGGCGATACGGCCGACCTGTGCCGCACCGATTGCCGGCGCGCGGTGTGCGGCGACAAGATCGTCGATTCGAAAGAGGAGTGCGACGAGGGCGGCGGAACTGACACGTGTTCGGAGACGTGCACCATCATCGAGCCGCCCGACGCGGGCTGCTGCTCGACGAGCGGGTCAGAGAACGCGCTACACCCCGGATCGATTGCGCTGAGTGGGCTCGTCGGAATGCTGATGCTGCGCCGCCGCCGTCGGAAGTGATATCACCGGCGCATGCGCCGGTCAGGACCGCTCCCCGCCGCCGGCTATCGCGAGAGTCCTGCCTCGCCGCTGACGCGGGGCCAGGTCATCGCGTCGAGCTACGCGATCAAGGGCGAGATCGCGAGGACGGACACCGGCGTCGTGTTCGAGGCGCACGACATGCCGCTCGATCGGCTCGTCGCGCTCAAGCTCGCGTGGCGCGATCCGGGAACGCCGTCGCTCGTCATCGAGGCGAAACGGTGCGCGGCCGTGCGCGATCCGTGTGCGGTGCAGGTGCACGCCATGGGCGTTCACGATGGCGTCGAGCTCGCGATCGCCGAGCGCGTCGTCGGTACGCTCCTCAGCGAGGAGCTCTCGCGCGCGCTCACGCCGGAGCTCTACATGGCGCGGCTCAAGACGCTCGTCGCCGCGGTCGCGCGCGCACACGATGCCGGGATCGCGGTCGGCGACATCTCGGGCTCGACGGTCCTCGTCCTGCCGGAGGGCCGTCTGGTGCTCGGCCGGCTGTCGCTCTCGCAGGTTCCCGCATTTGGACCGCACGGTCAGATCCTCGCGCCGGAGGTCGTGCGAGGTGATGTCGACGCGGCTGATCCGGTCGCCGCCGAGGCGATCGATCTCTATGGCCTCGGGTGCGTCGCGATCGAGATGGCGTGCGGCGCCCCGCCGTTTTCCGACGAGGATCCCGCGCGAGAGCTCCGCGGCCACGCGTCGGAGCCGCCACCGCGAATCGCCGATCTCCGCGAGGATCTGCCGGGCGAGCTGTCGGACCTGGTCGACTGGCTGCTCGCGAAGCAGCCCGTGGCACGTCCTCGCTCCGCCCGCGACGTGCTCGCGCAGATCGAGGCGGTCGTCGAGCGCAGCGGTCAGGCCACTCGGACGCTACGCGTGCTGATCGTCGACGGCGACACCGCCCGCGCTCGCTGGCTGTGGGGCCTCGCCCGGCGCGCCCACGCGGCGACGCTCGTCGAGATCGCCAGCGAGGGCACGGATGCCGCACACAAGCTCAATCGCGACCAGCCGGACCTCGTGTTCGTCGACGCGTCGCTCCGTGGCGCGATGAACGCGCTCGAGCTGTGCATGTACGCGCGCGGCCTCGCGAGCTGGCACCACACCGTCGGCCGGATGTACGTCATCGGCCACGTCTCGGACGCCGACGCGATGCTGTTCGACCACGTCGATGTCCAGGTGCTGCGCGACGACGCGACGCTGCCCGGTGCGATGCTCGATCTGATCCGCAGCGCGGTGGCGTCGAGGCCGCCGATCCGCAAGTCTCGAACGAGGGTGACCGGATGACGCTGCCGTGAACGCGCTTGACATTCCGCCTTATGAGTTCAGATTCGATCGAATGTCGATCACTCATCACAAGGCGGAGGTCGAGACTTGTCCCTAGATGTCGAGCTGATCATCCGGATCCTCGTCGGCACCGCGCTCGGCGCGGTCATCGGATACGAACGCGACATTCACGGTAGGCCCGCAGGCTTGCGGACGCACGCGCTCGTCGCGCTCGCCTCGGCGACGTTCATGGTCGTGTCGACGCACCTGGCCTACTACCAGGGATATCACGCGGGTGACTTCACCGAAGTCGACGGCTCGCGCATCGCAGCGTCGGTCGTGTCGGGCATCGGCTTCCTCGCCGGCGGCGCGATCCTGCGCACGGGCATTTCGGTCCAGGGTCTGACGACCGCAGCAGGGCTGTGGCTCGTCGCCGCGATCGGCCTGTGTGCCGGCGGCGGCATGTATGCCGCGAGCATCGCCGCGACGGTCATCGGCGTCGCCGCTCTGACGATCTTGCGCCGGCTCGAGGACAAGGACGATCGGGTGCGCAGGCGACTGACACTGACGCTGACCGATGCCGCGGTTCCGACGGACGACCTCCTCGCGAAGCTGGACGCGATCGGCGTGTTCCCGACGATCGAGGGCTGGCACAAGGAGACGTCTGCGGCCATCCGCCAGCTGACGCTCGCCGTGCGGCTGCCACGCGTCGACGGCGAGCAGGCGCTCGTCGCGGTGCTCGAGGCCGAGCCCGGCATCTCGCGCATGCAGCTCGACGCCACGGCCTAGCCGGGGCGGGGCAGGCGGGCGATCAGGCGGTCCAGCCGCGCCGCCCACGACCGGAGCTGGCGCCGGACCTCCTCGGGACGCGAGGGTCCCGCCTGGTGCGCCGTGTGGGCGAACGAGATGCAGGCCTTCGTCGCCGCGAGCGCGTCTTCGAGCAGCTCGCACGAGCGATGCTCGAGCTTGCCGCGCGCGGCATCGAGGCCGGCGAGCGCCGTCTCGACGGCCTGCTGGGAGCCGTCCTCGAGCAGCGCGATCAGGACGTCGTGCGCGTCGCGGTTGATCTGCACGCGCCTCGCGTCCATATCGACGGCACCGACCGGAGCGGCGGGCGAGTGCAGCGAGAGCCCCTCGATATCGAGTAGCGCGAACATGAGATCGGGGACCGAGCGCGCGAGGTCGCCAAACGCCGCATACAGCTCGCGCAGCGTGGCGCGCGATGCGGAGGTGATCGACGCGCTCACCTCGGCGCGGATCCGCCGGCGAAACCTCTCGACGTGACGCTGGCCGATCGTCGTCGCCAGGTCGAAGGCGAGCTCGGCGCGCGCATCCGCGATGGTTCCCATCAGGAACTTCGTGCGCTCGACCGAGAGCCAGCGCGCGAGCCGGATCTTCGCCGCGGCGTACGCATCGCCACATCGCTCGAGCACGCTCTCGCAGAGGAGGCGGCAGATCGTCAGCGAGTGGACCTGGGACGCCTGCTCGTCGTTCGTCCACGCAAGCGACTGCCACATCCGCTCGACGTGATGATGCAGGCGCACGCACAGCTGCTCGAACACGTGCTGGCGGAACGCCTCGACCTCGAGCGCGGTACCGGGCCGCGCGAGGTCGAGCCGCGTACGCGTTTCGAACCGACGCGCGTCTCGGGCGATTCCCTCGGCGCCGAGAGCCTGGGCGAGCTCGCCGAGGCCCGCGAGCGGCTCGTCCATGAGGATCGAAGGATCGATGTACTCGAGCGACTTCACGACCGTCGTGAGCTTCAGCACTCGGCGTGCCAGTGCAGGTTTTACGGACGGCACGCGATGTGCTGGATGCGAGGCATGCCCCGCGAGACCCGAGGGAGCGTCGATCGATTCGGCGACGGTGTCACGTTCGTCATTGCCATCGTCGTCGGAGCCGTTGTTGGTCGGCTCATGCTCGAAGTCGTGATCGAGGGTCTCGCGGGTCTTGGTGTCTAAGGCAAGATGCAACGAAGGTCTTGCATTCTGCAACGGTGCGTTCTTCGGCGAAGGTCACCGTTAGTGCTACATCGGTTCGGTGATTCGCCGGCCGATCGCCCTCGTCAGCCTCGCGCTGTTCGTCGCCCTCGCGACGCTCGTGTGGTTCGGCGTTCAGGTGCTGGCGCGCGACCGCGAGGCTCTGTACGCGCGCTACGGCAACGAGCGCGCGCAAGGTATCGAGGAGGCTGCGCGTGGCTTCGCCGCTGATATTTCCGAGATCGGCGAGGATCTCGCGCTCGCTGCGGTGCTGCACGGCGGTGAGAATGCGCAGCCGTCGGAGCGCGAGCTCACCGCGATCGCGACCATCAAGCGCGAGTACCTCGTGATGTACGCTCGCAACGCCGAGGGAATCACCACGCGCGTGACCGCGCTCGATGCGCCGCCGGATGCGACGCGGCTCGCCGATCCGGTGCTGATGAAGATGCTCGACGTCGCGGCCCGCCAGCCGGGCGTGCTTCATGCGTCCGGGCCGCTCGCCGAACAGGGGCCGGGTGCGTGGTGGCGCGTGTTCGCCCGTCAGCCCCAGCGCGGCGGGCCGACCGTCGCGGTCGCGGTCGACATGACGTTCCTCATGTCGCGGATGCGCCTCGCGCGCGGCTCGACGCTGCGCATGGTCGTGCTCGATGGCGATGGCCGGGCCGCACCGATCAGCGATCGCGAGCTGGCCTCCGCGCTCGACCGGCCCGAGCTGAGGCAGGCCCGCGAGCCGTCGCGTCACACGATCGGCCACGACCTCGCGAGCCGCGTGGGCCTGGCCCCGACGGCGGCGGTCGCGGTCAGCGTTCCGCTCTCGGTCAGCAGTGCGGAGCGATGGATGCTCGTCGTCGTCACGTCGACACCGGCGCTGCAGTCGCAGGAGAGGACGATCGTTCGCCGCGTGCTCGTCGGCGGCGGGCTCGTGCTCGTCCTGCTCGTCGTCGCGGCCGCATACGTGATCCGCAATGCGTCGCGGGCGGCCTCGATGCGCGAACGCCTGCGCTCCGAGAAGCTCGTCACCGCGGGACAGCTTGCCGCTGGCATCGCGCACGAGATCGGGACGCCGCTCAATGTCGCGCGCGGTCGCGTCGAGCTCGCGCTGTCGCACCTCGGCCGCGATCACGCCGAGGCCGAGAACCATCGCATCGTGATCGATCAGATCGACCGCGTGACGCGACTCATCCAGCAGCTGCTCGACTACGTGCGCCCGGCGCCGGCGACGATGCAGGACGTCGATCCGGTGCGGACGATGCAGGTCGTCGGCGAGCTGCTCGGCGCGCAGGCGAGCAAGAAGGCCGTCTCGCTGACGGTCGAGGCGAATGAAGGGGTGCCTGCGATTCGCGCGAATCCCGACCACGTGCAGCAGGTGCTCGTGAACCTCACGCTCAACGCGATGGACGCGTGCGAGCGCGGCGGCAAGGTCGTCCTCCGCACGTACGCCAAGGGCACGTCGGTGGTGCTCGAGGTCAGCGACAACGGTCACGGCATTCCCGAGGAGAACCAGGCGCGCCTCTTCGATCCGTTCTTCACGACGAAGAAGCGAGGGCAGGGCACCGGGCTTGGCCTGTGGGTCGTCGCGCAGCTCGTGCGCTCGCACGACGGGAAGATCGACGTCGAGAGCCAGCCGGGCGTCGGGACGACGATCCGCATCGTATGGAGGACCGCATGAACGCGCCGTCGGTTCTGATCGCGGATGACCACGTCGAGATGGCAAGGCTCGTCGGCGACAAGCTGCGCGAGGATGGCTGGCGACCGCGTGTCGTCGGTGGCGGCAAGGCGGCGATCGATGCGCTGCACAGCGAGGTGCCCGACCTCGTGATCACCGATCTGCGGATGGCAGACGTCGATGGTCTCGACGTGCTGGATGCGGCGCGCGCGACCGACGCCGACCTGCCGGTGATCATCATGACCGCGTTCGGCGCGATCGAGACCGCGATCGAGGCGATGCGGCGCGGCGCGTGGCACTACATCACGAAGCCCGCACGCCTCGACGAGCTCGCGCTGCACGCGAGTCGCGCGCTCGAGCACCGCACGCTACGCAGGGTCAACCAGCAGCTGCGCGTCGAGACGCGGCAGGGCCTGTTCGCGCTCGTCGGCAAGAGCGCCGCGATGCGCGAGCTGTACGGCCTCGTCGAGAAGGTCGCGCTGTCGTCGGCGAGCGTGCTGATCCGTGGCGAGAGCGGCAGCGGCAAGGAGCTCGTCGCCCGCGCGCTCCATGCGGCGAGCCCTCGGCGCGATCGGCCGTTCCTCGCGATCAACTGCACCGCGCTGCCGGAGGCGCTGCTCGAGAGCGAGCTGTTCGGCCACACGCGCGGTGCGTTCACCGGCGCGACGACCGCACGCGCCGGCCTGTTCGTCGAGGCGAGCGGCGGCACGCTGTTCCTCGACGAGATCGGCGACATGGCACCGTCGCTCCAGGCCAAGCTCCTGCGCGTCGTCCAGCTCGGCGAGGTTCGGCCGGTCGGCTCGGACGAGAGTCGCTCGGTCGACGTCCGCGTGATCGCGGCAACGCACCAGGACATCGAGCAGCGCGTCACCGAGGGGCTGTTTCGCCAGGACCTGTTCTACCGGCTCAATGTCGTGCCTCTCACCGTGCCGGCCCTGCGCCAGCGCCTCGACGACATCCCGATGCTCGTCGACCACTTCCTCGCGGCCGCGCGCGCGCGCAACCCTCACTCGCCCGTCTCGCGCCTCGCCGACGAGGTGATCACCGCGTTCACGCGCTATCCCTGGCCCGGCAACGTGCGCGAGCTCGAGAACCTCGTCGAGCGGCTCGTTGTCGTGGGTGCGACGGCCGAGCTCGGCCTGTCGGAGCTTGCAGCGCTCGCGCCGTCCCTGCTCGGCGCGCAGGACCGGTTCAGCATGCCGCGCGACCGCCTCGCGACGCTCCGCGAGGTCGAGGAGGAGTACATCGCGTGGGTCGTCGAGAAGTGCAGCGGCAACAAGACGCGCGCGGCCGAGGTACTCGGCATCGATCCGTCGACGCTGCACCGCCGCATGCGACCGCGCGGCCGGTGATCAGCGCGGCTTGCGAGCGATGAAGTCGAGGCTCGTGATCGCGAGTTGCTCGCGGGTGTAGCGCGAGAACATCGGCGAGACGCGCATCTCGTCGAGCTGGGCGAGGCGCTCGGGCGTCGCCTTCGACGTATCGAGCTCGATCGAAAACCCGGTGTCGCGCGCCATGTCGACGAAGTCCTTCGCGCGCAGTCGGTTCTGGTAGAGGAACTCGTTGTTCCAGCGGTCCCATTCCTCGTCGGAGAACTGCAGGTAATGGAGCTGGTGGATCGTCCGATCGCTGTACGCGTAGTGGTCGCCGCAGTTGACCGAGTGGACCATGACGCCGCCCGGCCGCAGGGTCCGCATTGCTTCGGCGAAGCACGCCTCGATCATCCGCCCCGGCACGTGCTCGAGCACGCTGTTCGAGAACACGACGTCGAGCGTGCTCGCGCTGAACGAGGTCATCGACGCGTCGGCCGGCGCGCGGTAGTCGACGATGCTCTGGGTCGCACGACCCAGCGTATCGCCGCGGTCGAGCGCGGCCACGAGGGCCCGCTGCTTCGCCTTGACCTCGGCGAGCGGCCGCCCGGACTCGCGCGCGATCAGCGACACGTGCACGGCGAGGCGGTCGGCGAGCTGCCTCGTCATCACGGGCTTGGCCAGCCGGTGGAGGTCGAGCGTGTACACCTTGTGTACACCTGCGAGGTAGAAGCACAGCGGGAACGTCGGATACCAGCCGGTCCCGACCTCGAGCATCGTCGCGGTCGCGACGTCGATGCCCGCCTTGCGGAGGTGCCCCATCATGAGTCGCCAGTCGTCGACCTTGATGTCGCACTCGCGCCCGAAGTCCGTCAGGCCGCCGGCGGTGCGCTGCAGCATGTAGTGGAGCCGTCCACCGCCCGGCACGTAGCCGAGCGCTTTCTGGATCACGCCTTTGACACGCCAGTCCATGCGGGCCTCGATACTACAGCGCTGCGAGCACGCCTGTAGCCGCGCGTTCGCCCGCAACGATCGCGCCCTCCATGTAGCCCGGCCAGATCGACGAGGATTCGGTGCCCGCGATGTGGATGCGACGATGCGTCGCGCCCCACTGCGCTCCTCGCGCCAGCACGCCGGGAGGCGTTGCGGCGACGCAGCCGCCACTCCACGGGTCGGCGCCCCAGTCGATCTCGAGGCAATCAACGGGCTCGCGAGCCTCGTCGCCGAACTGCGCGGTGAACGTCGCGATCACGTCGGCGCGGCGCTCCGCGGCATCGCGCTCCCGCCAGCGCGCGGCGTCGCGACCGACGACGAACGCGCACAGCGCATTGCCGATCGGCACGGTCACGCGCACCGTGCCCACCGGATTGTAGGCCTCGCCCGACCAGCCATCGTCGCGCCAGAACGCCCGCGCATACGCGGCGAAGACCTTCACGACGCTCCCGACGCGAACCTCGTCGGCGTAGCGACGCGCGGGCTCGGCGAGGTCGACGCGCAGGTTGCGCGCGAGCACCGGCGGGATCGCGAGCACGATCTGCTGGGCTGCGTGTTCGCCGCGAGGTCCGCGCGCGGTCACGTACGCGCCCGCGTCCACGATCTCCTCGATCGGCTCGGCGAGTCGCACGTCGAGCGACGCGGCGAGCGCGAGCGCGAGGCTCTGTGCGCCGCCCTCGAAGCGATGCTCGCGGCCTCCGCCCGGTAGGTCCGGGCCTTCGGGCGCGAACCCGCCCGTCGTGCGCAGGCGATCCAGATACGCGAGCAGCGAGAGGTCCGCGGGATCCGCGGCGAACACGGCTTCGGCGTGCAGCGCGAGCCGTGCCCGCGCGATCGGGTTCTTCACGGTGCGCGCGAAGTACTCGGCAAGCGACTCGCGATCGAGCGCCGCGGCTTCCGCCGACGGCAGCGTCGCGATCGCGCGCTTGATCCGGCGCACTGCGCGCCACTGCGCGAACGCGGTCAGCAGGCCGCCCGGAGGGAACTGCGCGCGGCCGGCCCTGTCGT
>JABFXX010000388.1 GCA_013368795.1 Kofleriaceae bacterium
CGAGCGCCTGCAGGTCGTCGACGGCTGGCTCGTCGGCGATGGCGTGCAGCGCATCGAGATGCATGCGTCGTGGCGCTACTCGTGGCTTTCGACGCCCGAGCACAAGCCGCTCGCGATCGTCGCGCACTACACCGACACAGACCCGGGCACGGCGGTCAACATGGCGAAGCGACGACAGCAGCCGTGGGCCACGTTCGCGGCTGCATATCGCAAGTCGTATCCCGGTAAGCCGGTGCCGCAGAACTCGTGGCACCTCTCCATCGAGGCCGACGGTTCGATCGTCCAGATGGCGCCGCTCACCTCGGGGTGCTGGCACGTCGGCAGTCCGACCGCGAAGCAAATCCCGGGCGTCGGCTGGGGCAACCGTACGGCCGTCGGCATCGAACTCGTGGGGCACGGCAAGACCTTCCCGCCGGCCCAGGTCTCGGCCGCATGCGATGTGTGGCGCGCGATCGTCCGCGCCTACGGCATCCCGCGCGAGCACGCGATGGTGACCCATCAGTCGATCGACCCGACGCGGCGAAGCGACCCGGGCCCGGTGTGGATGAAGCAGCACGCGCCCACCGTGCTCGAGCGAGCGTTCGCCTAGCGCGGCGGGTCGCAGTAGCAGATACCCTTGTGGTCGGGCAGCGTCCACGTCTCGATGCCGCCCATAGGGAGACAGATCGGGTAGTACGTGCTGTTGATCGTGTAGCCGCAGGGCGGGCGGCAGATGCCAGCGGGCGTGCAATAGCCCCTGTCGTGCTGAGGGGCGTCGAGGTGGCAAAGCACCGCGACCAACGGCGTCGACACCGGCGCGCACGGCTCGCCGTAGAAGTCAGGAATTACTGCGGCGTCGGGTGGAGGCGGCTCCGCGTCTGGGGCAACGGGCACGGGGTCCTTGCAACCGACCAACACGGCCACGACCACCAGCGCTCGCATCGGGCCATCATAGCAACCGAGCGGGGCGGCGGTCGATACCTAGGCTGACAGCGGCGTCCAATAGACGATCGATTGCGGCAGAGCGTACTGCTCCGTCGCACCGGGCCACGACGCGTACGATCGGCCATCAGGGGCGATAACGTGGTCGATGTAGTCCCAGTCTTCGACCTCGCAGCCATCAAAGAACACGAACACGGACCAATCACCAAGCTTGAACTCGTCGACGGAGAATTCGGGTTCGACGGTGGTCCAGTGTTCACGCGGGGCGGCCCTCAGGAGTTGGAGTAACTCCGTCTCGTCGCCAGGCGACATCGGTGTGGCGTGCGCGTATCGACAATTGTGCGGTTCCTCATCACCGCAGATACGGCAGTTCATACGCAACCTGTAGCACGTAGGTCCGATATTCCGCCGCGTGAACTACTCTCGCGACTTCATGCTCGACATCCTCGGCGAGTACGTGCGCAGGCGGGGAGGAATCTGGCGCCTCCTGTCGATTTCTGCTTCCGCTTTCCGCCGGCCGCCGCGATTGACCGGGCATGACGGACATCAAAGACGAAGAGATCGAATGGTTCGAGGCCAACGCGGCCGAGCAGGACGCCGACATCCGCCGCGCCGGCTGGGACTTCTGGCTCGATATGCGGGACGACGCCGAGGCCAACGAGTTCCGCCGTGGCGCCCAAGAATGCCGTGAGATGATGGCACGGTTCGTTGAGGGGCAAGGGCTTGCCGACATCGCAGCCTCCATCCGCGCGAACTGGAACCCGCAATGGGGAGCGGACCCGGGACGGCCGCGGTAGCCTCGCCGCGTGACCTGCTGCCCCTCGGATGCGCTCTGCCCGATGCATCTCGAGGACAGGTGGATGCAGCTCAAGGGCGTAGCAGCGAGCCGGGCAACGCAATGGATAGTCGAGCTGCGGCTGGCAGGATGGCTCGGCACCTGGCGCACCGAGCGGGCGCTGGAGATTGCGCGGCGGCGGGTGGAGGATTTGGCGAGGGATCCGGCGTTGAGAGAGCGGCTCGCTGTCGAGTGCGCGGCAGTCGCCGAGCGCGAGTGGCTCAACCTGCCTTCTCCTCGTCGGTAGAGTCGTCCGCATCGGCCGTCCGCAAGCTTGCTGACAGCATGCGCAAACCGACGTCGCACGGTGACAGGATAACCTCTTGACCTCCTTGGATTACCCTCAGTTCGGGCGGTTCCGTTTGACCATTCGAAACCCTCCTTCGGAGCGAATCATCTCGCATAGTTGGCTCCTTCGTCAGCAGGACGTCAGCAAGGCGACGGATGCGCAGTTTCGAGACCTCTCGACAGGTCTCGGTCCAGCGCTCGCCGCGATCGTAGCCATCGAACGCGTCCCGCTTCGGCGGCGTGTGCGTGATTCGCGAGCGAATGATGTCGCGGTTGGCGCCGTCCTCGAGCGCGAGCGTGATGAACGTGGCGCGCGTGTCGTAGACCGACCGCGATCGCCAGCCGAGGGCCGCGAGATCGATCTCGCGCCAGCGCCGGCCGGTGTAGTCCCAGCCGCGGAACCGCTCGCCGGTTCGCTTGGTGCGTTTCACGTCGGGCGGCAGGGGGACGATAAGATCGTCGGGCTCGGGTTCGCGACCGAACATCGCAGGCCAGCCGATTGCGCGCCACTGCGCCAGCATTTCGGCGAGCACCGGGTGCACTGGCACGTACTTCACCGCGTTCGTCTTCGTGCCCTTCTCTTCCGAGCGTGTCGTCGAGTACGCCTTCGCGACCGTCAGCATGCCGAGCGGCTCGCGCGTCGCGTTGTAGTGGCGCCAGCGAAGCGCGGCTCCTTCACCGGGGCGCAGGCCTGCGAGAAGGCCGAACGCGTAGACGAGCTGGCGATCGGCCGGAATGCGCGAGTCGCCGATCATTGCCTCGACCTCATCACGCGTGAACAGCGCGCCGTCTCGCCACTCGGGATCGGCGTCGACCACTTGGCCGAGCTGCTCGTCGCCGAGGATGCACGGCGTCTGATTCACGTGGCCGGCGATTCGCGCGTCGCGAAATGCGGCAGCGAGCACGGAGTAGACGTTGCGCACGGTGCGGTTGGCCAGCTTCTTCTTGAAGCGCAGGTCATGCACGAGCTCGGCGATGAGCGCGGTCGTGACCTCGGCTAGCTCGAGGCTTCCGAGGACGGGGAGCACGTGGTTATCGAGGCGCCCTCGGTCCTTCTTCCAGTCGTGTCCGGCCTCGGCGCGCTTGAGCAGCCAGCGACGGACCCACTCTTTGAGCGTGAGCACGTCGGGCCGCGCGATGTTGTTCTTCTTGTCGATCGCCTTCTGCGCGGCGGCGGCGAACCGTTCAGCGCGATCACGGTCCGTCTCGTTCGTCGGTACATCCGACCACTTGCCCGGCACCTTTGCGCCCTTGATGCGCGCGTACCATTGCTTGCGCCCTGGCTTCTGAAAGACGGAGGACATTCGAATAGCCTACCCGAACCGGCGCCGGGCGCGTTCCTCGGGGCTGAGGTGTGCGTCGATCGCTACGACTTCGCACGCGAGTAGCTTCTCGAGCTCGTCGCGCTTCACCAGTACGCGCGCCCCCGCCTCATGGCGCGTCAGTTCTCGGTTGCGCACCCACTTGCGAATCGTGCCGGCTGAGACACGCGCGTGCTTCGCGGCCTCAGCGACCGAAAGGTATTCGGATTGGTCGTTCGCTGGGCGCGCTCGGGCGATTTCCTCGCGCACGATGCGGCGGATTTCGTCTTCGAGGCTCACGCCCTCTTGCTCCTCTCCTCGTGCACGCTCGGCGTCCCCTGCGGGCACTCGCACGGCTCGCCCCAGATCGAACGAGCGAATGCGGCGCTCTCGGGATGCTCGGTCTGCCATCGAATGCGCTGGCACACTGAGCACTCCCTGCTGTTGAGCGAATACTCGATGTCGCAGTCACGGCAACGACCCTCGACGGATGCCAGCTCGTCGCAGTCGAGACACACCCCTCCCACTTTCTCGATGGAGGTCATGGGGCCGCCTTGGTCGGCGACACCGACGGCCACACCGGATCGAATCGCCCGATCGAGAGTCGTCGGATACCAAGGCTGTGTTCGTGGCACAGCGCACCCGGCTTCGCGTTCGGCATGGTGGCCGGAGGCGTCCACCTGACCACTGCGAGGCGCGTGCACCATTCGAGACTGTACGTCGTCATGGGGCCGCCTTTCCGCAGCCGGGCTGCCAGCGCCACCGAGGCGTCTCGTACGCCCG
>JABFXX010000079.1 GCA_013368795.1 Kofleriaceae bacterium
GGCCACCGCCGAGCCCGTCTCGACCGCCGAGCCCGTCTCGACGGCAACGGCCGAGCCGGTCTGCAGCGAGGCTTCCGTGTCGCGCGGCGCGATCTCGGCAGAGCCGTTCGGTTGCGCCTCCGCCGCGCTGCCCGGCGTCATCGCGATCTTGTCCTCGACGGGCGGCGGCGCCGGCTTCGGCTTGTCCTTGCTCGAGAACAGCATGGCCGCGCCTCCGACGAGCACGCCGAGGCCGACGACGCCCGCGACGATCATCGGCGTCCGGTTCTTCTTCTCGACCGGCTCGCCCGTCTGCGTCGTGATGTCCTGCTCGCGCGGGACATGCACGGGCGTCGGCACCGCCTTCGGTGCGGTCATCGCCGGACCGATGCGCGGCGTCTTCTCCTCGCTGCGGATCGGCGGCGGGAACGTGCCCTCGTGGTTGCCCTGGTGGCGGACCGGCTGGACGTCCTGGGTCGTCATCGGCATGCGCGCGACATGGAGCGGCACGCCGAGCGCGGCCGCGGCCGCCTCGCGATCGCGACCGATGAGATCGAGCAGCTCGCGCGCAGCCTTCGCGGTCGCCGGCCGGAGGTCGCGCTTCTTCGCCATCAGGCGGCGGGCGAATGCCTCGAGCAGCGGATCGACGTCGAGGTAGGGCACGCGCTCGGAGATCAGCGGCGGGTCGAGCAGGAGGTTCGCGCGCGCGACCTCGGCGCCGGTGCCGTCGAATGGCAGCTTCCCCGACAGCATCTCGTAGATCATGATGCCGAGCGCGAACAGGTCGATCCGGTGATCGATCGGATCGGCGACGGCTTGCTCGGGCGCCATGTAGTGCGGCGTGCCGAGCACGAGGCCGTTCGTCGTCAGGCGGCCGGGGCCGGCGGTCGACTCGCCGCCCTCGCGCAGGATCGCGATGCCGAAGTCGACGATGCGCGGCACCTCGGCGTCATGCGAGTCGCGCTCGACGATCACGTTCTCGGGCTTGAAGTCGCGATGGATGAGCCCCTGTTCGTGCGCGTGATAGAGGCCCTCGAGCAGCTGCCGCGCCAGGTGGACGACGCGCTGCGGAGGCATCGGCGCCTCGGAGAGGAGCGACGCGAGGTCGGGACCCTCGGCGAAGTCCATCACCATGTAGCGCACGCCGTCGGGCGTCTCGCCGACGTCGACGACGCCGATGACGTTGGGATGGCGCAGCCGGCCGGCGAGCTCGGCTTCGCGCTCGAACCGCTGCAGCACCTTGCGGTCCTCGAGCAGGCGAGGGTGCAGGACCTTCACCGCGAACGCGCGGCCGACCTTGATGTGCTTCGCCTTGTAGACCGCGCCCATCGCGCCTTCGCCGAGGCGCGTCTCGATCTGGTAGCGGTTCGCGAAAACCTGCCCGATCAGCTTGTCGTTGTCGGATGCGTCGTCGTCGTCGTCAGCGTCGTGGTCGAGCTCGACCGACATCAGAATCTCCCGAACGCGGACACCGATGCGCCCCCGTCGGCGGTCGGTGCCACGACGATCCTCGGTTCCTCCGACGAGGTCGCGTACAGGATCGCGGTCGCGATGCCCGCGCCAACCGCGACGACGAACCCGGCGTCGGCGATGAAGCCGGTCGTCCGGATCGAGTCCTTGTCAGACTGCGTGCACCCGAGGACGTCGTCCTTGCAGGCGTTGTACTTGCTGCGCGTCGACAGACCGAACGCGATGCCGGCGCCGAGGCCGACGACGCCGACCGCCGCCGTGATCTTGGCGGGTGTCGTGAAGTGACGCGGTACGCCTTCGGTCATCGTCGTATTGACCCCGCCCGTGCCGCCGCCATTGGTGGGCTTCTCGCGAACCGGCGCATCGGGCAGCAGGAGGCGCGCCGAGCTGGCGAACCGGCTCTTCGCATCGGACGCCGACGTCAGATCGATCGCGGGACGCGACGCACTCCTGGCCGCGCCGGGCTCGACCCACGTCGCGTCGACCTGGATCGATCCGCTCGCGCCGCTGTCGACCATCACGACGAACAGGAGCTGGGTGGCACCGACGCGACGTGCGACATCCTCGGCGCAGGCCGGCGTCGTCACGCAGTCAGGAGGCAGGCCGTCGGGCGGCAGCTTGCGCCGGACCTCGAGGCCGCCGACTGCGTCGACGACGAGCTCGGCCGTCAGTGCCTCGGCGAGGTCCTGGCTCAGCGCATCGACGCGCGCGGTGTCGAGGTTGACCGCGATGCCGGGCACGACCGCGACGCGGATCGGGGCGGGTGCCGGCGCGGCCGGCGACTGCGCGACGCGCGGCGCGGCGATGGCCGTGCTTGCGACGAGCGAGAGCAGGAACGCGACTGAGCGACCCATCCGTCCCATAGAGTCTAACGGTAGGGTTGTTGGTGATCCAGTGAGGCCGGCCCTCGCGGTGGCCTCACTTTTCGGTGACCTCAGCCCTTGAGCTGTTTCGGCTCTTTCTTGTCACCAAAGATGCGCGTCCGCTTGCCCGCGCGATTGAACTGCAGCGCGTACACGACGCCCGCGATGCCCGACAGCGGCAATGCGACAAGCAGCACAGGCATGAGGAGGAACGCCGGCAGGATCTTGCTCGCGATCGCGGCCAGCAGGATCCACGCGGCCGTCGCCGGAACCGCCTCGCGCAGCGAGCCGGCGTAGAGCCAGCCGATCGGGCCGAGCGCGGTCGACGCGATGCCCGACTTGATCCACGACTTCTCGCCCTTGCCCGGCTTGCGCTCGAGCTCCTGCTTCACGCGATTGGCCTTGCCGGCGAGCTCGAGTGCGCCGCCGATGCCATCGGCGTGGTCGTACTCCTCGACGACAGACTTTTTCTTGGTGACGAGCGCGGCCTGGCGTGTGCGCAGTTCATCGCGCTCCGCCTGCTGTTTTGCGCGCTCGTCGCGGACCTTCGCGATCGCGGCTTCTTTGCGCGCACGTTGCGCGTCGGCGTCGGCTTTGACCTCCGCCTCGAGCGCCGCAAGGCGATCCATCACCGCCCGGTCGTCGTCGGTCACGCCAGGACTATGGCATGATTCTCGCCAATGTCGCTGCGTCTCGGTTTGATCGCGCTTTGTCTCGCGGCCGCGTGTGGTGGGGGCGAGATGAGGGTGAAGAAAGGCGAGCCGCAAACCGCGCGCGAGAAGATGCTCGCAGAGCAAAAGGCGCATCCCGAAGAGGACGACGCGGGGCCGCAGACCAGCAAGAAGTGGTCGGGCTGGCGCTACCAGGGCGAGCGCAAGGACTGCTTCTTCCTCGTCGGAAAGCGCTGCTTCAAGACCAAGAGCTCGGCGTGCGCGGCGGCCAAATGCAAAGCGCCCTCGAAGTGTTCCCTCGAGGGCGCCGGGCCGCAGACGGTGAAGTGCGAGAAGAAGGGCGACTAGCTCAGGCCGCCTTCGGCGCGACCACCTTCGGGATGCGGACGCGCGGGCCGACGCGGAACTCGAGCTTCTTGACGTTACGGTAGTACTCGCCGTCGATGATCGGCTCCATGAGCTCCTCGCTGCAGGCGGTGAGCACCATGTGGCGGCACGGACGGTCGAGCACGTTGCGACCGATCATCTCCTGGCCGCCCATCATGCGCGGGAGGTTGCGGATGATCGACCACGGGCTGGGCGTGCCGACGATCGCGTTCATCAGGCCCGGCTGGTCGGCCTTGCCGAAGAAGCGGAGCACGTTGCCGAGGTTGATCGACATCGACGCGATGTGGACGCCGGTGAACGAGTTACCCGGGAGCACCATGCCGTCGAGCGTGATCTTGCACGGCGTCGGCGCGAACACTTCCTTCGCGTAGGTGCGGAGGTGACCGAGCGGCAGCTTCGCGAGCGGCGACAGCGCGATCGGCGCCGACATCACCGTGTTCGCGACGACCTTCATGATCGTGCGCGGGTTCGGATCGCGGTCGGCGTAGTACTTGGCGTAGAAGCGTTGCCCTACGCCGCCTGCGGCCGACGCGAAGCCGTAGGTGCGGAACGTGACGTCCTTGCCGTCGACGACCTGGACGCCGTCGATGACCATCGAGTCGACCTCGGTCTCCTCGATCGTCGCGCCGTGCTCGAGGTGGCGGCGGAGCGTCGCGAGGATGCCCTCGGCGTCGCCCTCGATGCCGACGTTGTTGGCGACGAAGTCGATCGTGCCGCCCTTGGTCGGAAGCGTCAG
>JABFXX010000456.1 GCA_013368795.1 Kofleriaceae bacterium
CGGCGCCGAGGTGATGGTGCCGCTGTTCATCCGCGTCGGCGACATGATCAAGATCGACACGCGCACGCACGAGTACGTCGAGCGCGTAGCGAAGTAAGTGACTGCGACCCGCGGTCGAGTGATCGCGATCGACGGCGATCGCGCTGTCGTCCGCACCGAACGCTTCGACCTGACGGTCACGCACCCCAAGCGTGACTGGCGCCCTGGCGATCACGTCGACGTCGATCGGCCGGCGAAGGTCCGCTCGTTTTCGGGCGGGGACTATCCTGCGCCCGGTACCGAGGTCATGCGCCTTCCGCGCGCACGCCTCGACAAGTTGCACGCGCGCGCCGCGGCACTCGCGAAGCTCCGCGAGTTCTTCGCCGGCCGCGACTTCGTCGAGGTCGAGACGCCGCTGCTCGTACCGAGCCCGGGGCTCGAGATCCATCTCGAGGCGGTGCCGGCCGGCGGCGGCTACCTGATCACGTCGCCCGAGTACCAGATGAAGCGGCTGCTCGCGGCGGGCTTCGAGCGAATCTATCAGGTCTGCAAGTGCTTCCGCGCGAACGAGCGCGGCGCTCACCACTCGAGCGAGTTCACGATGATCGAGTGGTACCGCGCGTTCGCCGGCATCGACGCGATCATCGACGACACCGAGCAGCTCGTCGCCGACGTATGCGCGAAGGTGTCGAATCATCCGATCGCGCGCGTTGGCGGCCGGTCGATCGACGTGACGCCGCCGTGGCGACGGATGACCGTGCGCGACGCGATGCGGGAGTGGGGCGGCATTGCGGTCGACGGTACGGAGCCGGCGGGCGATCTCGTCGCCGCGGTGCGCGCCGCCGGCATCGACGTCGCCGACGGGACCGCGTGGGACGACGCGTTCTTCGCGGGCTTCCTCGCGCGGGTCGAGCCTGCGATCGCCGCGCTCGATCACGCGCTGATCCTCGAGGATTGGCCGGCGCCACTCGCCGCGCTCGCCCGCCGCAAGGATGGGGATCCGAAGACGGCGCTGCGGTTCGAGGCCTACATCGGCGGCATCGAGCTCGCGAACGCATTCGACGAGCTGACCGACGCCGCGGAGCAGCGCGCGCGCTTCGGCGATGACCTCCGGATCCGCGCAGAGCGAGGCCGTGCGATCTACCCGCTCGACGAGAAGCTGCTCGCCGCGCTCGCGGAGGGCTTGCCACCTTCTGCCGGCATCGCGCTGGGGTTCGATCGCCTCGTGATGGTGGCCACAGGCGCCGATACGATCGGCGATGTCCTTTCGTTCACCGCAGACGAGCTGTGAGAGGATGCGTGCATGCGCACGCTGCTCGCTCTTGGTTTGATGGTGATGGTTGCGGGCTCGAGCGCGTACGCGCAGCCCGGTGCCGATCCGCAACAGCCGCCGCCGTACTCGCAGCCACCGCAGCCGTATCCGCAGCAGCCGCAGCCGTATCCGCAGCAGCCGCAGTACCCGCAGCAGCCGCAGTATCCGCAGCAAGGCTACGGATGGCAGCCGCAGCGTCCGGTGATGCAATACCAGCTCACCGTCGACGAGCAGTACCTGCTCGAGCGCGGCTACATCAGCGATGGCCAGCACATCGGCGGCGGTCTCCTCGCGCTCTTCATCGGTGGAGGCATCGGCCAGGCGGTGCAGGGGCGCTGGTCCGAGAAGGGCTACATCTTCACGCTCGGCGAGGCCGCCTCGATCGGTCTCATGATCTGGGGCATCGCCGGGCTCGCCGACGATATCGCCGACGACTGCTTCGACTGCCCGTACCCCGACCACGACAACAACAACGCGACCTACGGCTGGATGATCGCAGGCGGGCTCATCGGGTACACGGTGTTTCACATCTGGGAGGTCGTCGATGCGTTCGCCGGCCCCGCCGAGCACAACCGCAAGCTGACGGCGCTGCGCTGGCGGCTCGGCATGCCGGTGCCGCGCTACACGAAGCTCACGCCGTACGTCGTGCCCGCGCGCGCCGGTGACGGTGCGGTCGCCGGGTTCTCGCTGAACTTTTAGAGACCAAGCCGGCGCATCATCGCGCGCACGGTTCCGCCGGGATCCGTCGACGCGCCGCGGCCGACCTCGCCGAGCAGGCGCGCCGCACGCGCGGGGCTGCCGCCGGTGCGCGCGAGCGCGAGCTCCAGCGATGCCCGCTCGAGGTCGTCGCGTACCGCGCGCAGGTTCATCCGTCCCTCGTCGATCATCCGCGCGAGGGCCGCGCGATCGACGACGGTGGGCCGGTCCTGCGGATCACTCGGCTGGCCGCGCACGACGTGGGAGGGCAGGTCGGACAGGAGCAGCTCGTCGCCGGACCGCTTCTTCACGAGCGACTGGAACAGCACGTTGCGTAGCTCTCGCACGTTGCCGGGCCACGGGTAGCGCGCGAGCACGCCGAGCGCGGTGTGGCTGATGCGGGCGACGCGATGCGGTGACGTCGGCTCCTCGCGATAGAAGCGCGCGATCAGGTGAGCGGCGAGCTCGGGCAGGTCGTCGATGCGATCGCGCAGCGGCGGCATCTCGATCTGGACGATCGCGAGGCGCTGGTAGAGGTCGGCGCCGAACTCGCCGCGGCGAACGAGGTCGCGAAGGTCGCGGTTTGTCGCCGCGATCAGGCGGAAGTCGACCTGCCGCCACACGTTCTCGCCGAGGCGCGAGATGACGTGATCCTCGAGCACGCGCAGCAGCTTGATCTGCAGCGTCTTCGGCGTGTCGTCGACCTCGTCGAGAAACACGGTGCCGCCGGCCGCCGCGGTGAACTGGCCGTCGTAGTTCGCGACCGCGCCGGAGAATGCGCCGCGCACGTAACCGAACAGCTCGGACTCGATCAGCTCGTTCGGCACGGCGGCGCAGTTGATCGGGACGAGCGCGCCCTTGCGGCCAGAGCGGGCGTGGAGATGGCGCGCGGCGAGATCCTTGCCGGTGCCGGTCTCGCCGGTGAGCAGCACGGCCATCGACGTCTGCGCGGCGCGGTCGAGCTCGGCGAGCATGCGGCGGGCGGCAGCGCTCTTGCCGACGAACCCGACGGGCTGCGATGCGGGCTCGATGCGGATGCGCAGCTCGGCGATCCGGCGCGCGAGCGTCTCGGCGAGATCCGCGCCGAGCACGATGACGTCGTACGCGCCGGCGAGCACGACCGCGGACGCTTGCTCGGGCTCGACGGCCTTCGTCGCGACCCAGATCCACGGCGCCTTCGGGGCGCGCGCCGGTGGCCGTGCGCCGACGTGGACGTGAAGGGAAGCGCGCGCCACATCGCCGATCTTGATCCGCGCGGCGGCGAGGCTCTTGCGAACGGCCGGCGACAGCGGCGTTCCGGCGAGGTGGATCATGTCCGTAGTCTACTACGCAACTGCGTAATCAATTACGGTCTGCGAGCTTCTACGCACCGTGATTCCAATGGCTTGGCGCGGCACGCCGGCTGCTTTTCCCGGAGGCGACCTCGAAAGGAGGCGCCTATGACCCAACTTCCGTTCTTCCTGCTTCTCGCCCTCGGCAGCGCCGCAGCGATCCTGCTCGCGCTCGCCGTCGGCATGGTCGCGATCGGCGAGCACGAATCCGGCCTCGTGATCCGTCGCTACGGTCCAGAGCTTGCCGCGGGCCGCATCATCGCCGTCAGCGGGGAGGCCGGCTATCAGGCGCGCATGCTCCCGCCCGGCTGGCACTTCCCGCTGTGGCGGTGGAAGTACAAGGTCGTGCGCGTCCCGCTCGTCGAGGTCGCGCCCGGCCAGATCGCGCTCGTCGTCGCGAAGGACGGCATGGCCATCCCGTCCGAGCGCGTGCTCGGCAAGGAGGTCGAGTGTGACAACTTCCAGGACGCCGTGCGCTTCCTCGAGGCCGGCGGCGAGAAAGGCCGCCAGATCGGCATCCTCACGGCCGGCAAGTACCGCATCAACCCGGCGCTGTTCGACGTCGTCACCGCGCAGCGCGCGCAGCACTTCGGCCTGTCGTTCGACCAGCTCGCGGTGTTCCGTGTCCCGTCGGATCGCGTCGGCATCATCACCGCGCTCGACGGCAAGCCGATTCCCGCCGGTGACCTCGCCGGCCCGAGCGTACCCGACCACGACAGCTTCCAGCGCGGCCAGGCGTTCATCGACAACGGCGGCTGCCGCGGCCTGCAGGAGCAGGTGCTGCTATCGGGCGCATGGAACCTGAACCCGTGGCTCGTCTCGGTCGAGCTCGTCCAGCTCACCGAGATTCCGATCGGCTACGTCGGCGTCGTCGTCAGCTACGTCGGCGGCGAGCACGTCGACGTGACGGGCGAGGGCTTCTCGCACGGTGACCTCGTCGAGAAGGGGCGCAAGGGCGTGTGGGTCGAGCCGCTGCTGCCAGGCAAGCACCCGCTCAACACGCGGACGATGAAGGTCGAGCTCGTGCCGACGACGAACATCGTCCTCAACTGGGCAAACCGCTCCGAGGCGCACCACTACGACGCCGGCCTCAGCTCGATCACGGTGCGGTCGCGCGACGGCTTCTCGTTCGGTCTCGACGTGTCAGCGATCATCCACGTCGGCATGAAGAACGCGCCGCGCGTGATCTCGCGCGTTGGCTCGATGCAGAACCTCGTCGACCACGTGCTGCAGCCGACGGTCGGTAACTACTTCCGTAACTCCGCCCAGGAGGTGACCGTCCTCGAGTTCCTGTCGGCTCGCACCGCGCGCCAGCGCGAGGCGTACCTGCACATCCGCGCGGCGGTCGGCGCCTACGATGTCGACTGCATCGACGCGCTGATCGGCGACATCACGCCGCCCGCGGAGCTCATGAAGACGCAGACCGACAAGAAGATCGCCGACGAGCTGCAGCGGACCTACGACGCGCAGCGCGAGGCCCAGATGCGCCGCCAGATGCTCGAGCGAGAGACGGCCGCGGCGAACCTGCAGGCGGAGGTCGTGCGCAGCGAGCAGCAGGTGCTGATCCAGCAGAAGGTCGCCGAGGCTCGCGTCGCGGCGGCACGCGGTGAGGCCGAGTCTGCTCGCGTGCGCGCGCAGGCGGATGCCGAGGTCGCGCGCGTGAACGCCGCCGCGGCGGCCGATGCGATGCGCCTGTCTGCCGACGCCGAGGCCGAGGCGATGCGTGCGCGCGGTGAAGCGACCGCCGACGCGGAGCGCGCTCGCGGTCAGGCGGTGGCCTCCAGCTACCAGGCCGGCATCCACGCGCTCGGCGAGCAGAGCTACACCGCGGTGCAGCTCGCGTCGATCCTGGGCCAGGCGGGCATGAAGCTCGTCCCCGATGTCGTCCTCGGCGACGGTCGCTCGAACCTGGCCGACGTGCTCCTCGCGAAGATGGCGACGCGTGAAGGTGCCGCCCTGCCGATCACGACGGTTCCGACCGTCACGAACGGTCACGCGAAGGGCTAAGGCATCTCCATCAGCGCCCAGTACTTGTTGATGGTCGACATGACCTCGGCAAACTGACTGAACGTGACCGGCTTCAGCAGATAACCGGCGACGTTGAGCTTGAACGCCTCGATGCGGTCACGCTCCTCGTTGGACGTCGTCAGCACGACGACCGACATCTGCTGCAGCGCCGGATCGGCGCGGACCTCGCGGAGGAACTCGATGCCGTTCATCTTCGGCATGTTCACGTCGAGGAGCACGAGCCGGCGCTGCGCCGGGATGTCCTGCTTGCGCAGGAGCTCGAGTGCCTCGAGGCCGTTGTGCGCGACGTAGAGCGGGTTCGTGATGTTCGCCTTCTGGAACGCACGCTTGACGGTCATGACGTCGACGTCGTCGTCCTCGACGAGCAGGATGTTGATTACACGGTCATCCATGTCGTGTCCTCGTTGGGGTATCGGTTGCGGGCCAGGTGAACCAGAACGTCGCGCCGGCACCGAGCTCGGAGTCGATCCAGGCTCGACCTCCGCGTCCCTCGACGATCTTGCGAACGACCGCAAGACCGATGCCGGTGCTCTCTACC
The DNA here is from genome assembly GCA_013368795.1 of Kofleriaceae bacterium. GTDB lineage: Bacteria > Myxococcota_A > Polyangia > Haliangiales > Haliangiaceae > JABFXX01. Next base: position 5,885 of record JABFXX010000456.1, read on the forward strand.
TTGTCGCGCGGCTCGAGGGTCTGGAACAGACCCCAGATCCGCTTGTGGAACTCGGGCGAGATACCGACGCCGTCGTCCTTCACGTAGAGCGCCCACATCTCCCCGTGATCGCCTTCAGGCTGCGCGCCGACCTCGACGGTCAGCTCGCGCCCCTGATTGTACTTGAGCGCGTTGCCCATGAGGTTCATCAGGACTTGCTGTAGCGGAATCTTCGCCGTTTGTAGCTTCGGCAGATCCTTCACGACGAGCTTCGCGGACTCCGCCGGCGCGAGCAGCTCCCACAGCTCGCTGGCGAACTTCGCGACATCGACCACGACGCTCTCGCCGTCGTTTCGATCGGCGCGGCTGTAGTGGAGGATGCCGTCGATCAGGCCCTCGAGCCGGCGGACGCGGCCGCGGAGCAGGCCCATGTGATAGCGGCCTTGCTCGTCCATCTTGTCGCCGAGGTCGTCCTCGATCCACTGGCTCAGGTTCGCGATGCCGCGCAGCGGTGCCTTGAGGTCGTGGCTCGCGACATACGCGAACTGATCGAGCTCGGCGTTGGCGTTCTCGAGCTCGCCGATCAGCTTGTGCGCGTCGTCGAATAGCCGGGCGTTGTCCATCGCGATCGCGGCCTGCGCGGCGACGCCGCCGATCAGCGCTTCGGTACCCTCGGTGAACGCGCCCGCCTGCTCCTGGCCGAACACGAGCGCACCGATCGGCTTGCCGCCGCGCGCGACGACCGGCACCGCGAGGAAGCTCGCGTTCGGCAGCGTCGGGAACGTCGACGGCACGAGCTGCGTCGGTGCGATCGGCAGGGCAGGCAGAGCGTCGCGGGCCACGCTGCCGGCGACGGCGACGTGGCTGAAGTGCGGCGAGGTGCCGTCGAGGTTGTAGAAGAACGCGCCGAAGTCGGCGTGCGCGAGCCGCGTCGCGAGGTTCGTCACGCGCTGGACGAGCGGGCCGACCTCGAGCTCGCTCGTCAGGTTCTTGCCGATCTCGTTGAGCAGCTCGAGCTGCTCGGCCTTCGCGCGCAGCTCCGTCTCGGCGGCGCGGCGTGCCTCGTCGGCGGACTTGCGCTCGATGCCGAGTGCGATCGAGTCAGCGATCGATGCGAGCGCGCCCGCGACGTCGTGGCCGAACGTGTGACGGCCGTAGACCGCGAGCACCCCGACGACGTTGCCGTCCATGCGCAGCGGATATCCGGCGAACGAGGTGATCCGATCGCGGACCGCCCACTCGCGGTTGCCGGTGCGCGCGTCGTTCGCGAAGTCGTTCGTCAGGTACGGCGCGCCGCGCTCGACGATCTTGCCGATCTTCGCGCGGCCGATCGGGATGCGCTCCAGCTGATCGGGGACGGCGTCGCCGCTCGAGGCTTCGAGCACGAGCTCGCGGCTCGCCGCGTCGAGCGTGTAGATCCGGGCGAGCGCCGCGTCGAGGTAACGGACGAGCGCGTCGGCGCAGCTCTGCAGCGTTTCCTTCAGCGTGCCGTGCCGCGTGAGCGCGAACCCGATGTCGCCGACGAGCAGCGCCTGGCGCGCCTGCAGCGCCTCGGTTGTATCCGGATGAATCTGGCGCAGCGTGATCAGCAGGCCGCCCTCGGGAATGGGCCGTGCTCGCGCCTGGAGCCAGCCGACACTCGGCAGCGCGCTCTCGCTGATGAGCTCGGCGCGGTCCGACATGGCGTACCGGAATGCGGTCCCGAACGACGTCGACTCCAGCTCCGGGCACAGCTCCCACAGCGTGTCGCCGGTCTTGCCGAGCAGCCGGTGCGCCTCGTGATTGCCGAACGTGATCCGCCACTCGCGATCGACCACGAGCACGGCATACGGCAAGAGTGACAGCACCTTGCGCGCGTCGAGGTCAGGCTCCACGGCGACAACCACGAAGGGACGATACGCGCCCAAATTCCATCGTCACGCCTCTCTATCGTGAAGTCACAGTGAGACGTTCCCAATGGGCGAGCAACGGTGGATCCGCGCGTAACTCAGGCCACGATCAGGCATGCGAGACCGAGCGCCAGTGACACAGCGAACGAGAGGGCGATGACCGGGATGCTGCGTGGCCGCACGTTCATCGTCGAGCGGACCGACGACGGCCGGAACGTGATCTGGAACCTCGGCAACGCGGGGCTATGAATCACCGCGGGCTCGTCGATCGGCTCGGGCTCGGGCGAGACCGCCGCGAGCGGCGCCGTGATGCGCTGCTTGTCGAACGTCGCCATCGTCTCGAGCAGGCCGGAGAGCTCGTCGCGAGAGATGCGACAGGTCGTCTCGAGGTCGGGTCTCATCACGCGCGCACGACTGCAGGTCGCGTGCCTCGGCTCCGGCCTTCTCCGACGCCACCAAGCGCGACGCGCGGCCGACGCTGCGTGCGGTGGTGCTACGCCGAGCGAACCACCGTGCTACGCCGACGCTTCGAGATCGCCACGGCGCTCTCGACGTGGCCGGCCGTTGCCACCACCGCCGCTTGCCGACGATCGCGTGCGCTTCGCGCGCTCGAGCAGCGGCTTCACGAACTGGCCGGTGTAGCTGCGCTCGTTCTGCGCGACGTCCTCGGGCGTGCCGGTCGCGATGACCTGGCCACCTGCGGCACCGCCCTCGGGGCCGAGGTCGATGATCCAGTCGGCCGTCTTGATCACGTCGAGGTTGTGCTCGATGACGAGCACGGTGTTGCCGTTGTCGACGAGGCGGTTCAGCACCTCGAGCAGCTTCTTGACGTCGCCGAAGTGGAGGCCGGTCGTCGGCTCGTCGAGCAGGTACAGCGTGCGGCCGGTCTGGACGCGAGCGAGCTCGCGCGCGAGCTTCACGCGCTGCGCTTCACCGCCCGACAGCGTTGTCGCCGGCTGACCGAGCGACAGGTAGCCCAGGCCGACATCGACGAGCGTCTGCATGATGCGGCCGAGCTGCTTGTGGTGCTTGAACAGCTCGAGCGCCTCGTCGATCGGCGTGTCGAGGATCTGGGCGATGTTCTTGCCCTTGTACTCGACGCGGAGCGTGGCGTCGTTGTAGCGGCGGCCCTTGCAGACCTCGCACGTGACGAACACGTTCGGCAAAAAGTGCATCTCGACCTCGCGGACGCCCGCGCCCTCGCACGCCTCGCAGCGACCGCCGCCTTGCTTCGCCGACACGTTGAACGAGAACCGACCGGCCTGGTAGCCGTAGGTGCGCGCCTGCGGGACCTGCGCGAACATCTCGCGGATCAGGTCGAACGCCTTCGTGTACGTCGCCGCATTCGAGCGCGGCGTGCGACCGATCGGCTGCTGATCGATGACGATCGCCTTGTCGACCTGGCCGAGGCCGGTGAGCTCGTCATATGGGCCGACGCGATCCATCGAGCGATGGAGCATGCGGTTGAGCGCCGGGTGCAGCGTCGCGTTGATCAGCGACGACTTGCCCGCGCCCGAGACGCCGGTCACCGCGACCATCACGCCGAGCGGGAACTTGACCGTGACGTTCTTCAGGTTGTGCTCGCGTGCGCCTGACAGCTTCACCCAGCTCGACGGCTGGCGGCGCACCTCGGGGACCTCGATGCGCTCGGTGCCCGACAGGAACCGGCCGGTGATCGACTCCGGCACCTGCTTGACCTCCTCGGGCGTGCCCTCGGCGATCACCTTGCCGCCGTGCCGGCCGGCGCCCGGGCCGAAGTCGACGACCCAGTCGGCCGCCTCGATCGTCGCCTCGTCGTGCTCGACGACGAGCACCGTGTTGCCGAGGTCGCGTAGGCGGTGCAGCGTGCGGATCAGGCGCTCGTTGTCGCGCTGGTGGAGGCCGATCGACGGCTCGTCGAGGACGTACAGCACGCCCGACAGCTCGCTGCCGAGCTGCGACGCGAGCCGGATGCGCTGCGCCTCGCCACCCGACAGGGTGCCGGCCGAGCGGTGCAGCGTCAAATAGTCGAGGCCGACGTCGAGGAGGAACGACAGCCGGTTCTTGATCTCCTTCAGGACCTCGCCGGCGATCTGCGCGCGCGAGCCGGCGAGCTTCATCGACGTGATGAAGTCGAACGCCTCGCGCACGGTCATGCCCGTGACCTCGACGATCGCCCGCTCGTTCACGAACACCGCGCGCGACTCGGGGCGCAGGCGCGTGCCATTGCAGACGGCGCATGGAATCGCGCGGAAGAACTGCTCGTAGTGTGCCTTCGTGCGGTCGCTGTTCGACTCGCGGTGGCGTCGCTCGAGCTGCGCGAGGATGCCCTCGAACCGCATCGCCCACTCACCGGTCGAGTGGCGACCCTCCCACGACACGTTGACGCGCTTGTCGCCGGTGCCGTTGAGCAGCACGTCGCGCTGCTTCTCGCTGAGCTTGTTCCAGGGCTTGTCGAGATCGATCTTGAACGCCTTCGCGAGCGCCTTGACGATGTTCGTCGTCCAGCCCGAGTCCTTCGCGATCGCCTCGCCCCACACCGCGACGGCGCCGTCGCGGATCGAACGGGTCGGGTCGGGGATGACGAGGTCCGGATCGGCGGCGAGCCGCTCGCCGAGGCCGTTGCACTCGACGCACATGCCGAGCGGCGAGTTGAACGAGAAGCTCTGCGGCGACAGCTCCGGGAAGCCGATGCCGCAGGTCGGGCACGCGTTCGCCTCGGAGTAGACGCGCGGGATCTTTTCGCCCGGCACCTCGACCATGATCTTGCCCTTGCCCTCGCGGAGCGCGGTCTCGACGGAGTCGGTCAGGCGGCCCTTGTCGGCCTTGTTGATCGTGATGCGATCGATCACGAGCTCGATCGAGTGCTTCTTCTGCTTCTCGAGCGACTCGACGTCGTCGAGCCGGACGATCATGCCGTCGATGCGCACGCGGACGAAGCCCGCCTTGCGCAGCTCGCCGAACAGCTCGCGGAACTCGCCCTTGCGGTTCTCGGCCTTGGGCGCGAGCACGGTGACCGCGGTCTTGTCGGGCAGGCCGGCAAGCTCGTCGACGATCTCGCTCGCGGTGCGCGCACCGACCGGGCCGCCGCACTGGTAGCAGCGCTGCTCGCCGGCACGCGCGTAGAGCACGCGAAGGTAGTCGTAGATCTCGGTGATCGTGCCGACGGTCGAGCGAGGGTTGCTCGATGCGCTCTTCTGCTGGATCGCGATCGTCGGCGACAGGCCGCGGATGCGCTCGTACTTCGGCTTCTCCATCTGGCCGAGGAACTGCCGCGCGTACGCCGACAGCGACTCGACGTAGCGACGCTGGCCCTCGGCGTACAGCGTGTCGAACGCGAGCGACGACTTGCCGGAGCCGCTCGGCCCGGTGATCACGACGAGCCGATGCTTCGGCAGCTCCAGGTGATCGACGACCAGGTTGTGCTCGCGGGCACCTTCGACGACGATCGTGTCGGGCTCCCTCTTCGGATCATTTCGGCCAGGACCAAGCGAAGAGCGACCCATAGGCCGGACACCCTACGGAGCACATGTTCAGGTGTCAAGCTACCGGGACGGCGAGGGTTTCGAACCTGACAAGTGATTGTCAGGGATCACGAAATCAGTGATCCGACGACGTCAGGCTTTGATCACGGTCGGGAGAGCAGCGTGCGTGAGGGTAAGTACCTCGTCACTTCCAAGCTCAGCGGCGAGGCGCGCCTCGAGGTGGCCGCGGACCTCCAGCGCGGAGGCCGGTCTCTCGTCGGGGTTCTTCGCGAGCAGCCGGCCGATCAGCTCGCGGAGCGGCGCCGGCACGGACTCGGGTAGCTCGGGCGGCGGATCGTTCAGCTGGCGAACGAGCACGAGGTTGCTCGTCGCGCCATCGAACGGCGGTCTGCCGGTGAGGAGCTCGTGGAGGATGCAGCCGAGCGCGTAGAGGTCGCTGCGAGGATCGGTCGCGTTGTAGCGGATCTGCTCGGGCGCCATGTAGAGCGGCGTGCCGAGCACCGCGCCCGCGTTCGTCAGCCCCGCGTCGGGCTCGTTGCGCGCGGCCTTCGCGAGCCCGAGGTCGAACACCTTGACCCAGTCGCCGAGCGCCGCGAGGAGGATGATGTTGGCCGGCTTGAGGTCGCGATGTACGACGCCCTGCGCGTGCGCGGCGGCGAGCGCGTCGGCGAGCTGCAGCCCGACCTCGCACGTGCGCCGCACCGAGAACGTCCCGGCGTTGGCGAGGATCGCGTCGAGCGTGTTGCCGCGCAGCAGCTCCATCACGATGTAGAACGAGCCGTCGTCGGTCTCGCCGTAGTCGAACACGTCGACGATGTTCGGGTGCGCGATGCGGGTCAGCAGCTGAGCCTCGCGGTGGAACCGCTGCGTCGTCGTCGGGTCGCCGCAGAACTCCTCGCGCATGACCTTGATCGCGACCGGCCGCTTTACAGGCAGCTGGACGCCCTCGTAGACCCGGCCCATCGCGCCCTCGGCGAGCAGCTGGAGGATGCGGAACCTGCCGTCGAGCAGCGCGCCGATCAGAGGATCGTTCGTGATCGGATACGCGACCAGCTGGCTGCCGTCGTCGGGGCAGCGCTCGCACAGCGACGAGTACGAGTCGCCGCACGTCGGGCAGTACAGCGCGCCCCCGCTCAGGACGTCGCTGGAGGTATCGAGGTCGTAGACGCGCGCGTGCATGCCCCCTGGTAGGGAGACCCGCCGATTTGTCGCACGACAAAATTTAGATTCAGTTCGAGATCTCTCGAACACTTACGTCGAGCTGGGACCGGACGAGCCGGATGATGCTGTCGACCTCGGCCGGCGCGATGCCGAACCGGCCGACGAGCTGGTCGCGGGTCCGGGCGACCAGCGCCTGCCGCGCCCCGGCGACCCAGCGCGCGGTCGTCGCGCGGTTGACCTGGTAGAGCGCGGCGAGCTGATCGATCGTCAGCCCGTCGATGTGGTACTGGCGCAGCACGTTGCGCTCGCGATCGGCGAGCTCGGCGAACGCCGCCGCGAACGCGCGCTTCACTTCCTCGCGATAGCGCGCGCGAAGCATCTCGAGCTCGGGATCGCCGACCGCGGCGGGGAGCTCGGCGAGCTCGTCGTCGCCACGCGCCGAATCGTGCTCGACGCCCGCGAGACGGCGGCCGGTGCGCACGCCGATCGTGCGGACCCAGCTGCGCAGCGTGCCGCGGCCGGCGTAGCCCGCGATCTGCGGCGGGCCTCCGTCGCCGACGAAGATCATGACGAGCACGCGCTGCACGGTCTCGTCGATCGTCGCGTCGGGCAGCGCGAGCTTGCCGAGCGCCTGGCGCAGCGCGGGCACGTGGACGTCGCGGAACGCGGCGAGCGCCGCGGCATCGCCGTCGCTACATGCCGCCGCGAGGTAGAGGTCGGCCGCCGGCATCGTGCGAACGACGTGCGCCGCATCCTCGCCGGCGCGATCGGCCACGCGTTGCGCGAGGTGCGCGCGATAACGGTCCAGCGAGAGCTGGAACGTCGGCCACGCGGCGGCGGCTGCTCGGTGCTGTGTCGCGATGACCTCCGCGAGTGCCGCGAGCGCGTTCGGGATGTCCGGATCGCTGGCCACAGTGGTCGGACCTCAGGTTAGCATGACGGTTACGGACGTGATGGAGGTTACAGCCCACCTCGATCCTGACACGCTCGCCGCGTACGTCGATGGTCGGCTCGCGATGGCCGAGCTCGGCGCCGCCGATCGTCACATCGACGCGTGCCGCACGTGCCGGCAGGAGCTGTCGGTGCTCGCCGCGATCCACACGCGAAGCGTGCGCCCCCACGCGCTGGGCTCGAACGCGGAGAACACACCCTCCGCCGAGGCGCCCGACGGAACGCTCGGCCGCTATCACGTGCTGCGCGAGCTCGGCCGCGGCTCGATGGGCATCGTGCTCCGCGCGTACGACCCGGAGCTCGCGCGGCCGGTCGCGATCAAGCTCCTGCACGATGTCGACGCGAGCACGCGCGACCTCTTGCGCGCCGAGGCCCGCGCGCTCGCCCGCCTGCGGCATCCGAATGTCGTCACCGTCTACGACGTGATCGTCAGCGACGACGCGATGTACGTCGCGATGGAGCTCGTCGAGGGCGACACGCTGCGCGGGTTCTGCCGCGGCAAGCCGATGCGCGAGATCCTCGATGCGTGCATCCGTGCGGGTCGCGGCCTCGGTGCCGCGCACGACGCCGGCGTCATCCACCGCGACTTCAAGCCGGAGAACGTGCTGTGTACCGCCGCCGGCGAGGTTCGCGTCTCCGACTTCGGGCTCGCGAAGACCGTCGACGAGGCGCCCGATGGCGCGATCTGCGGCACGCCGGCGTACATGGCGCCGGAGATCCTGCGGCGCGAGCCGGCGACCGCGCAAAGCGATCAGTTCAGCTACTGCGTGACGGTGTTCGAGATGCTGACCGGCACGCGGCCGACGGGCGGCGATCCGGCGAAGCCTGCGAAAGCGCCGGGGCTCGACCGGGAGGCTGCGCAACCGGCATCGATGCCGGCACACGTGTTTCGCGCGCTCCGCCGAGGGCTCGACCGAGATCCTGCGGCGAGGTTCCCGTCGATGCACGCGCTGGTCGACGGACTCGCCGATGATCCGGTGGCGCGCCGGCGTCGCTACGCGCTGCTCGGCGGCGGTGCGCTGATCGCCGCGCTCGCAGGCGTCGGCGTGTCGCAGCTCGCGAGCTCGCGCGAGCAGGGGCCGACCTGCACGGTCGACGACGACGCGCTCGCCTGGAACGCGGCGAACAAGGGCGCGGTCACCGGCGCGATCGCGCGGGTGTCGACGCAGGACACCGCGTCGCGCATCGCGGCATCGCTCGACGACTACGCAACGGCGTGGTTCGCCGCCCGCCGCGATGCGTGCTCGGTCGCGAGCGCCCCCGACGCGTTCGATCGCCGGGTCGCGTGCCTCGATCGCGGCCGGCGCGAGCTATCCGAGCTCGTGCGCGTGCTCGCGACTGCCGACGCGAAGCTCGCGGGAACGGCGTACGAGGCGATCGGTCGCCTGCGCGATCCGGGCTCGTGCGCGACCGCGTCGGCAGAGGACGCGCTGCCCACCGACGCGATCGGCCGCTCGCTCGTCGAGCAGGGCAGGGCGACGCTCGATCGTGCAGCCGCGCTCGAGTACGCGGGCAAGCTCGACGAGGCCGAGGCGCTCGCGGGCGGCATCGCCGCGCAGCTGCGCGAGGCCGACCACCCTCGGCTCGTCGGCGAGGCGCTGATGATCCGCGCCCGCGTCGACATCGATCGCGGCAAGCACGATCGCGCGGAGGCCACGCTGTTCGAGGCGCTGCACGCCGCCGAGCGAGGCCACGACGATGCGCTCGCCGCCGCGATCTGGGTCGAGATCGTGATGACGACGGGCGCGCAGAAGCATCGGTTCGACCTCGCGCTGTCGAACGCGCGGGCAGCCGACGCCGCGCTCGTCCGCATCGAGCCCGGCTCGGATCTCCAGCTCCGCTACGACTACACGCTCGGCACGCTGCTGCTCGCGCATGGCAATCTGCCCGAGGCGAAGACGCGCCTCGAGGCAGGCCTCGCGATCGCGGGCACCGATGCACGGCGGCGCACGCAGATCGGGCTCATCCACGTCGCGCTGTGCGACGTGCTTCGCCAGCTGGGCAATCTCGCCGATGCGCGCACGCACTGCACGACCGGCATCGACCTCGTCGAGTCGACGCTCGGCAGGGACCACCTCCGCGTCGCGATCGCGCTCAGCATGGTCGGCACGCTCGCGTTCAGCGAGCACGACCTCGCGACCGCGGAGAAGACCTACAAGCGCGAGATCGAGATCTTCGAGAAGCTCGGCGTGCGCGAGCACCTCGCGTACGCGCTCGCACAGGCGAACCTCGGCTCGGTGTACTCGTCGCGCGACGAGATCGACGCTGCGACCGCGCAGTACGAGCGCGCGGCGCAGACGTTCGCCGCCTATCACCCGGATCATCCGCAGAGCGCGCTGCCGCTGCAGGGCCTCGCGAGCATCGCGCTGCGCACCGGCAACCCGCATCGTGCGGTTGGCTACTACGAGAAGGTGCGCGCAGTCGCCGCCGCGACGTACGCGCCGGAAAGCCCGGCCCAGTCGATTGCCGAGTACAACCTCGCGCTCGCGTATCGCGCCGACAAGCAGCTCGACAAGGCGAAGGCGATGGCGGCGTCGCTCGTCGCGCGCTCGCTCGCACCGGGCAAGGAGACCTGGGCGCTCGCGGCGCGCGGCCTCGACCTGCAGTCCGGGCTCATCGAGCAGGGCGGCGATCGCAAGACCGCGCTGGTCCTCCTCGAGCGTGCGCTATCGGCGTTCGAGCACGCGGCGAGCGGCGAGGACCAGGCACTCGTCCAGCGCCACATCGGCGAGCTGCACCTGCGCGACAAGCACCCCGAGCGCGCACTCGCACCGCTCGAGGCCGCGCTCGCGTACTACGCCAAGCACCCCGAGGATGCCTACGAGCTCGGCGCGACGCGGTTCAAGCTCGCGCGGGCGCTGTGGGAGGCGCGCAAGGATCGCGAGCGCGCATTCGAGCTCGCGACCGCGGCACAGGCGGACCTCGCTCGCGCGAAGACCGGCGACGCGCTCGCCGCGCACCGTGCGAACGTCGCCGAGCTGTTGCGCGTCATCGGGCACTAACCGCGCGCGAACAGCTTCGCGTACTCGCCGTAGCCCTGCGCTTCGAGCTGTGCCGCCGGGACGAACCGCAGCGACGCGGAGTTGATGCAGTAGCGAAGTCCCGTCGGCTCTGGGCCGTCGTCGAACAGATGGCCGAGGTGCGAGTCGCCGAGCTTCGAGCGGACCTCGACGCGCGTCATGCCGTGCGACGTGTCGCGCTTCTCGACGACCGGCGCGAGCGGCCGGGAGAAGCTCGGCCAGCCGGTTCGCGAGTCGAACTTGTCCGTCGAGCTGAACAGCGGCTCGCCGGTCACGACATCGACGTAGATGCCCGGCGCATGATTATTCCAGTACGCGTTGTGGAACGGCACCTCGGTGTCGTTCTTCTGGGTAACGGCGTACTGCACGTGTGTCAGCTCCTTGCGGAGGACC
>JABFXX010000399.1 GCA_013368795.1 Kofleriaceae bacterium
CGCGTCGCCGGTGCGCAGGCCGAGATGCTGATGAAGATGCTCGGCGACCGCGTCGGCCCCGAGCGTTTGCTCGAGCTCGCGCTGCGCGGTGGCCCGTACGGCGATCGGTTCGGCTTCGTGCCCGACGGCCTGACGCTCGCGCGCGTCGCCGCTGCACCCGAAGGCATCGACCTCGGCCCGCTCGAGCCCCGCATCCCCGAGATGCTGCGTACGCCGTCGGGCAAGATCGAGCTCGCGCCGCCGCTGCTCGTGGATGACCTGTCGCGCGTGCGCGCCGACCTCGCGCGGCCGGTGCCTGATCTCGTGGTCGTCGGCCGCCGCCAGCTGCGCTCGAACAACAGCTGGATGCACAACCTGCCGACGCTCGCGAAGGGACCATTCCGCTGCGTCGCGCTCGTCCATCCCGTCGACGCGCAGAGGCTCGGCCTCGCCGATCGAGGGCGCGCGCGCATCGCAAATGGCGGCCGCTCGATCGATGTCACCGTCGAGGTCTCCGACGAGATGATGCCGGGCGTCGTCAGCCTGCCGCACGGCTGGGGACACGACCAACCGGGCACGCGCATGGCGGTCGCCGCCGAACGGCCGGGCGCGAACCTGAACGCGATCGTCGACGATGCGCGCCGCGACCCACTCTCGGGAAATGCCGTGCTTTCGGGCGTGCCGGTCACGATGGCGCCGATCTAGCCGCTGAGATCTTACAGAGTTGCCGCTCCCCCTACACGGGCGCGCAAAGCGGTCGATACGTCCGTCATCTACATGCGGACCTCGATCGGAATTCTCGGACTCGGCACCTACCTCCCACCCACCATTCGAACGAACGACTGGTGGCCCGAGGAAGTCGTCGAGCGCTGGCACGGTCGCATGGCGCATCGCGCGACGCGCGCCGAACCTGCGATCGAGGGCCTGACGAACGGCGCGCGCCTGACGCTCGCCGCGATGGCCGAGTACGCGAACGATCCGTTCCGCGGCTCGGTCGAGCGGCGGGTGATGTCCGAGGCCATGACGGTCTCCGAGATGGAGGCGATCGCGGCACGCGAGGCGATCGAGCGCGCCGGCCTCAGGCCCGGCGACATCGACGCGATCCTCACGCAGACGCCGGTGCCCGACTTCCTGATGGTCAACAGCGCGACGATCACGCATCGCCTGCTCGAGCTGCCGCGTCGCTGCCTCGCGATCGGTACCGAGGCCGCGTGCAACGGCTTCGCTCTGCACTCGACGATCGCCGAGGGCCTCATCGCGAGCGGTCGCGCGCGCAACGTCCTCAGCGTTCACTCGTCGGCGATCACGCGCGTGCACGGCCCGAGCGAGCCGCACTCTGCGTGGTGGGGCGACGGCGCCGCGGCCGCGGTGTTTGGACCGGTCTCCGACGGCAAGGGCCTCCTCGCGTCGGTTCACAACGCCGACGGCAACCAGTGCGATGCGCTCGTGCTCGGCGTTGGCCCCGAGAAGAAGTGGTGGGAAGAGGGCGCGATCACGACGCACTCGATCAACCGCGAGGCGACGCGCAACATGCTGTTCGGCATGGTCGACCGCGGCGGCGTCGCGATCCGCGATGCGCTCGCCGAGGCGAAGCTGACGACGAGCGACGTGAGCTTCCTCGCGACGCACCAGAGCACGCCGTGGCTCACGCGGACCGCCGCGAAGGAAGCGGGCCTGTCGCACGTGAACACGATCGTCACGTTCCCGTACCTCGCGAACATGAACAGCGTGAACCTGCCGTTCATCCTCGCCGCCGGTGAGAAGGAAGGCATGATCCGCGACGGCTCGGTCGTCGTGACGTTCAGCGGTGGCCTCGGCGAGACCTGGTCGAGTCTCGTCCTGCGCTGGGGCCGCTAGGAAAGGAAGGGTTCCTTGAAGGAAGTCTCCTGTCGCTACTTCGATATCCTGCTGCGCGATCTGCGCGAGCGAGGCGTCGACCCGAGACGACTCGTCGAAGGAACCCCGTACACGGCCAGGGACCTCGCGAAGAAGGACGAGCGCGTCGAGTGGACGGCGCTCGTTCGCATGATGGAGAACGCGCGGTCGCTGTGGACGCGCGACCAGCTGCTGCGGCTCGGTGAGCGCAGCACCGAAGGTCCGCTCGTCCAGTTCATCGGCGTGGTCGCGCGCATCCGGTTCTCGGTCGCCGGCTTTTACCAGTGGGTGACCGCGGAAACCGGCGTCGCGAGCCAGATGATCACGTGCGTGAAGACGTCGTCGCGCGTGCTCGGCCCGGGGCGGATCGCGGTCGAGTTCAAGATGAGCCGAGGCTTCGCGCCGAGCGAAGAGTTCTTCCTGATCACACAGGGCACGTACGCGGCGATGCCACGGATGGTCGGCGCCCCGCGCGCGACCGTGACGTCGGAGATGCGCCCCGACGGCGCGCGCTTTCTGATCCAGTACACGGAGCCAAAGGGCATCATCCCGAGCGTCCGGCGGTTCGTGACCGCGCCGTTCACGATGCGCCAGGCGGCGACCGAGATCGCCGATGCGCACTCGAGCTTGCTCGCGCGCTACCAGGAGCTCGACACCGCGCGCGCCGAGATCGAGCGCCAGCACGAGCTGCTCGACATCGCGTACCAGCTCGGCCAGCAGGTGTGGCGCGAGCGCGACCTCGCCAAGATCGCGCGCTCCGTCGTCACGGGCTTGCGCTCGAGCTTCGGCGGTGTGCGCGTGACGCTCGAGACGGGCGCGGGCATCAGCGCCGAGGACGGCACGTGCAGCGGCCCGCCGCGGATCTCCGCGAGCCTGCCGGGCTCGTCGAGCACCGGTCGCCTCGACGTGTGGGGCGACTCCACGCTCGATGACGCGAAGCGGCTCGTCGACCTCGTCGCGCCGACGATCGCGCTCGCGATCGACAACGCGGTCGCCTATCAGGAGCTCGCCGACTACCAGGCCGGCCTCGAGAAGCTGGTCGATCAGCGCACGACCGAGCTGCGCGCAGCGCGCGACGAGCTGGCGGGTCTCGTCGAGCAGCTCCGCGAGGCGATGGCGTCGCGCGAGCGGTTCTTCGGCAACATCTCGCACGAGATCCGCACGCCGCTGACGCTGATCCTGCTCGCGACCGGCGATATCGAGAAGCGCGCAGGCGCACTGCTCGACGAGCGGGCCCGCGCGGGCCTCGGCTCGATCACCGACGGTGCCCGCAAGCTGCTGCGCCTCGTCGACGAGCTGCTGCTCCTCGCGGCGGGTCAGGCTGACAAGCTCGTGCTGGCGCCGCAGCCGACCGACGTCCGCGCGATGTTCGTGCAGATCCTCGCCGCATGGCGTCCTGCCGCGGAAGCCGCGGGCCTCGCGCTCGACGGCAAGTTCGCCGAGACGCGCTTCCTCTCGCTCGACCCGGTCGCGATCGAGCGCGTCGCGTCAAATCTGATCTCGAACGCGGTCAAGTACACGCCGTCGGGTGGCTCGGTCGAGATCGAGCTCGGCCTCGACGGAGACTCGGTGTGGTTCGCGGTCCGCGACACCGGCCGCGGCATCGATGACGAGCTCGCGAAGCGCCTGTTCGGGCGGTTCGAGCGCGCCTCGGGCGACGACCGCCGCAAGGCCGGCACCGGCATCGGCCTCGCGCTCGTCAAGCAGCTCGTCGACGGCCACCACGGCAAGGTCGCGGTGAAGCCTCGCCCGACCGGCGGGACCGAGTTCGTCGTGACGCTGCCGCGCATCGATGCGATGCCGATCGAGCGCACCGGTCCATCGCCGCAGCTGACGCCGTCGCAGATCGGCCGCCTGCCGAAGATCCGCTCGGGCGCGACGTTCACGCCGCCGGGTACCTCGCAGGGCGTGATCGTGATCGCCGAGGACGAACCTCGCCTGGCGCAGGCGATCGCCGAGCTGCTCTCGGATCAGTACACGGTGATCGTCGGCCTCGACGGCGCCGCCGCGCTCGAGCTCGTCAAGAAGCACCAGCCGCAGCTCCTCATCACGGACGTCGACATGCCCGTCATGAACGGCATCGAGCTGTCCAGGAAGTTCCGCGAGATCACCGGCGACCGCCTCGCGCCGATCGTCATCCTGTCTGCCGTCGTCGACATGCGCACGCGCGTGATGGGGCTCGAGGCCGGTGCGATCGACTACGTGCCCAAGCCGTTCGATCCCCACGAGCTCAAGGCGCGCGTCGCTGCGCAGTTCAGGATGCGCGACCTCGCGCTCCGCCTGCACCGCGCCGAGCAGCTCTCGGCGATGGGGATCCTCACGTCGGGCCTCGCGCACGAGCTGCGCAATCCGGCGAACGGAATCGTCAACGCGCTCGCGCCGATCACCGAGCTGCTACCGCCCGACGTCGGTGGCCCCGAGACGCCCGTCGGGCAGCTGCTCGACGTCATGAAGCAGTGCGCCGAACAGATCGCGTTCTTGACCCGCCAGCTGCTCGGCTTCCGCAACAACGCCGAGCTCGACCTGCGCCCGGCCGAGATTCCCGGCCTCGTCCAGCGCGCGCTCAAGCTCGCGAACAGCGCGCTGTCGGGCATCGACGTGCGGACGAACCTCGCGCTCGGTGGCCCGATCCTGTGCTCCGCGCCGCTGCTCCTCCAGGTGCTCACGAACCTGATCGAGAACGCCGGCCACGCGGCGGGCAAGGGCGGCTGGGTCGAGGTCCATGGCACGCTCGGTCACGACGGCGTCACGATCGAGATCAGCGACAGCGGGCCTGGCGTGCCGGTCGAGCTACGCGAGCGCGTGTTCGAGCCGTTCTTCACGACGAAGCCGCCGGGGCAGGGCACCGGGCTCGGCCTCTCGGTCGCGAGGACGATCGTCCACCGTCATCGCGGCACGCTCGAGATCCATCCGAAGGGCGACGGCACCGCGTTCGTGATCCGGCTGCCAGGCGAAGCGAATCGCGTGGCCGAACCGAAGTGCGCGTGACGCTCACGCCGGGGCCGGCTCCTGGCGCCGGCTCCACACGTAGAGCGCGATCGCGACACCGATCGCGACGAGGACGAGCAGCGAACGTCGATCGAGCTGGTGCGAGAACAGCGAGTCGCCGGCGATGATCAGCGGCACCGCGTAGGCCGCCGACGCGACCCCGCCGACCACGAAGTAGATCGGAAACGGCACGCGCGCCGCGCCGAGCCCGTAGGCCTTGACGAAGGCCGGGACACCGGGCGCGAACTTGAACAGGACCGTGAACCGCACCGTGTTGCGCACGGACTTGCCGGCCTCCGCGTCGAAGTCCGGCAGCTGGTAGCCGAAGCGCTCGAACAGCGACACGAGGCGCGGCCGCAAGCTGCTACGGCCGACGAAGTAGCAGAGCGTCAGGTTCGCCGCGAGTGCGAGCGCGGTGCCAGCCAGCGCGACGCGCGTGTCGAACGTCGCACCCGCGAGCAGATAGAACGGCGTCAGTGGCAGCGCGAATGCGGGAAGCAGTGCCATCGCGGTGAAGAACGGGACCGGCCGGGCACGCGCGATCCAGTCCATCAGCGCCTGGTAGTCCCAGATCGACCATGCGAGGTAGAGCACGATGGCGGCGCCGACGACGGTCAGCGCGCGGCGAATCCATCGGCGTCGGGCCATAGCACGAGCGTGAAAGATGCCGGCGCGATGTCCACCTGGTCCTCGCGTTGCAGTTGCAGGGCATGTGAGCGATCGACTGACGCGCGAAGAGGAGTGCGAGCGGATCCTCGCGGTGATCGGTCACGATCAACCCGAGCTCGTGTTTCAGGTTCTCTACGTACAGTTCAAGATCCTGCACGCCCGCGCACAGGTACTTCTCGGTATCGCGGGTGTGCTCGTGAGCACGAGCGTCGTCCTGATGACAGGTAAGTTGATCGTGCGCTCCGTCGTGCACCAGGCGGTGATAAGTCCGCTCGTCGTGATCGCGGGCGGCGCAGCCATCGTCGCGGCCGGAATTGTCGTCAGCGGTGTGCTCGGGATCCGGTGGATGACCGAGCTGCCGGGTGCGGACGTGCGCGAATGGATCCTGTCGACGCTGCGCTATCGCGACAGCAAGACGCTCGCGTATCGCGCCAGCATCGCATTCGTGCTGGTGTCGATGGTGTGTCTGCAGAGCGCGGCGATCCTCGCCTGGCTCCGCTGATGCACGCGTGACCTCTGCGCGCGCCTGGGCCGGCACGTCCGTTGCTCCGGCACGCGTAGGAGGTGTTTCGTGGACATCCAGATTCCCGAGGTCGAGCTCCAGCACGAGCTGCAGCGGTTCGCGACGCGCTTCATCGAGCGCGTCACGCAGTGCGCCGATGCGCTGCAACAGTCACCGAGGTCGGCCATTCGCGAGGAGGCATTGCGCAAGAACCTCCTCTATGCGTCGGCGGCAATGGAGATCGTGACCGGACCATCGTCCGCGGTGAACCTGCTCGATATGTTCGTGTTCCTCCACCTCAGCCGGCACGTCCTCGAGCAGCACTGGATCCCGAGCTTGTACGGCGCAGCGGGCAACGAGCTCGATAGCGCGTTCGAGATATCCGAAGAGGAGCTGAAGCAGATCACGATCCGCGCGATCGGCGATGACGGGTTCGCGAAGCTGACGGGCATCGTCGACACCTGGCTCGCGGACAACCCCGGTGCGATCCGCGTCGAGAACATGCGGCTGTCGGACTTCGCGGCCGCCGCCGGGGCAGCATCGTCTGCGCGCGCGCTCGAGGCCAAGGGCCTCCTCTCGGGCATGAAGGTCGCGACCGCGGCGGCGAACCAGGCGATGGTGATCGCCGAGCGCGGCATGTTCCTCCTGCACCGGATGCCGTACGTGCTGCGCCTGCACGCGCGGCTCGCGGTCCGCGATTCCGTCGACGACGTACTCCTCAGGATCAAGACCGGCGACGAGGTTCCCGCGCTGACGAGGTTCGCGAAGCAAGGCGCGGTGCTCGGTCTGCTCGGTATCGCGACGACCGGGTTCTTCCTCATGCGGCTTCGACGCAAGCACGGATGACCCTACGGGCCATCATTGTCGGCGCGATCGTGCTCGCCGCGCCGCGCGAGGCCGCCTGCTGGCGGATGGCGGAGCACCGCGCGATCGGCACCGAATCGTACATCGCCGCGTGCGAGCGCCTGGCCGCCTCCAAGGATCGCGATGCCGGAACCACGCAGCGCTACGAGGTCGCGTGCGGCAACCTGGGCACGACGGCGTTCTTGTACGGGCAGGGTACGTCGGTCAGCGGCGACTTCGTCAGCGAGCCGGGCGAGCTGCTGAGCGTGCTCGGTGCATCGACGGCGACGAGCCGGACGAACTACTACAAGCTCGCGCTGACGAACGGTGCGCACTTTCATCCGACGGCGACGCGCGAGTGGCGCGAGATTCACAAGGACGCGGTCGACGGCGCGCTCGCGGCGTCTCGCGAGGTCGGCGTCGAGCAGCTACAGGCGTTCGAACAAGCGTTCGCCGAGTCCGCGTTCGCGGATCACTTCCTCCACGACTCGTTCGCCGCGGGTCACATGGGATTCGATCGGCCGGGCAGCAGCGTCGCCGCGTCCAAGGCGTTCCACGACGAGTGGAACGAGCGCGGCCGGCGCGTCGCGAATCGCCGCGGCCAGATCTGGATCACCTACGGCGACGGATATCTCGACATTCCGCAGAACCGCGATGCGCGGCGTCGCGTCGTCGCGGCGAGCGCCGAGTCCGTGTACGGCGTGGTCGCTGCGTTCGTCCTCGGCACGCGCGATCCCGAACCCGACTACGAGGTCTGGCGCGAGGTCCCGTTCGCGATCGACGACCAGGAGCTCTTGCCGACGTTCGAGTCGCTGTTCCGCGGCTCGGAGGTGCTCACCCGGCCGACGATGCTGCCGCTCCTCGCCGTGAAGCGCCGCGCAGAGAAGGACGGCATCCTCGGCGCGTGGTCATCGTTCACGATGGGATTCGAAGACGCCGATCATCCGATCGGGGCGATCGTGTTCGGCGGGGATTTGCTGTTGCCCGGACTCGGAACGCGCATCGAGGTCGGCGCGGGCATCGGGCTCGAGGACAGTGCGCGCCACGTACGGTTTGCCGTCGACGGCGGGTTCGTCAAGGGCATCGCGCTCAGCTTCAGTGGTCTCGTCAGCCACGAGATCGATGCCGGCGTTCTCCTCGTCGCCGGCACGGACGATGTCGATGTCGTGCCCCGCATCACCTATCGCCTCAACGTCGAGGCGGGCGACTGGCTCGTGCGACCGGAGATCGGGCCCGCCTACGACGTCTCGAGCGCCGAGCTCGGGTTCTACGTCGGCATCGGGATCATGAAGGTGCTCAGCGCCTCCGGCGGAGGCGGCTTCTACTAGCGGCGCGCTGCGCGCTGCACGCCGACGCGACGCTTCGCGCGCTGCGCCTTCGTCTTGACCGCCTTGCGAGCGGGCGGCTTCCGCGCGGTCTTCAGCTTCATCGGCCGGCGCTGCAGCTTGCCCTGTGCACGCGTCAGCGCGCTATTGAGCTTGTGCGAGGCCCGGTCGAACGCCGGCTCGAGCTCGCTGTCGCGCTCGCTCGCCTGCACGGACGGCCGGCCGGTGAGGACGAGCTTGATCCGGCACTCCTTGTCGACGCCGCCGCGAGGACCGTTGATGTCCTCGAAGCGGATCGTGCCTCTCGAGATCGGCGCACCGGCGCGACCGACGCGACGTTCGAGCGTTCTGCGGAACCGGCTCTCGGTCGCCGGGGTGAGTGGGACGTTGCTGCGGATCGCGATCGGAAATTTCGTAGCCATGGGGACCCCTTTCATGCCGGCTGCGGAGAGCGACCTGCCCACACCCGGCGCACCTCGTGACTCACACGGCGGATCTGGAACGCGCGAACCACCGACACGACGCCGTCGATGAGAGCGTACGCACCGATCCACCAGCCGAGCGTGATGACGCCGAGGACGGGCGCTGCGATCAGCAGCAGGCCGAACGCGAACGACAGGATGCCGAGGAACACGAGGCTCGCGCGGCCGCGCTCGCCCTTGTGCATCTTCGCGGCCTGGCCGATCTCGGCGGCGCCTCGTGCGAGTGCCCATGCGGCGGTCAGGATGAAGAACACCGTGATCGCGCCCTGTGGTCGGGTGAAGATCAGGTATCCGACGAGCACGCCGATGAGCCCGTACGGTGCGTCGGCCCAGTCGCGGTTCGCGATCGCCGTGCCGATGGCGATGATGCCGTCGACGAGGATCCAGGCGCCGAGCACGAACACGATCGCGGCGACCGACTCGATCGGCCGCTGGAGGAAGATCACGCCGGCGACGATCGCGAGGACGCCGCGTAGCGCGATCGACCACCACGTGACGCGCGACTCGGTGCGGATGAACGCGTCGCGCGCATCGTCTACGAGCTTGTTGGCTCTGGCGTGGGCGGTGCGGTCATCGACCCCCACTTCTTCGCGAAGGAAGGACGCGACCGAGGCGACCGCGACGTCGTGCTCTCGGCCAGTAACTTGAGTCTGCGGTTCCATGATTGCTGCGGGAGCAAACACGGTGCCGAGCCTGCACGCATCGTGGTGGCCACTCGCGGGTTCGTACCCGCGAGCGCGGCGCGCTGTCTGCACGAAGACGTGCCCGTGCAGTGGCTTGTCGTCGTCGTAGCGCTCGTGCCCGCAGTCGCGTTTGCGGAGCCCGAGTCCGCATCCGAGAGAGAATCGCCGTTGTCGCATCCAGCGGTCGCGATCGACGGCGGCGTCGTCGGCTTCATCGACAACGACCTGCGCGCGCTCGTGCGCCCCGGCGAGGTGTGGGGTGCACGCGTCGTGTTCGGCTCGCACGAGGATATCCGGATCGAGGTGACGTACGCCGGCTCGCACCAGGCTCTCGATCCGACCGCAGGCGAGGGCCTCGTAAGCCACGGCACGCGCGGCGTCTTACGAATCAATGTCGCGCCCTGGCTGAATACGGTCGAGCCATTCCTCTACTTCGGTACCGGCTGGTCGCGATACCACGTGCAAGGTCGTATGCCGGGCTCGCCGCTCCAGACGAACGACAACGTGCTCGAGATTCCGTTCGGGATCGGCGTCGCGAAGCGCATCGGGGGCTTCAGCCTCGACGTGCGCGCCGGGCTCGAGGTTGCGAGCGGCGGCGACCTCCTGCCGATCCCGATGCCACCACACTCGTCGAGGACCTCGGCCTCGATGGACCGCTACCTCGCCGCCGCGGTCTTCGGCTACGAGATCTGAGCTCGCGCCGCACGCAGAAGCGAAGCGACGATGCCGTCGCGCGCGGTCGACTCGAAGTACGCCACGTCGGCAACGATCACGAGTTTGCCGCGCGCACGGGAGATGCTGACGTTCAGGAGGTTCGGCGCATCGGCGATGAGCGCGCTCTGCCGCATCGGCGGCGCATCGACGAGGTCGAGGATCACGAGGTCGCACTCGCGGCCCTGGAAACGGTGCACCGTGCTGCACTCGACCGCGTCGGCGATCCCGCGCGCGGCGAGCAACCGGCGGAGCTCGGCTGCGTGCGCGGCGTACGGGGCGATCACAGCGATCGACGTCGTGCCGCCGCGGACCGCCTCGTGCGCGAGCGACGCGGTGATCTCTGCCGATGCGGGGTTGATGCGCGAGCTACCGTTCGCGGCGCGCTGGCACGTCGTGCGGCCCTCGGTATCGACAACGACGATCGGCTTGTCGGGGAACGGCGGCCGCGCGGTGATCGCGGCGAGCGCGGTCGGCTCGGCACGGTGAACGAGGCGGCCGCTGTAGAACACGCCGCCGACGAGCCCGCCGATCGCCGGGTGCATGCGGTACTGCGACTCGAGCATCGCGACGAGCTCGGAGCGCTCCGGGTCGGGGACGGTGACCTCGAAGATCGTGCGGCCGATCGCGCGGCGCACGCGCTCGTCATCGGCCTGCACGATCGGCGGCAGCTGGCGCGGATCGCCGACGACGATCACGCGCTCGCGACACAGGCATGCCGCGTGGAACAGCGGCGGCAACGTCGCCATGCCAGCCTCCTCGGCGATCAGGACGTCGAAGCGCTCCTCGGCGACGAGCGGCGACAGATACGCGTTCGTCAGCGTGCACATGACGAGCCGGGCCTCGCGTGCGAGACGGGACTCGAGCTCGCGCGCCGCCCCGGCGAGCGTCGCGAGGCGCGCACGTG
Organism: Kofleriaceae bacterium; assembly: GCA_013368795.1. GTDB lineage: Bacteria > Myxococcota_A > Polyangia > Haliangiales > Haliangiaceae > JABFXX01. Next base: position 10,965 of record JABFXX010000399.1, read on the forward strand.
CGAGCTGGACGACGCGCTCGAGGCGCACGGCGCGGGTCTCGATCACCTTGCGCTGTGCGTGTGGATCGAGTAGCGCGAGCGCGTCGGCCGCCGCGAACAGCCGCGACAGCACGCCGGCGCGCAGACCGACCGGCTGCTGGGCGAACAGCGAACGCTGCGGTGCGACTGCTTCGGCGAGCTGATCGAGCAGGGCGCGAGCGTAGCGGGCCTCGTCGGCGGCGACCGCGATCCGTGTACGCAGGCGCTCTCGCTGGGCGCGGTACGTGCTGTCGAGCCGGTCGACGATGTCCGCGAGCTCGGCGCCGAACGTCTCGGCGTCGCTCCGGCCGAGGCGGATCGTCGTGCCGCGCTCGACGGACTCGGCGAACCACGGCTGCCGCGCGAGCCGGCTCAAGACCTGATCGATCGCGGCGTTCGTCGTCGACACGAGCAGGATGCGCTTGCCCTGCGCGAGCTGCTCCTCGATCACGCCGGCGAGCGTGACGGTCTTGCCCGTCCCCGGCGGTCCCCAGACGAACGCGAGCGTGCTGTCGCTGCACAGCTGGACGGCGGCGCGCTGGCTTCCGTCGAGCGCGGCGTGGTCGCACTGCAACGAGGTTCTCGCGCGTGCGGGCGCGTGCTTGCCGAACAGCATCAACGCCGTATCGACGTGGTGCTTCGCGCCATCGATCGCGTCGAGCGCCTGGACCATTCGCTCGTAGAGGAACCACGGCGCGAGGCCGAGCGTGATCGGTCCGGTCGCGACGTCGACCGGCTGCGAGGTGACCAGCGTGATGCGCGTGCCCTCGGCGTGTTCGATCGTCGCCCGTTGCACGCCGCGCGGCGTTCGTAGCGTGCACGCGGTGCCGGCGACGAGCGGATCGCGCGCAAGCACGTCGAATGCGTAGCGAAGGCCTCCTAGATCCTCGCCCCGCGACAGCGCCGCCTCGGCGACCGGCGACGACGCCTGGAGCGCCGCAACTTCTCCTTCGATCCCGCGCTTGAACGCGGTCACGAAACGCGCGAGAAGCTCGGCCGACATGCGCGCGATCATCCACGTGACCCGCCGCGTCGCAGAGATGTCGCGCCGGGTTTCAGTTGGCATGCCGATCTCGTCAGCGTTCGTCCTACAGCGAGTGAGCCGCTCGTGAGGTGGGGCGAGCACCGACACGTCCGACGGTACGCTTGGAATAGCGGTAACTTGAGGGGCACGGACGCATGACACTGGATCTGACGGAGGAGGACCGCAGCGCGCTCCGCACGTTCTGGCACTTCTACGCGCCGCGGAGCCTCGCGATCGACGAAGCGCTGAGGCGCGTGCTCTCGAGGTCGCGCGTGTGGAGCCGGACCGTCAACCCCGACACGATCGATGACATCGCGCGCCAGCAACGCGAGTCGGTCGCGCTACAGGGCGCTGCGATCATCGAGGATCGCTGGGAACCGTATCTCGCGAGGCTGCGCGCCGAGGGCGAGCACTACGCGCTCGCGGGCCTCAGCTACTCGGCCTGGTTCGAGCTCCTGGGCGATTTGCGCGACATCACGCGCGACCATCTGGCCGAGTTTCTGCGCGAGTCCGCGAGCGATCGGCAGGCCCTCGTGTTCGAGATCGCGCGCGGCCTCAGCCTGTTCATCGACATCATCGCGGGCCAGGTCGGCGAGGCCTATCTCCAGACGAAGCAGCGCATCGTCGTCGAGACCGAGGAGCGATACCGCGCGATGTTCGAGGCCAGCCCGCAGCCGATGTGGACGTTCGACCGGGAGACGCTGCGCTTCTGCGCCGTCAACGACGCCGCGATCGCGCACTACGGCTATAGCCGCGACGAGTTCCTCGCGATGACGATCATGGACATCCGGCCGCCCGAGGATGTGCCCGCGGTCAGCAAGGTGGTCGGCCGCGAGCTCCGGGGCCTGACGTCGCGAGAGCTCTGGAAGCATCGCAAGAAGGACGGCAGCACGATCCTCGTCGAGATTCGCGGCAACGAGCTCGTGCTCGGTGACCGCGCGCTCCGGCTCATCCAGGTGACCGATGTGACCGAGCGCATTCGCGCCGAGGAGGCGCTGCGCACGACCGAGGAGCAGCTGCGCCACGCGCAGAAGATGGAGGCGATCGGCCGGCTCGCAGGCGGCGTCGCGCACGACTTCAACAACGTGCTCACCGTCGTGCAGAGCTACGCGGCGATGCTCGAGGAGACGATCGACGTCGCCGACTCTCGCCACGAGGACGCGGCAGAGATCCGGCGAACCGCGGAGCGCGCGACCGCGATCACGAGGCAGCTGCTCGCGGTCAGCCGGCACAGCATCGTCGAGCCGAAGCTGGTCGCGGTCGACGACCTCATCGCGGGGTTCGTGCCGATCTTGCGGCGGCTCGTCGGCACGTCCGTCGGCCTCGTCGTCCAGCGCGGCGACGTCCCGAGCGTGATGATCGACCCCGGCCAGCTCGAGCAGGTCCTGATGAACCTCGCGCTCAACGCGCGCGACGCGATGCCGGCGGGCGGCCGGATCACGATCGAGACGCGGACGGTCGAGCTCGACGACGAGACCGCCTCGGTGCACGCCGTCACCGCGGGCCGCTATGTCGAGATCGCGGTCACCGATACGGGCACGGGCATCGATGCGGAGACCCAGGCGCGCATCTTCGAGCCGTTCTTCACGACGAAGGAACCGGGGCGCGGCACGGGGCTCGGCCTGTCGATCGTGCACGGCATCATCACGCAGGCGGGCGGTCGGATCTCGCTCTATACCGAGCTTGGTCGCGGCTCGACGTTTCGCATCCAGCTGCCGGTCCGAGACGAGTCGCCCGAGTCGGTCGCGCGCGCCCCCGTCGAGGCACCGCGCACGCTGCCGCCGGTTCGCATTCTCGTCGTCGATGATCAGCCGAGCGTTCGCGGTGTCACGGCTCGCATCCTCAAGGATGCCGGATGCCACGTGATCGAGGCATCGTCGGCGGCAGAGGCGCGGCGGCTCTGCGTGCAGCAGGAGGAGCCGATCGATCTGACGTTGCTCGACGTCGTGTTGCCCGACGCGGACGGCAACGAGCTCGTCCACCAGCTGCGCGAGCTGCGTCCGGCGATGAAGTTCGTGCAGATGTCGGGTTACCCGGTCGGCATCCCGAGCGCGGGCGATCTGCTGGCAAAGCCGTTCTCGCCCTCGGAGCTGCGCGCGGCGATCGCGCGCGTGGTCGGCGAAGGGGTCGCGCCGACCATCGAGGCGGCGGTGGAGCCCAAGCAGCGACGCACCGTGCTCGTCGTCGACGATGACCTGGAGTTTCGCAAGTCGGTCGTGCGCATCTTGAGACGCGGCGGCTACGCGGTGTCCGAGGTCGAGAGCGGCTTCCAGGCGATCTCCGCGCTCGAGAAAACGCCGTTCGATGTCGTCGTCAGCGATGTCGAGATGCCGGATGGCGGAGGGCTCGATCTGTTGCGGTCGATCCGCCGCATCGACCTCGACGTCCCGGTGATCCTGATGACCGGCGCGCCCTCGCTCGACGCCGCCGCACAGGCCGTCGAGTACGGCGCGTTCCGGTACCTGACGAAGCCGTTCGACTCGAGCGGGTTCCTGAAGATGATCGAGCACGCGGCTCGCGCCCACGCGCTCGCACGCCTTCGCCGCGCCGCGTTCAACGTCGGCGGCGCGCACGGAGGTGTCGCCGATCGCGCCGGACTCGAGGTGAGGTTCGAGCAGGCGATCGCGGGCATGTGGATGGCGTTTCAGCCGATCGTGCACGCGGGAAGTGGCGCGCTGTACGGCGTCGAGGCGCTCGTGCGCACGAGCGAGCCGTCGATGCCCAACCCGGGTGCGTTTCTCGACGCCGCGACGCACCTCGATCGGTTGCCGCTGCTCGGCCGGCGCGTGCGCGCTCTTTCTGCAGCGGCGCTCGCCGGGCGCGCCGACGATGCGAGCCTGTTCGTCAACCTCCATCCCGAGGACCTGCACGACGCCGAGCTCGTCTCGGAGGACGCTCCGCTGACGAGGATCGCGAGTCGCGTGGTCCTCGAGATCACGGAGCGCGCGTCGCTCGAGACCTCGGCGGCGGTGTCCGAGCGCATCGCGCGGCTGCGTGCTCTCGGCTATCGCCTCGCCGTCGACGACATCGGCGCCGGCTACTCGGGGCTGACAAGCTTCACCGAGCTCATGCCCGAGGTCGTGAAGATCGACATGTCGCTCATCCGCGACGTCCACCAGAGCACGCTGAAGCAGCGCACGATCGCCGCGCTCTGCCAGCTGTGCCACGAGGTCGGATCGCTCGTCGTCGCCGAGGGCGTCGAGACCAACGACGAGCGCGACTGCCTCGTCTCGCTCGGCTGCGATCTGCTGCAGGGCTATCTGATCGCGCGGCCTGCTCGCGAGCTGCCGCGGTGATGCAACAAATTGTTGCGGTAGCCGAACGTGAAGTGGACCTCCCGCGCGAATTCCCGTCGAGCTGCCTATGATTCCGAGATGGCCAGACGGGTACTGACCTGCCGTATAGGTCGGCGCCGCTGCGCGCTGCCGATCGAGGCGGTGATCGAGACCATGCGGCCGCTTCCGCTCGAGCCGATCGCCGATGGTCACGAGACCGTGCTCGGTGTCGCCGTGATCCGGTCGAAGCCGACGGTCGTCGTCGATCTCGGCCGGCTGCTCGGCGGTGAATCCATGCCGCCTGCGCGGTTCGTCACGATCCGGACCGGGCCACGTACGGTCGCGCTCGCGGTCGAGGAGGTGCTCGGCGTCGAGACGCTCGCAGAAGGCGCGCTCCACGCGCTGCCGCCGCTGCTCGCGACCTCGAGCAGCGCGGTCGTCTCGCTCGGCAACGTCGATCGCGACCTGCTCGTCGTGCTCGAGGCGAGCAGGCTGGCGCCCGAGGAGGACGTCGCGTGAGGCCGACGCCGGCGGACGCGGAGCGATTCCGTGGCTGCGTCGAAGCGCAGCTCGGCATTCACTTCGATAGGCGCAAGCAGGACATGCTCCGCGATGTGCTCGCGCTGCGCTGCGAGGCCCACGGCATGTCGCCGTCGTCGTACCTCGCGCAGCTGGTCGCCGACCCTGGGTTCGACGAGGGCCCGCTCGCCGCGGAGCTGACGGTCGGCGAGACGTACTTCTTTCGCAACCGCGATCAGTTCGACGCGCTCGTCGAGATCGCTGCGGGCAGGGCGCTCGACATCGTCTCGGCGGGCTGCGCGTCGGGCGAGGAGCCGTATTCGATCGCGATCGCGCTCCGAGGTGTGAGCCCGGCGATCCGCGCGTTCGACATCAACCCCGAGGCGCTGCGGCGGGCGACGCGAGCACGCTACTCGATGTGGAGCCTGCGCGAGACCTCGCCGGCGGCGTGCGAGCGCTGGTTTGTCTCGGCCGGCAAGCACGTCGAGCTCGCGGACGAGATCCGGAACGCGGTCCGCTTCGAGCGCGCGAACCTCCTCGATCCCGCAACGTGGCCAGCGGCCTCGTGCGACGTCGTGTTCTGCCGCAACGTGCTCATGTACTTCCGCCCCGAGGTGATGGCGAGCGTCGTGCGCGCGATCGCCGGTGCGTTGCGTCCCGGCGGCTACCTGTTCCTCGGCCACGCGGAGACGCTGCGCGGGATCTCCGACGACTTCGAGCTGTGCCACTCGCACGGCACGTTCTATTACGCTCGTCGCCCGGGTCGCGCGATCGTTCGATCCGACGACAGCTGGCATCGCTCGATCCAGGAGGCGAGCGAGCGCGTGCGCGAGCTCGCAGAGCGCGAGGAGGCTCCGGCCGCGCCTCCGCCGGATGTGT
>JABFXX010000216.1 GCA_013368795.1 Kofleriaceae bacterium
CGGCGGCGGGCCGACAGCCCGACGCGCCGCTGCGCGGAGCGCGTGACGAGCGCCCTGCACCCTAACGCGCGCGATCTCCCGACCGTCCAACTGTGCGGCGGCGCTCCTAACGGCACAGACCTCGTGGCGCTCGGCGCGCGATCCGCGCAATGCGGCGCGCGGGCCGGCCCGCCGACCGGAGGCGAGGACATTCCGCAGCCGCTCGTGCTGGGAGCGAGGTCGAGTGCTCGATCCTGCTAGGCAGCTAAGTCGCTCGAGTCTGGTCCCCGCCGTGATGACCGACGGGGTGGCGACAATGATGCCGCGTGGACATCGATCTCGATCGAGCCGCGGCTCGTCTCGATCGACTTCATGCAGAGCCCTGGCGCGCTTTGCAGCGAGGACATTCCGCGCTCGCTTGCGCACCACCATGCCGAGCCGGCGCTCATGAACGTCACCTCGTCCACCTGGCAGCTTCGCTCGCCTTGCCCCTGCTGCGGCCAAGGCGGCCTCACGTTCTCGACCTGCATCCGCTGCCACCGCGTGCTCCTCGTCTGCGCAGAGGTCGGCACGGTCTTCGACTCCCGCGACCGATGCCCATGCGGCAGCGAACACTTCGAAAACGCGACGAGCGATCAGATCACGGCGCTCGGCTTCACCCCCGACGACTACGCCTAGATCCGAGCTTCTCGCTGCAGCAAATTGTTGCACCTCTGGCCGCGGCGCGAGCGCGCCACGCGCACGTGATAGCGTCCACTGCATGCAAGGGGACTCGGGTGTGATCCCGGACGAGAAGGTCTACCTCTCTCGACTGCTGTGGGAAGCGGCTGTGCTGGAGCACCAGTTCATGTGCCAGTACCTGTACGCCGCGTTCTCGCTGAAGCGCACGCCAGATGCGACGTGCAACGCAGCGCAGTTCGAGCACGTCCGGCGCTGGGCATCGACGCTGTACATGATCGCGCGGCAGGAGATGGAGCACCTCTCCATCGTCAACAGCATCCTGACCGCCGTCGGCCTCGAGCCGTGCCTCGTGCGCTTCGGGTTTCCGAGCCAGTCGGCTTGGTTCACCGGCGCGACACGATCGCGCGGTCAGCGCGCGAACGATCCGGTGCCGTGCGATCTGCCGTTCGTGCTGTCGCGCTTCGACTACCGCACCGTGTGCCGTTTCGCGTGCATGGAGAGCCCGCTGCTCGTCGACGTCCCGCCGCGCGATGCGCCGTGGGTCCTCGCGAACTGCTTCAAGGACGCGAGCGGACGTTGCCCGTGCGCGCCCGAGGTCGAGATCGAGGAGGTACCGCGGTTCGCGCTCACCGCGCGCGGCAAGCTCGGCGCACCGCCGGGCACCGTCGAGCCCGGTACGGTGCAGGAGCTCTACGAAGCGATTGGCAAGGAGCTGCAGCGGCTGACCGCTGCGTACGGCGAGGCGTGGGTGTTCAGCGGGCACCTGTCGGGCCAGTCGGAGCTGCCGAGCGAGTTCGACATCTACCTGTTCCCGATCTGCGATTTGTCGTCGGCGCTCGCCGGCGTGCGGCTCGTCAAGGAGCAGGGTGAAGGCATCGAAGCGTCCGCGGGCTTCACGCCGCACTTCCTGCACTTCGCCGACATGGCGCGCGACTACCAGCTGATCCTCGCCACGGATCCGGCGTTCACGCCGTCGGTGCCGATGCCGCTCAATCCGCAGGTGGGCAGCTACAGCGACCCGGCGGCGCGCATGGCGACGATGCTGTTCGACCAGGGCTACTACCTGCTGCTGCAGATGTTGACCGGGTACTACGCGCACTACGACAAGAAGACGTTCGGCGAGTATCCGCATCTGTCCGCGGCGCTCGAGCAGACGGCATTCGCGCCGGTGATGACGATGTTCGTGCGTTCGCTCGCGCAGGTGATGGCGACGTTGCCGACCGGCGACGGCGTGACGTTTGCGGGCCCGACGTTCTTCCTCGCGGTCAGCCAGCTGCGCACGCTCGAGAACGCGAACCTCGCGCTCTACACCGACATCAACCACTACATCGGCGGCATCGCGTCGCTCGCGAACGGCGTGAACGAGCTGCGCAGCCACGTCGCGCCCGATGCAGCGGCGAAGCTCGAGTTCATCTACCAGACGATGAGCCGCACGGCCGGCAACCTCGGCTACATCTACAAGAGCGGCATCTATCCGAAGTTCGATCCCAACGTCGACAACTCTTGCAAGGACACCGAGAAATGCACGTAGGCGACGTCCCTACGGTCCTGCCGACTCTCGATATCGGCTTTCAGGGCTACTTCACGTCACGCATCGCGACCGATCCGGATCCGACGAACGAGGATCGCGGGATGAGCGGCTACACGATGGCGCTGCCGAGCGAGGACCGGCTCGACCAGGTGATCCGGCTGCAGGCCGACGCGGATTACTGGACGCGCAACATGCGCAAGCCGCTCGACGAGATGCCGTACAAGATCGGCGTCCAGGTGGCGAGCGTGCAGGTCGGCGGCCGCGACTTCACACCGGCGGCATCGCTGCTCGGCTCGCTCGTCTATCTCGACGGGCGCGACGAGCCGCTGCGCGGCGCGGTGTTCGAGAGCCGCAACAACACGACCGGCTCGGACGACACGATGGCGTTCGTGATCGACCCGTTCAAGCTGCGGATCGAAGGTCCGGCGGCGACGATCAAGGCGACCGACTATCTCGATCCGAACGATCCGGCGCGGCCGCTGTGGGCGATAAGCGATCCGACGAAGTACGGCCGTCGGCTGACGAGCTGTGTCGCGACGGATGACCAGGAGGTCGCCGAGGCGATCGGCGTGTTCGACGCGTACGGCTACTTCCGCGACCGCCGGCGGTTTCTCGAGCAGTCGATCGCGGCGGGCGGTGACCCGGCGACGATCGAGACGTATCGCAGCCGGCTGTTCCAGCTCGAGACGTGGGGCGACCGGATCATCTCGAAGATCAACACGCGCTGCGATTGGGTGTTCGACATCAACGGGCCGCAAGAAGTCGCGCAGCGGCAGCCGCTCGGCGGACAGCTCGTCACGAATCAGCCCTGGCATGTCAGTTTCTGGTTCGGCGGCTGGGACGGCGATCTGCTGATCGGTTACATGCGGGGGAGATTGCGCATCCCGTTTGTTCCCTCGGCATGAACGCTGGCGTTCTCATCGACCAGCGCTTCGAGCTCGAGAAGGAGCTTCGCGGCGGCGGCATGGGCCGCATTTTCCGCGCGAAGGATCGCCATACCGGCGCCACGGTCGCAGTGAAGGTCGCGAACGAGTCGGGCGGCGACACCGCGCAGCGGTTCCGGCGCGAATCGGTCCTGCTCGCCGAGATCGCGCATCCCGCGATCGTCGCGTACGTCGCCCACGGCGAGCTGCCCGATCGCACGCCATATCTGGTGATGGAGTGGCTCGCCGGCTCCGACCTCGGCGACATCCTCGAGCACCAGACGGCACGGCAAGAGACCGTGCGCTTGAGCCCGCAGGCGCTCGCGAGCAGCGCCCAGTCCGACGACCTTGCCGGCGGCAGCCTCGACATCGCGACCGTCCTCTTGATCGGCAAGCGCGTGGCGGCGGCGTTGACGGCACTGCACGCGCGCGGCGTCGTGCACCGCGACATCAAGCCGGGAAATCTGTTCTTGCCCGGCGGCGATCCGGCACAGGCGAAGCTGCTCGACTTCGGCACCGCGCGCGAACGCATGCCGGCGCATCCGCTGACGTCGGAGGGCATGATCGTCGGCACGCCGTATTACATGGCGCCGGAGCAGGTGCGCGAAGGCGGCACGATCGGCCCGGCGTCCGACGTATGGGCCGTCGGCTGCGTGCTCTACGAGTGCCTGTCGGGGCGCGCGCCGTTCTCAGCGCCACATCCACTCGCCGCACTCGCGCGCATCATGCTCGACGAGCCGACGCTCGTGAGCGAGCTGCGTCCGGATGTTCCAGAGGATCTCGCGCGGCTCGTCCACGAGATGCTGACGAAGGATGCTGCGCGTCGCCCCGCCGACGGCGCCGAACTGCTCGCGCGACTGGAGTCGATCTCGCCGGTCGGCTCGACCGTGCAGCGCGTCGCCGCAGCGGCTCCGAGCCGGCCCTCGCAGCGCCGCCTCACCGGTCCCGAGAGCCGCGT
>JABFXX010000206.1 GCA_013368795.1 Kofleriaceae bacterium
GGACGCCTGATCCCGGAGCCCGGCGACGATGCGAACGCTCTCGCGAGTGCAGTCGAGCGCGCCCGCCACGAACGTTTCGATGTGTTGTTCCTGCGCTTGAACGACACGAATCCGCTGCGCGCGGCCGTCGAGGGGACCGGCGAGCGGCCGGTGGATCATCTCGTCGTCTCCGCGCTCGAGCGACGTCAACCGTTGCCGGCCCTCGCGCCGCGGGATGTCGTGGTGACGCAGCACGATCGCCTGGAGCTCGCCGAGGAGATCGAGGCCGTCGAGGCGATCACGTCGACGATTCGCCAATCAAACCTCCACGCGGATCCGCGACTACCGCGCGAGCAGACCCGGGCTCTCTACGCCGCGTGGGCGCGCAATGACGTGACCGGACGTGCCGTTCGTACGTTCCTCGCGCGCAGCGAGCGTCGCGTCGTTGGCTACATCACCGTCATCGAGACCCACGAGGGACTCGCGCTCGACCTGGTCGCGGTGCAGGATGACCAGCAGGGACGCGGCGTCGGTTCCGCGATGCTCGCGAGCACGCTCGCGTGGGCCACGGAGACCACCATGGTTACCGTCGGCACGCAGCAGACGAACCGAGCGCTCGCGCTTTACGGCCGGTTTGGCTTCGTTCCGCGAGAGATTCACGTCATGTATCATCTCTGGTTGACGGAGACCTGATCGTGAAAGCCGGCCCAGCGATCAAGCGTGCACTGGACTGCGGTGTCGCCGCTGCAGGCCTCATGCTCGGCGCGCCCGCGATGGCGGCGATCGCTGCGGCGATCCGCATCGAGAGCGGCGGCCCCATCTTCTTCGCGCAGGAACGCATCGGCCGAGGCGGGCGCGTGTTCCGGCTGCTCAAGTTCCGGACGATGCGCGATGCACCGATTCGCTACAACCCGGACGGTTCGACGCGAATCGATCCGAACGACGATCGCGTGACGCGCGTCGGCCGGATCCTGCGCGGCGGTCTCGACGAGCTGCCTCAGCTGATCAACGTCCTGCGCGGCGACATGAGCATCGTCGGTCCCCGCCCGGAGATGGCCTCCCAGCGTGGGATGTATGCGCCGGAGCATCTGCGAAAGCTCGACGTGCGACCGGGACTCACGAGTCTCGCGATCGTGCACGGCCGCAACGACATTCCGTGGCCGCGCCGGGTCGCGATCGACGTTCGCTACGTCGAGCACTGGAGTCTGTCGCTCGACCTCCGGATCGCGGCGCAAACGCTCCTCATGCCATTCCGGGTACGCCCGTTCCATTTCGACGACGTGATCGAGCCGTGATCTACAACATCCAGATCCTCCGCGCGATCGCGGCTCTTCTTGTCGTCCACGGGCACGCGACCGGATCGGCTGGGTTCGACTTGCGCTGGTACGGCGGCGCGAACGGCGTCGATCTGTTCTTCGTGATCAGCGGGTTCATCATCGCGTACGTCGGCGCGCAAGACTCGGATCGGTTCCTCACCCGCCGGCTCATCCGGATCGTGCCGATCTACTGGACGTCGACGCTGGTCCTGTACCTGCTCGTTCTGGTCGTCCCCCAGTACTTCAGGACGACCTCGTCGGACCCAGAGCTGCTCGTGCGGTCCTTGCTATTCGTGCCGTCATCGACGGTCCATACCAGCGACGGGATCCCGCATCCGACGCTCGGCGGAGGCTGGACGCTGAACTACGAGATGTACTTCTACGTGGTCTTCTCGGTGGCGCTGCTGCTCTCGCGGCGCTGGGCGACGGCGATCACGTGTGGTGCTCTGCTCGTGGTCGTGACGGTCGTCTCGGTGATGGGACTCCGGTCGTCCGCCGTCGCGAGCTTCTACGGCAATCCGATTGTCGTCGAGTTCATGCTCGGCATGATCGCGTTCCATCTCGTCCGTGCCGCTGAAACATCGGCGTGGTGGCGACAGCCGCGTGCGTGGATGCGATACCTGCTCCTCCTCACGGTCGTAGGAGGGATGGTGTGTCTGGCGTTCTCCGAGCTGCTGTTCGGCGCGGCGCGCAATTGGCTCACGAGCGGCATTCCTGCGTTCTTTGTCGTGCTGTCGGCCCTTCTCCTCGAGCGCCTATACGACGCCAAGATCACGAACCGAACGCTCGTGCTCGTCGGAGATGCGTCGTACGTGCTGTACCTGATCCACGTGTACGTCCTGTACGGGGTGCTCCGTGCGGTTCTCGGCACGCCTCACCTGTCCGAGCTCTCGGGACAGCTCGTGTCGTTCGTCCTGATGGGACTCTGCACCGTGCCGGCGGTGCTTATCTATCGCTACTACGAGCTGCCGATCCTGCGGGTTTTGAAGGCGCGCCTTCTCCCCCGGAAGGAACGCTCGCGTCCCGTTCGAGGCCCAGAGCCGTCAGCATCTGCGCGTTGATCGTCTGCATCGCGAACACCTGCTCCGCGAGTGCGCGGCTCGCGCGTCCGTGCTCGGCAACCAAGCTCTCCTGGCGTACGTAGCGGCGGAGGCGTTCGGCCAGCGTGGCCGGATCTCGGGGAGGAACGAGAAACCCGTTGACGCCGTCGACCACCGTCTCGCGACAACCGACCGAATCGCACGTGACGACCGGCAACCCCATCGCGAGGGCCTCGAGGTTCGTCCGCGGCACACCTTCGCGGTAATACGACGGAAGGACGAAGACGGTGGTGTCGGTCAGGACGGCGGGAATGTCGTCGGTGAAGCTTCTGTACTCGACGAGACCGTCGCGGACCCATTGTTCCAGCTCGTCGCGGGTGACGGCATCTGGGTGGTTTGGGTCCTCGAGCTGGCCGACGATGCGAAAGCGGGCGGCCTGCTCGCCGCGGAGTCGTCGCGCGGCCTCGGCGAAGTCGCGGATGCCTTTCGATACGAGCAAGCGCGAGATCAATGTGAATGTGGGGATCTCGGGCGCGGTGCTTCGCGGAGCGAATCGCGAGAGATCCACGCCAGAGCCAGGTACGACAGTCCAGTGTGCATCGGCCGGCAGCAGTGAACGCGAACGCAGATGCTCGGGATCGTCGGGATTCTGAAATACGATCGTGTCGACGCCCCGCAGCGAGAGCGCGTACGCGCGTCGTGCGATCCGCGCTTGCCAGGTCGCACCGTAACCCTCCTCGTCGAACACGGAGCCGAGACCATTGACGAGGACGACGACGCGCGGAACCCGAGCCAACCGTGCGGTAACCGGACCGAGGAGCACTGCCTTGATCTGGTACAGGAACACGACATCGGGCCGTTCCTCGCGAAGGATCGAGTAGAGGTCTCGTGCGGCGCGCAGATCGGAGGACGGGGCGATCCGGGTTCGCTGCACGTCCCACCGGCGGAACCGCGCTCCGAACGAGGCAAGCGCGCTCGACATCTCGGCTTCGTCGCCGGGCGCCACGACGGTGACCTCGTGACCGCGCGCTCGGATGAACTCCAGGAGCTCGCGACGCATGTTCCGCGGCGTCGCGTACGTCGTGATCATCACCAGCTTCATGTGCGCTGGCCGGTCTTCCGTTTCAGCTCACTCGCGAGCCAGCCGAAGTCGCCGCGGCCGCGCTTGATCCAGACCAGCACGATCGCGAGCGACACCGCGACTGACACCATGCCGATGACGACGAGCAACACGGGGGCCGGCAGTCCGGCCGCAACGAGCGCGCTGCGCAGCGGCCAGGACACCGCGACCACCGTCGCCGCCAGAAGAAGCCCGGGACCATGTGAAGCAGCGAACTGTCGCGCCGAGAGCCCCGACACCTTCATCGCCAGGAAGCAGCAGTGCAAGCTCACGAGGGTGATCGCGAGGGCGGTCGATATCGCGACGCCGGTCAGGCCCCATCGAATCGCCAGCAGGGCTCCGACGACGACGGCGACCATGTACACGCTGAATGCAATTGCGACGGCATTCACGGCACCCGCCGCCTGCGCGAGGATGCCGCCGAGCTTCAGGTTCGTGCGCAACAAGATCGTGAACGCCAGGATCCGGAAGGGCAGGACGGTCTCGCCCCAGTTGGGGCCCATGAGCACGCGGATCGCCTCCGGGGCTGCGACGATGATCGCAGCACTGGCGGGAAGCAGGATCAGGCCATTCACCAGTGCGACGCGGCGGAATCCAGCAGCGAGGTTCGCGCGATC
>JABFXX010000038.1 GCA_013368795.1 Kofleriaceae bacterium
CGTGTCCACTCCGGCGGGCCGAGCGCGACGAGCTCGTCGTCGAGGCGGACCCCGTTCGTGATGTTGTCGGCCTTCGTCGCGAGCACGGTGACCGTCGTCGCCGCGTCGGTGCCGACGCCGTATGCGGCGAGCACGACGTGGTCAGCGGTCGCGAGCGGCGAGCCCTGGACCTCGAACGGCAGGCCCGGCAGCTTCGTCTCCGCGCCGAGCTCTCCGAGCGCCTGCGCCGCGACCGGGCCGACGACCGAGTTCGCGCGAAGCCGCGCGAGATCGAGCTCGATCACGATCTGCGCACCGTCGGGAAACAGCGCGAGCATCCGCTCGGCGAGCGTCGCCGGCCTGTCTGGCTCGACGGGAACCGCGGTGCCTCGCCCTCGCCCACCGCACGCGCATGCGATCACGACGAGCGCGGCGAGGACAACCTTCATGCGAGGACTTCGTTGAGCGCGCCGATCACGCGCGGCATCTCCTGCGCCGAGCCGACCGACACGCGGATGTGATTCGGCAGGCCCCACGCCGCCATCGGCCGGACGATCACGCCCATGCGCAGCAGCTTGTCGTAGATCGGGCCCGACGGCTTGCCGCAGTCGATCAGCACGAAGTTCGACAGCGACGGATAGACCTTCGCCTTCACCTCGCGGCGCAGCTGCTCGATCGCGGCGCGCGCGTGCTTCGCGCTGATCGCGACGTGCTCGTCGTCGTCGAGCGCGGCGATCGCGCCGATCATCGCGAGGCTCGACACGTGGAACGTGCGACCGACGCGGCCGAGCAGGTCGATCACCGCCTTGTGCGCGACCGCGAAGCCGACGCGCAGGCCGGCGAGCCCGTAGATCTTCGAGAACGTGCGCAGCACGACGACGCGCTTGTCCTGGCGCGCGAGCTCGAGGCCGTCGACGTGATCGACCTCGGGCCATTGCGCGGCGTACTCCGCGTACGCCTCGTCGATCACGAGCAGCGCGCGCGCCGGCAGCGCGGCGAGCACCTTCTGGGCGTCGGCGCGGGTGACGACCGAGCCGGTCGGATTGTTCGGCGAGCCGAGCACGACGACCTTCGTCCGCGGCGTGATCGCGGCGATCAGCGCGTCGGCGTCGAGGCCGAGCTCGGGCGTCGTCGGAGCTGCGACAAACGGTCGCCCCGCGACCTGCGCGGACAACCGGTACGAGAGGAAGGCGTACTTGTGGGACAGGACCTCGTCGGTCGGCTCGCAGGTCGCGAGCACGAGCTGATACAGCAGGTCATTCGAGCCGTTACCGAGCGCGAGCTCCTCGAGCGGCACGCCGTACTTCGCCGAAAGGGCGCGCCGCAGCGCGAATCCGCCGGCGTCGGGATAGAGGTGCAGCTGGGACAGCGCCTTGGGAATCGCCGCGAGCGCCTTGGGGGACGGCCCCAGGGGGTTCTCGTTTGACGCAACCTTGATGGCGCCGGAGATCCCGAGCTCGCGCTCGAGCTCCTCGATCGGCTTACCCGGCTGATAGACGTCTAAGTTGCGGACATGCGAGGGCGTTAGCTCGTCGAGTTTTGGGTCTGGCACAGCGACGGGACCGTACAGGCGGAATGCCCGACGTGGCAACCCCGGTATAGTGTCAGCGCATGCGTCGTTTTCTTCCCTGGCTCGCGGTGGCCATGGTCCTCCTGGTCCCGGCGATCGCGGCTGCCGACGACGGCACGTTCGCGAGCTACGAGCAGCGCGGATGGGGCTGGCTGTTCCTCGCCTCGTTCGGGTTCGGCTTTCTGACCTCGCTCACGCCGTGCGTCTACCCGATGATCCCGATCACGCTCGCCATCTTCGGCGCGCGTGGCGAGAACGTGTCGCGCGGCCGCGCGCTCGCACTCGCGACCGCCTATGTCGGCGGCATGGGCCTCACCTACGCGACGCTCGGCGTCACGTTCGCGCTCATCGGCAAGGCCGGCGACTTCGGCACGCAGCTCGCGAACCCGTGGATCGTGTTCCCGCTCGTGCTGCTGTTCCTCGCGCTCGCCGCATCGATGTTCGGCGCGTTCGACCTCCAGCTCCCGAGCGGCCTGCAGGCCAAGCTGAACCAGGTCGGCGGTAAAGGCTTCGGCGGCGCGTTCGCGATGGGCCTCGTCGGCGGCCTGATCGCCGCGCCCTGCACCGGCCCGTTCCTCGCCGGCCTGCTCGCATCCGTCTCGACGACGGGCAACGCCGCGATGGGCGGCGCGCTGCTGTTCACCTATGCGATCGGCATGGGCGTGCTGTTCTGGGTGCTCGCCGCGTTCGCGATGGGTCTGCCCAAGAGCGGCGCGTGGATGGACGGCGTGAAGTCGACCGGCGCGATCGGCCTTCTGTTCGCGGCGATCTACTACCTGAAGCCGTTCATCCCGGGCATCCGCACGATCGCGTCGCCCGAGTGGTGGTTCCTGCTCGCCGCGATCGGCGTCGCCGTGCTCGGCATCGTCATCGGCGCGATCCACCTGTCGTTCCACGGCCCGTGGGGCGAGCGCATCCGCAAGGGCTTCGGCGTCGCGCTCGTGCTCGGTGGCGCGCTCGGCATCTGGATGTGGAAGATGACGCCGAAGCAGCACCTGCCCTGGCTCCACGACGAGACCGCGGCGTTCGAGAAAGCGCGCGCCGAGGGCAAAGGCGTGATGGTCGACTTCTCGGCGACGTGGTGCAACCCGTGCGAGGAGCTCGAGGTGACGTTCGGCGACCCCGAGGTCTTCGAGGCGATCACGTCGAAGTTCGTCCCGCTCAAGTTCGACGTCACCGAGGGCACCGACGCCGACAACGATCGCAAGTCGCGCTACAAGGCCGACGAGCTGCCCTCGGTCGTGTTCATGAGCCCCGACGGCAGGGTGCTCGGCCGCATCAACACGAAGCTCGAGCCCGACGAGATCCTGCCGGTGATCGGCAAGGCGACGAAGCAGCTCTCCGGCGGCCCGACGGCATCGGCGAAGTAAAGCTGCCGGCCCGAGCCTGTCACGCTCGGGCCCGTTCGCGCCTATAGTCGACGGTGCCGTCCATGAAGCTCGTCGTACCGTTCGCCCTCGCCGTGCTGCTCTGGGATACGCCGCACGCGCTTGCCGGTGGTTGAGCGGGTTGAAGCAATCCCAACCTCCCGGTCGGGGGGAAAGAAACCACGGACATCATCCCCGGGCGGCTGTCGCTCGACCTCTCTGCGGTCGCGAGCACGGCGGACGCACGCCACGACGCGACCGAGACGCTCGTCGGCGGCGGCCCGACGACGGTCATCCACGATCAGACGATCACCAACGGCGAGTCACGGCTCGCCGCCGAGCTCGGCGTCACCGACTGGCTCGCGGTCGGCGCGATCCTGCCGGTGCGGCTCTATCACACGAGCATCCGCTATCTCGATCCCGGCGGCTCGCAGGTCCAGATCGAGAACCCGTTCGTCCATCACCGCAACGAGACCCTGCAAGGCCTCGGCGATCCGTGGCTCTACGGACGCGCCGCGAAGAAGGTCGGCAGCTTCCTCGTCGGTGGCCGGCTCGGCATGACGCTTCCGCTCGGCCGCACCGTCGAGGATCCGTTCGTGCTCGGCGACATGGGCATCGCGCACGAGCACTCGCAGTTCGGCACCGGCACGGTCGGCCTCGTAGCGGGCGCCGACCTGTCGCGCGAGCTCGGCCGGTTTCACGTCGAGCTCGCCGCGCTGACGCTGCAGACGTTCTACGACAACAGCCATGGCTATCGCGCCGGCGATCGCTACGCCGTGATGCTCGGCATCGCGTCGCACGTCGGATCGAAGCGACTGCGCCTGCGCACGACCGTCGAGAGCGTGTGGGAGACTGCCGAGACGTGGTCGGGCGTCGTCCACACCGACGACGGCAACGTCGGGCGGACCGATATCCTCGCGGGCCTCGAGGCGACGTGGCAGCTGAACGACCGCTGGCGCGTCGGGGTCTCGGTCAAGCTGCCGGCGTATACGCATATCGAGGGAGGGCAGCTCGAAGCGCTCGGGTTTGCGGGGCTGACGATCGGGACGAGCTTGCAAGCGTTCGGTGGCCGCGGCGGCGAAGACGAGCACGGGCACTCGCACGCCGGCCACTCCCATGACGGCGACCACGAAGACGAGCACGAGCACGA
>JABFXX010000402.1 GCA_013368795.1 Kofleriaceae bacterium
CTCGCCGCCCACGGCAGCTCGCCGCTCGCGTCGCGTCGCGCGACCCTCGCCGAGCTCGCGCGCCGTCCCGAGCTCGACCAGCACGCCGTCGAGGCGATCGCCGCCGCCGGCGGTATCGCCGCGTGGACCGGCTCGGCCGCGGCGCTCGAGCGCGTCCAGATCGAGCTGCAGTACGAGGGCTACCTCCGCCGCCAGGAGGCCGACGCCGCCAAGCTGCAGCGGGCTGATGCGGTGCGTGTCCCCGACGAGATCGACTACCGCGGCATCCCGGGCCTCTCGAACGAGGTCATCGAGAAGCTCGAGAAGATCCGCCCGCGCTCCGTCGGGCAGGCGTCGCGCATCAGCGGCGTCACGCCGGCCGCGGTCGCGATCCTGCTCACGCACATCGGCATCGCGCAGCGTGCCCGTGCGGCGAATCGCAAGGCCAGCGCGGACCACGCGGTCGAGTAGCGGCGGCGTAGAAGACCGCCGGAGACGATGGCGATGGAGTGATTCGACGCGGAGCGCCGTCGCGACCGGCCACATTGCGGCTCTCCCGGTCGCGTGGTCCGCGGCGATAAACTGCGGCGTGTTCGGCAGCGCATACCAGCGCACCGACGCACCTGCGTGTTCGGCACGCTACCAGCGACGACTGCCGACACGACCGCCAGCGCACCGACGAGGGCCGCGCGTCGTTCGCGAGAACTGCAGCGTGTTCGGCAGCGCCGACCACCGGACGCTCGACGCCTCGCGTCGATGCGCGCACTGCCCGGCGCGCATTGTTGCGAAGCGTTGCGCCGAGTGCCGCCATGCGTTCGTGCCCGCACGCCGACGGCGAAAGCAGGCGGCCTTTCAGTGGCAGCCTGCGGCAGCCCTGCGGTACCGTTTCGGACCTATGAAGCTTTCGGGTGGCATCGCGCTGGCTATCGGTCTCACCGCTTCGGGGACGGCGGTTGCAGGAGGTCTCTTCCTGCCGGGTTCGGGTGCGGTCTCGACCTCTCGTGCGGGCGCATCCGTGGCGAGCGTCGACGATGGCGAGTCGATCGGCATCAACCCCGCGGGCATCGCGAAGTCGACGGGCACGCACATCACGCTCGGCATCTCGGCGATCAACTACGACATGACGTTCCAGCGGAACGGCACGTACGACGACCTCGTCGACGACAGTCAGACGTACGAGGGTATGCGGTACGGCGTCGTCACGCAGGACGCGGAGCCGCCGCTCGGCATCGGCCACTATCAGCCGGTTCCGCTCCTCGCCATCGTTACCGACTTCGGAGCCAAGGTTCCCGGTCTCCACGGCGCTGCCGGCCTCTACGCTCCCAATGCGTATCCGTTCCGCCGCATGAACAACGTCGACGGAAAGCCGTACTTCATCCCCGAGGGCGACGGCTACACGTTCCCGGCGTTCGGCGCGCCGCCGCCGGCATCTCGCTACGACATCATCGAGCAGGAGGCCGCCGTCATCCTGCCGAGCGTCGCGCTCGCCTACCGCGTCCTGCCCGATCTCGATATCGGCGGTCGGTTCTCGGTCGGCTTTGCCGACGTGAAGTCTACGCTCGCGCTGTGGGGCAAGCCGGGCAACCTCGAGGAGTGGATCAACAAGGACTCGATCCTGACCCTCAAAGCGCACGACTCCCTGGTGATGGGATGGTCACTCGGTGCGGCGTACCGGATCGGTCCGAACATCGAGCTCGGAGCGAGCTTTACCGGCCCCGTGAACGTGACGGCGCGCGGCGATGCTCACGCGGTGAACGGTCCCAATACCGATCTCGAGGGCACGCCCATCGTGATCATTCCGAGCTTGGACGCGAAGTGCGCGGCGGGCGGCACCATGGATGCGCAGAAGGGCTGCGTCCAGCTCGCGCTTCCGATGACCGCGCAGATCGGCGCTCGGTACAAGTTCGTCGACGCCAATGGGAACACGAAGGGCGACATCGAGCTCGACGCCAACTGGGAGCATTGGGGCAAGAAGTGCGACTTCACTGCTGACCGCGACTGTCACAGCCCGGGTGACTATCGTGTCGTCGTCGATGCGCATGCCTCGCCGGAGAATGCGCTCGATCAGGGCTTCGATCTGAAGCCCAGCGTCGTCGCTCATGGCCTGCGCGATACGTTCGGCGTTCGGCTCGGCGGCAGCTACAACATCCCGGCAGGAACGAACGAGGTGATCGTGCGCGGCGGTGTTGCCTACGACACGGCCGCCGCCAAGGAAGGGTGGGAGCGCGCCGACTTCGATGGCGCCGCGCGCACCATGGTGGCCGGCGGTGCATCGTTCAAGACGTCGCGCGTCCGCTTCGACGCTGGCTTCGGCGCCGTCCTCGAGGGCACGCGTAGCACGTCGCGCAACTGCAACCCGACGACGCCGACGGAGGGCTGTGAAGGCGAGCGCCAGGGACCGGATCCCGTCAATCCTCTCGTCAATCCAGACCAGCAGCTCGAGAGCCCGGTGAACCAGGGCACGTTCAAGAGCCACTACCTGCTCATCATGCTCGGCGCCTCGACCTGGTTCTGATCGCGCGCCTCCCGCATCGCGCGGCGCACGCATTCTCACCGCTCCTCGCACAAACCCCGCGCTTCGTCCTCGGCGCGTCCAGACTCCCGCACCACAGTGCACGCGGAGGGACACGCCATGTCGAATTGGACGACGAGGGTCGCTTGCGTGCTGCTCGCGGTCGCACCCGCTGCCTACGCCGACAAGACTGCTGCCACCAAGTCAGCAACCAACACCAAGCAGAACGAACCTGTGGCGCTCAACCCGAGCGAGCTCAAGTGGACTGCCGGGCCGCCGGACCTGCCCAAGGGCGTCCAGATGGCGGTCCTCCACGGTGACCCGACGAAGGCCGGCAACTTCACCGTCCGCCTCAAGATGCCCGACGGCTACAAGATCCCGGCGCACTGGCACTCGCAAGAAGAGCAGCTGACGATCCTCGGGGGCAAGCTCGACCTTCACATGGGCGACACGATGGATGCACCGGGCCACACGCTCGAGACCGGCGGCTATCACTTCTTGCCCGCCAACACGCACCACGTCGCGCAAGCCAAGGGCGAGACCATCGTCCAGATCTACGGCACTGGCCCGTTCGACATCCGCTACACCAACCCGGCCGACAACCCGAACCCGAAGAACGCCCGCCGGTGAACGGCAGGACGGCCGTCGCGAAATCGCCACCGCGGCCGTGCCTTCATTCGATCGCGGTTGTGGATCGGTGAGGTGAACGGTCCGAAGGGCGGACGAGTTACGGCTGCTCGAGCGCGAGGCGGATCTCGTCGCCGGCGAGCGAGATCCAGACGCCGAGCGCGCGTATGTCCGCGAGGAGCGGGTCGGCCTCGCGCAGCTCGGCGACGGGACGCCCGACGAGCGCCCTCGGAACGAGCGGTGGTCCATTCGGACCGAATGCGCAGTACGGGTCATCGATCTCTGCGGGGACGAGGTCGAGCCCTGCGAGCTCGTCGAGGATCTCCCGCCGCCTCCACAGCACGTCGGGCGCGGAGCCCACTGCATCGATGCCGCCCAGCTGCCAGACGAAGAGCCGCGGCTCGACGGCGCCCCACACACGCATGTGCTCGACCAGCGCGAGCGCGAGCTGCTCCGCGCGGCGCACCTTCTCCTCGTTGACGGCGAATGCCGCATCGAACGGCTCCTCGGTGTCGAGGACGCGCATGTCCCGCCGCAGGCTCGGCCCGCCGTCCCAGTTGGGCTGCGATTGGCGCTCGACGCGCCAGCCCGGCGGTACCGGCGTGTCGAAACGCCGATCGACGTAGTGCGGAATGCGGCTGCCTTCCTCGTGAACCAACGCGAGCTCGATCTTGGTTCCGTGCTCGACCCGGCGGTAGACGCGCGTCGGTGCCATCACGCTAACAGTCTCACGAACCGATTTCGACGATACTGGCGGAGAGAATTGCCAATGGCCGCGTTCAACTGGGTCACCGTCGACGGCTCGTGCCCCGCCTGTGGGAACACGACACGTCTACGCTGTCAGGTCCACGTCGCGTCCGATTACAGCGGCGACGCGTCGGGCCGGTTTCACGACCGAGACTACGAGCTCGGCCAGCAGATGGCGTGGTGGCCGAGAGACGATCCTCGCTTCGAGTCGTGGCGAGCAGGAAGGTGGCCGGGCGAGACTCGGAGCTCGAGGAGGAGGCGTGCTACGCCGACTGTGACCGCTGCGGCACGAGCCTCTACGTGATCCTGCGGTTTCGCGAGAACGTGCCGGAACGTGTCGTCGCGATCGGGCGCGAGATCGACTGGCCCGAAGGCTATTCGAAGTAGCGTCACGGGGCGCGAACACGCAAACACCGGGATTCGCGCTAAGGTCGGCAGGATGTCCGCAGATGTCGACGTCTTCGATCAGTTCAAGGGCACGAGCACGTACATCGCCTCTGAGGAGCTCCGTCACGCGGTGAACGTCGCGGTCGCGCTGAGGCGGCCGCTCCTGTTGCGCGGCGAGCCCGGCACCGGCAAGACGCTGCTCGCCGAGAATCTCTCCCAGGCACTCGGCCTGACGCTGATCCGCTGGCACGTGAAGTCGACGACCAAGGCCAAGGACGGCCTCTACGTCTACGACACGGTCCAGCGCCTCCACGATTCGCGCTTCGGGGGCGACGTCAAGGACATCGCGAAGTACATCAAGCTCGGACCGCTGGGAGAGGCGCTGGCCTCGCCGTCGCGCGTCGTGCTGCTCATCGACGAGATCGACAAGGCAGATATCGAGTTCCCGAATGACCTCCTGCTCGAGCTCGACGCGATGCGGTTCCGCATCGACGAGACGGGCCGCGAGGTGGTGGCGGCGGAGCGGCCGGTCGTCATCATCACGTCGAACAACGAGAAGGAGCTGCCCGACGCGTTCTTGCGCCGGTGCGTGTTCCACTACATCCAGTTTCCCGATCGCGAGCTGATGGCGCAGATCGTCCGCGTGCACCATCCCGACATCACGGATCGCGTGCTCGATAACGCGCTCGAGATGTTCTTCGGCCTCCGCGCGACGCCGCGGCTGCGGAAGAAGCCGTCGACGTCGGAACTGATCGACTGGATCTTGGCGCTGAAGAAGGCGGGCGTGGATCTCGCGAAGGTTGGCCACGGCATCCCGTTCCTCGGCACGCTGCTGAAGACCGAGGCCGATGTCGAGCTGGTCCAGAAGAGGGCCAAGGCCTAGCGATGTTGATCGACTTCCTGTTCGAGCTGCGGCGGCACAAGATTCCGGTGTCGACGCACGAGTGGATGGCGCTGATGGAGGCGCTGGCGCTCGGACTGCACGAGTCGTCGCTCGACGGGTTCTATCGGCTGTGCCGCACGATCTGCGTCAAGGACATCGCCCACTACGACGCGTACGACGAGGCGTTCCTGTCGTACTTCAAGGACATCCACAAGGGCGGCATCGAGCTGACCGAGCAGCTGCGCGCGTGGCTCGCGGATCCGCACGCGCTGGCGGGGCTGACCGACGAGCAGCGCAAGGCGCTCACCGAGCTCGACATGGACAAGCTGCGCGAGATGTTCGAGCAGCGGCTGAAGGAGCAGAAGGAGCGCCACGACAAGGGCAACCGGTGGATCGGGACCGGCGGCACGTCGCCGTTTGGCTCTGGCGGCCAGAATCCGACCGGCATGCGCGTCGGCGGAGGCGGTGGGCGCAGCGCGATGGCGGTCGCCGATCAGCGGATGTTCAAGGAGTACCGGCGCGACGTCGTGCTCGACGTGCGGCAGATCGACGTCGCGCTGCGTGGCTTGCGGCGGCTCGGGCGCGAGGGCGCAGTCGAGGAGCTCGATCTCGACGACACGATCGAGAAGACCGGCAAGAATGCGGGCGAGCTCGAGATCGTGTTCCGGCCGCCGCGGCGCAACCGCGTGAAGGTCGTGCTGCTGATGGACGTCGGCGGCTCGATGGATCCGCACAGCGAGCTGATGAGCCGGCTGTTCACCGCGGCGTCGCGGGCGGGGCGGTTCGCGAAGTTTCGCAGCTACTACTTCCACAACTGCGTCTACAACTCGGTCTACGAGGACGCGCAGTTCCGCAAGGCCGTGCCGGTGGCGGACCTGCTCGCGAACAGCGACCGCGACGAGAAGCTCGTGATGGTCGGCGATGCGCTCATGCATCCGGCCGAGCTGCTCGATGCGAGCGGCGCGATGTATCTGTACTCGCAGACGCGCGCGTCGGGCATCGAGTGGCTGCGGCGGCTGGCGCATCACTTCCGGAGCTCGGCGTGGCTGAATCCCGAGCCGGAGCGGTTCTGGTCGGGCACGACGATCGAGGTGATCGCGAGCGTGCTGCCGATGTTCGCGCTGACGCTCGACGGCCTGGCCCAGGCGGTCCGCTATCTGGTGCGCGGCGGCGAGAAGCCGCGCGTCGGCGACCCGTCGAAGTGGGTCAAGGCGATGAGCTAATGGTCGGAGCCGTACGCGCTCGTCGGTGAGACCTTGCCGCGGAACGAGCGGAACAGATAGACGAAATACGTGATCGCGAGCGCGATCGCGGGGATCCACCACACGAGGCCGATCACGAGACCGCGGTCGTCGTTGGCGGCGTTGTGGACGTCGAGGCTGTAATTGGGGGCGGTCCTCGAGGGCAGCACGAGCGGCCAGAGCGCGCCGGCGGTCAGAACCAGGAGCGACGCGATCACGAGGGCCGACGCGACGAAGCCGCGCCGCTCCCAGCTGTGCGTCGCGAGCTCGTCGTCCGTCCGACCACTGCGCGTCAGGGACAGGAACACGCCGACGAACGCGAGGATCGTCGCGATCGGCGCGATCCAGAGGGCCGGCCGCGACGCGAGATGGGCGAGCAGCGTGGGCTGCACGAGCGCGGTCTCGATCGTGATCACGACGAGCAGGCCGACGACTGCCGACCAGCACCACCACGCGACATGCGTGGCGCGCGCGTTGAGGTCGCCGGTCGCCTTCCAGCGCAGGTACATCGCACCGTGGGCGGCGAGGGCGGCGACCGCGAACAGGCCGATCGAGATCGTGTACCAGTCGAGCGCGCCGAGGTCGCCGCGAAGGTCGAAGTCGGTGAACAGCGGCGCCGAGAAGAAGCCGGTCGCATCGATCGGCACGCCGCGCAGGACGTTGCCGAGCGCGACGCCGAGGACAAATGCGAGGACCGCCGACGAGAACGCGAACACGACGTCGAACGCGTGCTGCCAGAGCACGCTCTCGTGATGCGATCGCAGCTCGATCGCGACGCCGCGCAGGACGAGCAGCCACAGCACGAGCATGAGCGGCAGGTAGAAGCCGGAGAACGCGACGGCGTAGACGCGAGGGAACGCGAACACGAGGAGGCCGCCGGACGCGACGAGCCAGACCTCGTTGCCATCCCACACCGGGCCGATCGAGGCGAGCACGGTGCGCCGCTCGTCGTCGTGCTTGGTGACGAACAGGTGGAGGATGCCCGCGCCGAGATCGAAGCCGTCGAGGACGACGTACATCGTCAGCATGAACGCGAGGAGGATGAACCACGTGGTCGCCATCAGGTCTTTGCCTCCTCCTTGACTGCGAGCGGGCGAGGGCCGCGCGAGACCTCGCGCCCGACGAGGTAGAGGAACAACAGGCCGAGCACGAGGTAGAGGCCGCAGTAGCCGAGCAGCGTGAACGTGACGTTGCCGGCCTCGACCTGCGGCGACGTGCCGTCGCGCGTGCGCATGAGGCCGTAGATGACCCACGGCTGGCGGCCGAGCTCGGCGGTCATCCAGCCGAACGCCGTCGCGATGTACGGGAACGGGAACGCGAGCATCAGGACCCACAGCATCGGCCGCGAGTGATAGAGCCGGCCGCGCCACAGCGAGAACGTGGCGAGCAGCATCACGAGGATGAGCAGCGTGCCGAGCCCGACCATGATGTGATACGCGAAGTAGAGGAGCTCGACGTTGTCGGGCCACTGATCCTTCGGGATGTCGTTGAGGCCGACGACCTTGGCGCCGAACGAGCCGTACGCGAGGTAGCTGAGCACGCGCGGCACGAAGATCGGGTTCTCGAGCTTGCGCGCCTGGACATCGGGCTGGCCGATGATCGCGAGCTCGGCGTGCGTGCTCGTCTCGAACTTGCCCTCCATCGCGGCGAGCGTCGGCTGCTGGTGCTTGGCGACGAGCTTTCCGCTCGCGTCGCCCGTCGGATAGAGCTGGAGCAGTGTCGCGACGAGGCCCGTGATCACGCCGAGCTTGAGGCAGCGGCGCGCGGCCTGCTCGTGCTTGTGGGAGAGCATCCAGAACGCGCCGACCGCGGCCATCACGAACGACCCCGTGATCACCGCGGCGCACATCACGTGGGCGTACTGCCAGAGCGCCCACGGGTTGCCGAGGAATGCCCAGACGTCGTCGAGGTGCAGGTTGCCATCGGCGCCGACCGCGTAGCCCTGCGGGTGCTGCATGAACGCGTTGGTCGTGATGATGAAGTAGCCGGACAGCCACGAGCCGAGGAAGATCATGAGGGCCGTGACGAGGTGGCCCTTGGGGCCGAGCTTCTTCTCGCCGAACAGAAAGAGGCCGAGGAACGCGCTCTCCGCGAAGAACGCGAACATGCCCTCCATCGCGAGCGTCATGCCGATGACGCCGCCGGAGTACGCGGAGAACCGCGCCCAGTTCGTGCCGAACTGGAACTCCATCGGGATGCCGGTGACGACACCGAGGGCGAAGTTGATCGCGAAGATGCGCGCCCAGAAGCGCGCGACGTCATTCCAGATAGGGTCGCGCTTGCGTAGCGCGAGCACCTTGCAGATGAGGATGAGCAGCGCGAGGCCCATCGTCAGCTGCGGGAAGATGTAGTGGTACGTGATCGTGAATCCGAACTGGATCCGATCCCAGATCACGGCGTCGCCCATGCTCGGACCTTGCCGCCGTCACGGGCGACGACAAGTGTGCGCCGAGAATGTGAGTGGGCACTCGCAGCGCAGACCGCGCGCCCACGTCGCAGGTGCGGTTAGAAGACCTGCTTGCGCTTGCTGCTCGACAGGATGCCGAGCTGCTCGCGGTACTTCGCGACGGTGCGGCGCGCGATGTCGATGCCGCTCTTCTTGAGCAGCTCGACGATCTTCTGGTCCGAGTGCGGCCGCTTCGGATCCTCGCCGGTGACGAGCTCCTTGATCTTCGACTTCACGGCCTGCGACGCGAGGTCCTCGCCGTTGGTGCGCGAGATACCCGAGTTGAAGAAGAACTTCAGCTCGAAGATGCCCTGCGGCGTGTGGACGTACTTCGACGTCGTCACGCGCGACACCGTCGACTCGTGCATCCCGATGTCCTCGGCGACATCGCGAAGGATGAGCGGCTTCAGGTGGGCGATGCCCTTGTCGAAGAACTCGCGCTGGAACTTCAGGATCGACTCGGCGACCTTGATGATCGTGCGCTGGCGCTGCTGGATGGAGCGAATGAGCCACTGCGCGGAGCGCAGCTTGTCCTGGACGTAGTCCTTGGACGCGGCACTGTTGCCCATCGCGTTCTTGTAGAAGCCGCTGATCTTGAGCTTCGGCAGACCGTCGTCGTTGGGGACGACGAAGTACTTGTCGCCGACCTTGTGGATGTAGACGTCCGGCGTGACGTAGTGCGGATCGTCGGAGCTGTACTGGCGACCCGGCCGCGGATCGAAGTCCATGATGACCTTCGCGGCCTCGTAGATCTCTTCGAGCGGCTGCTTCAGGTCGCGCGCGATCGCCTGGTAGTTCTTCTTCTCGAGGTTGCCGAGGTGGCTGCGGATCATCTTGACGACGAGGTCGTCGTCCTGGCCGCACGCCATCGCCTGGATCAGCATGCACTCGGCGAGCGAGCGCGCGCCGACACCGGTCGGATCGAACGTCTGGATCTTCTCGAGGACCTCCTCGCAGAGCGTCTCGTCGACCCCGAGGTCGGCGGCCAGCTCGTGGAGCGGCGGGTCCTTGAAGTAGCCATCGGCGTCGATGTTGCCGAGGATGGTCATGCCGATCTCGAGCTGCTCGGGGGAGAGCGGCGGGGTGACCATCTTGAGCTGCCACGCGAGGTGGTCGTGCAATGACGGGGGTTTGGTGAGGGTGGCCTCGAGGGAGGGCATCTCCTCGCCGTCGCCGCGGAACGCGGGCATCGGCGGGCCCATCGTGTAGTTGTCGAGGTAGTTCTCCCAGTCGATCTCGCTGACCGCGGCGGCATCGCCCTTGATTTCGGACTGGGCGACACCGTCGACGACCGAGCCTTCGATCGGGGTCTCGGTCGACCCGGACGCCTCGAGCTGGTGGAGCTGCTGCTCGTCACCGCCCATCTCGTCCCGCTCGCGAGACCGCTCGTTCTCGAGGTCCATCTCGTCGTCGAGAATGGGGTTCTCGAGCATCTCGTCATGCACCAGCTCTGCCAGCTCCATGCGCGAGAGCTGGAGGAGCCGGATCGCCTGTTGCAGCTGCGGTGTCATCACCAGCTGCTGCGACAGCTTCAGTTCCTGGCGCATCTCCATGCCCATCGGGGATTCTCCTTAGGACTCAGCTAGTTGAGTAAACACGCCCATGCTGACCTTCACCTTGGTACGACGCTTGAAAGAAGCGTACGGGGAAAGGTGGGCGCTGTAAAGGGGAATGGCCCGTCTCTTGCTCGGGACCTAACCAAACCCTCACCAGTGCGCCGACGCGCGGCGACGGAAGTTAGTGAATTTCTTGGGTCTACTTCGAGGCGCGGCGCGTCTGGTGATCGACCGCAGCCTTGATGAACCGGGCAAACAGGGGGTGCGGGGCGCTGGGCCGAGACTTGAACTCGGGGTGGAACTGGCACGCCACGAAGTAGGGGTGCTGGGGCAGCTCGATCATCTCGACGAGCCGGCCGTCCGGCGAGAGGCCGGACAGGACCATACCGTTGCGCTCCAGAGCGTCCCGGTAGTTGTTGTTGATCTCCCAGCGGTGCCGGTGGCGCTCGCTGATCTCGGTCGTCCCGTAGGCGTCCGAGGCCCGGGTGTTCGGCTTCAGGGTGCAGGGATAGGTGCCCAGGCGCATCGTCGCGCCCTTGTCGGTGACGCCGCGCTGGTCGGGCATCAGGTCGACGACCGGGTGCGGGGTCGACGGGTCGACCTCGGTCGAGTTGGCGCGGTCGAGGCCACAGACGTGGCGGGCGAACTCGATGCAGGCCATCTGCATGCCGAAGCAGATGCCGAAGTAGGGGACCTGCTTCTCGCGGGCGTAGCGGACCGCGGCGATCTTGCCCTCGGTGCCGCGCGCGCCGAAGCCGGGGGCGACGAGGATGCCGTCGTACTCGGCGAGCGAGCCCGTGCCGGACTTCTCGAGGTCCTCGCTATCGATGTGCTTGATCTCGACGCGGCAGTCGTTCGCGATGCCGCCGTGCAGCAGCGCCTCGTTGAGGCTCTTGTACGCCTCGACGAGCTGCACGTACTTGCCGACGAAGCCGACCGTCACCTTGCGCTTGGGCTCGGTGATGCGCTTGACGACTTCCTCCCACGCCGAGAGGCGCGACGCGCGTGACCAGATGTTGAGGATCGCGGCGAGGCGCTGATCGAGACCCTGCTCGCACAGCGCGATCGGCAGGCGATACACGGTGTCGACGTCGATCGACTGGAACACGGCGTCGGCGGCGACGTTGCAGAACATCGCCATCTTCTTCAGCACGCCCTCATCGAGCTGCTGCTCGCAGCGCACGATCAGGACGTCGGCCTGGATGCCGATCTCGCGGAGCTTCTGGACCGAGTGCTGCGTCGGCTTGGTCTTGAACTCGCCGGCCGCGCGGATGTGCGGGACGAGCGTCAGGTGAACCGAGACCGAGTTCTGCATGCCGAGCTCGACGCGCAGCTGGCGAACCGCCTCGAGGAACGGCAGCGATTCGATATCGCCGACGGTTCCGCCGACCTCGACGACGAGCAGATCGAAGCCCTCGGCGGCCCTCAGGATCCGGCCCTTGATCTCGTCGGTGATGTGCGGAATCACCTGGACCGTCGAGCCGAGGTACTCGCCGCGACGCTCCTTGCCGATCACGGTCGAGTAGACCTGACCCGTCGTGATGTTGTTGAGGCGCGACATCTTCGTCGAGACGAAGCGCTCGTAGTGGCCGAGATCGAGATCGGTCTCGGCGCCGTCGTCGGTGACGAACACCTCGCCGTGCTGCGTCGGGTTCATCGTTCCCGGATCCACGTTGATGTACGGATCCAGTTTCATGTTCGCGACCTTGAGGCCGCGGTTCTCCATCAGCGCGCCGATCGTCGCCGAGACCATGCCCTTGCCGAGCGAGCTAACTACACCGCCGGTTACGAACACGAACTTCGTCTGCTGCGCCATAGAAATCCTTCGTGGCGCTGTGACTTGAAGTGCGCCAGACGGTTTCTACCCGATCGCGACGACGAAAAACAACATCGAGATCATCTAGGAATTTCAGCCACCGCCGACGGTGCATCCTCGACTGTCAGGCAGGTGCGGTAGGAGCGAGCTGGATCATTGCGCCTGCAGACAGGCGAGATACTGACCGAGGAGCTTGCGTTCCTCGAGCGTCGGCAGCGTCATCACGTTCACGGATTTCTCGGGCATCGACGTGTTCGTTGCATCGGGACCCGCGGCGGCTTCCGAGTCGATATCCGCGGCATGGCGCCGGATGTCGTCCTCGGTATCGAAGTTCTGATCGCCCGGCGCGTCGTGGCGGTTCGGCGAATTCGCGGAGTGACAGTCGGTGCAGTACTTCGAGAAGAACGCCTGGCCGAAGCTCGCATACGTCGGTGGATCGGTCGGCGGACAGGTCGACCCGGTCGGCGAGTCACAGGCCGCGAGCAGCGCAGCGGAGACGAATGCGAGCGCGAGAAGCTTCATGGCTCGCCACCGTACGCGCCGCGTGCGTGGCCGCCATCGTCGCGCGCGAGCTTGCCGCTGACAGCCGCTCGTCGGT
Organism: Kofleriaceae bacterium; assembly: GCA_013368795.1. GTDB lineage: Bacteria > Myxococcota_A > Polyangia > Haliangiales > Haliangiaceae > JABFXX01. The sequence goes on from JABFXX010000402.1 coordinate 12,793, forward strand.
GCGGCGCGCGCATCTCCACGCAAAACGCCCGAACGGCGCTACAGCGAGCGACGCCAGCCCGAGATCTCGGTCGACACGCGCGGCGTGTACGAACCATTCGCTTGCGCCTGCGGCTTCACCGCGGCCTGCGAGTGCGTGTGCGCCTCGAGCGCGGCGGCGATCACCGCGGCGGTCATCTCGTTCTCGTCCGCGTGCGGCGCGAGCTCGGCGGCATTGCGGCCGATGAAGCCGGTGTCGTAGTCGCCCGCGACGAACGCAGCGTGGCGGAAGCAGCGGCGGTGGAACGCGAGGTTCGTCTCGATGCCGCGCACCGCGTACTCGTCGAGCGCGCGGCGCATGCGCGCGATCGCCTGGGCGCGATCTTCGCCCCACACGACGAGCTTGGAGATCATCGGATCGTAGTGGACCGGGATCTCGGCGCCCTCGTAGCAGCCGCTGTCGTTGCGCACGTACGGGCCGTCGGGCACGCGCATGTGAGTGATCTTGCCGGGCGACGGCAGGAACTTCACCGGATCCTCGGCGTAGACGCGGCACTCGACGGCGTGGCCGCGGCGGCGCGCGTCGAGCTCCTGCTGCGTCATCGGCAGCGGCTTGCCCTCGGCGACGTCGAGCTGCCACGCGACGAGATCGACGCCGTAGATCATCTCGGTGACCGGGTGCTCGACCTGCAGGCGCGTGTTCATCTCGAGGAAGTAGAAGCCGCCGTCGGCGCCGAGCAGGAACTCGCACGTGCCGGCGCCGACGTACTTCACGGCGCGCGCGGCGGCGACCGCGGCGGCGCCCATCTTCGCGCGCAGCTCGGCGGAGACGACCGGCGACGGCGCTTCCTCGATCACCTTCTGGTGACGGCGCTGGATCGAGCAGTCGCGCTCGCCGAGGTGCACGAGGTTGCCGTGCGTGTCGCCGAACACCTGGATCTCGATGTGGCGCGGGCGTTCGATCGCCTTCTCGAGGTAGACCGTGCCGTCGCCGAACGCGGCGGTCGCCTCGCGGCGCGCACCGTCGAACGCGCCCGTGAAGTCGGCCTCGTTGCCGACGAGGCGCATGCCCTTGCCGCCGCCGCCCGCCGCTGCCTTGATCAGCACGGGGAAGCCGATCTTCTTCGCGCTCGCGAGCGCGGCCTCGGCGGTCGGAAAGCCATCGCCGCTCGGACCGTTGTCGCCGGGAACGACGGGCGTGCCGGCCGCCGTCACCGTCTTGCGAGCCTCGGTCTTGCTGCCCATCTTCCGCATCGCATCGGCCGACGGGCCGATGAACGTGATGCCCGCGGCGGTGCACGCGTCGGCGAAGTCCTCGTTCTCGGAGAGGAAGCCGTAGCCGGGATGGACCGCGTCGGCGCCGGTCTCCTTGCACGCGGCGATGATCTTCTCGATCACCAGATAGCTCTGTGCGGCTGGCGCGGGACCGATGTGGACCGCGATATCGGCGGCGAGCACATGCGGTGCGAGGCGATCGACATCGCTGTAGACAGCAACCGTCTCGAGTCCGCGTTCCCTACAGGTACGCATGACCCGGACAGCGATTTCGCCACGGTTGGCGACGAGCACACGGCGAATGGGCGACGACATCTGGCGCGGACATTACACCGTCCCGGGCGCGTTGCATCGCCGGAGCAAGGGACATAGAATCGAAGCGAATCGGCGTGTTGCACCGGCTTGTCGCCGGAGAACCGCGTCGGGGAGAACGTCTTGGCCGATCCAAACACCCGTCAGGGTAAGCGCACGCCCGTCACGCTCAAGATCAAGTTCAAGAGCGAGACGCTCGAGCAGTTCATCGAGCGTTATGCCGTCGACGTCAGTCAGGGAGGCATCTTCATCCGAACGAAGGAGCCTCTGGCGGTCGGCACCCAGATGAAGTTCGAGTTCCAGCTCCGCGACGCGTCGCCGCTGATCGCCGGCGAGGGCACGGTGGTGTGGACCCGCGAGAACGATCCGAGTCGGCCGGCGATCGCGCCGGGTATGGGCGTGCGGTTTGACCGGCTCGCCGACGGCAGCCAGACGGTCCTCGAGCGCATCCTGTCGGAGAAGGCGAAGCAGGCTCCGGCGCGCGCCGGCAACGAGGCGACGACGAAGCCGCCGATGTTCACGGACACGCCGACGCGCGTCGCGCCGGCGCCGGTGCAGGAGGCGCTCGGCGTGCGCGGCAAGCGCAAGCGCGAGGACTCCGAACAGACGCCGCTGCCCAAGCCGATGCCGTTCCACTCCGACGCGGAGGATTTCGACGAGAGGGCGTTCGAGGAGGCGACGAAGGTTCGCTCGCTCGAGGAGCTCGCCGCGGCGTCGGCGGGGCTCGCGGGCGACTCCACCGAGCCCGAGTCGGATCGCGCGAAGACGACGGAGATGCCGAGCGATGCGCCGGCGGCGGCCGCAGCGATGCCGCCCGACGAGCTTGCGGCGCGCCGTCAGGTGACGAAGCCCGAGTCGGCGGTCACCGAAGCGGTCACCGAGCCAGCTGCCGAGGAGGCCGCGCCGCTCGCGAAGGCCGGCGGCATGATCGATCGCGACTCCGCGCCGGGCCTGCCGGAGCCGCCGGAGGCGTCGCGCCCGCCGAAGGTGCTCGACACCACGCCGTCGCCGCGCGCCGAGAAGCGCCCGAGCGTTCCGCCCGAGGACAAGAGCACGAAGCTCGGCGTCGAGCCCGCGAAGGCACCGCGCGCCGAGTCCGCCGTGCCGCGCGCCGTCGCGGCCGAGCCGTCGCATCCGATCGCGCCGAAGCGTCCGAGCAGCGCGCCGATCGTCATCGGTATCCTCGTCGTGGTCGCCGCGGCGATCGGCGCCGTGTGGTGGTTCGTGCTGCGCGAGGACGTCGCGAAGAAGAACGCACCCGTCGTCGAGAATTCGGGCAGCGGCAGCGCGGGCAGCGCGATCCCGCAGAACGATATCGGCAGCGGCAGCGCGGTCGCGCAGAGCGATGTCGGCAGCGGCAGCGCACAGGCCGACGTCGGCAGCGGCAGCGCCGCGGCGCCGGTGGGGCCGGTCGTCGACACGGTGATCGCGTCGAGCGTCACCAAGGGCGCGACCGTCGAGATCCTCGGCACGGATCAGAAGGGCGCCGCGCCGTTCACCGCGAAGCTCGAGAAGGATCGCGCGTACACCGCGCGCGTGTCGGCGCCGGGCTTCCAGCCGCTCGAGGTCGAGATCAAGGGCGGTCAGGAGAAGGCGACCGCGAAGCTGAAGGCCAAGACGCACGTCATCTCGGTGACGAGCGAGCCGGCGGGCGCGGACATCTTCGTCGACGGCGTCAACACGCAGAAGATCACGCCGGCCGACGTCGAGCTGACCGCGGCACAGGCCGCGCGTCCGCGCGTGCGCATCACGCTGCGTCGCCCGGGCTATCGCCAGGTCGATCAGGTGATCGACGCGGCGAAGTTCGTCGACGGCGGCGACAACATGACCGCGAAGGTCGACACGAAGCTCGTCGTCCAGCAGCAGGTCGTGCGTCCGCCGGCGGGCAACGGCGCCGGCAGTGCGACGACGAACGGCGCCGGCTCGAGCGCCGGCTCGGCGACGCCGGCCGGTTCGGGCAGCGGCTCGGACAGCGCGACGCCGGCAGGCGGCACGACACCGTCGGGTACGACGCCGTCGGGGACCACGCCGTCGGGCACCACGCCGTCGGGCACGACGCCGAGCGCGGGTTCGGCGCCCGCAGGCACCGGCGGCTC
>JABFXX010000227.1 GCA_013368795.1 Kofleriaceae bacterium
CCGGAAGTCAGGACACCTCTCTGTCGGATACTTCGGGATGGAAGGGACGCGTCGCGTTCGTCATCCCGCCGTTACGTGGGGTGACGAATGACAAGGACCGGACTGACATGCCTGCTCGTCGCGTACAGCGCGACGGCCGCCGCCGAAGACGCGGCTGCACCGGCGTCGTCCGCGCCACCGCCGAGAACCGCGCAGGCGGAAGGGGCGACGGTCGGCGAGGAAGAGACGATCGTCATCATCGATCGCGCACCGGATCCCGACGCGCGGACGACGGCACGCGATCGCGAGCGCGCGCTCGGCGACGCGCCGTTCGTCACGATCATTCATTCGGAAGATCATCCGGCGACCGCGTCGGTAGCGGATGCCGTCGGCGCCACGGTCGGCGCGCAGACGCGCTCGCTCGGCGGGTTCGGTGCGTACGAGTCGGTATCCGTGCGCGGTACGGCGCCGGGGCATACCGCAGTGCTCGTCGACGGCGTGCCGCTCGCGAGGCTGGCGGCGGTGACGCAGGACCTCGGCCGTTACACGCTCGATTCGTTCAGCGAGGTCGAGCTGTATCGCGGGGCCGTGCCGGTCGAGCTCGGTGGCGCGGGCATCGGAGGTGCGCTCAACCTCGTGACGAGGCTCGGCCGCGGCGAGGCCGGCGAGCGCGTGCGTGCGTCGGCAGGCATCGGGTCGTTCGGGGCGCGGCACGTCCGGTTGCACTACGGCGATCGCCACGGCGAGCGGCTCGAGAGTGCGACGACGATCGGCTATCAGGCCGCACGCGGCGACTTCTCGTACTACTCGGACAACGGCACGCCGCTGAACCTGACCGACGACACGTACCAGCAACGCGAGAACAACGAATTCTGGCAGGTCGACGGTGCATCGCGCGTCGGCCTTGTCGATCGCAGCGCGGTCGGCGGCGTCCGCATCGGCTACAAGCAGCAAGGCCTGTCGGGCAGCTACACGCAGCCGAACATGGCCGCGAACATGGCGACGCTCGACGTGATCGGCGATGGCCGGTTCGAGGCCAGCGTCGGTTCGGCAATCGCGCGCCAGTTCGGCTACGTGCTCGTCGAGCACGAGCTCCTGCGCGATCCCGAGGGCAAGCTCGGCGGCGGTCCGCAGGATCGCAAGTACCTGACGCTGTCCGGCGGCGTTTCGACGACATGGCGCGCACCGATCGGCGCGACGCAGCTGAGCGCCGGCATCGAGCTGCGCGGCGACAAGTTCACCGACACCGATCGCAGCGGCAGGAATCCGGGAGCCAGCGGCGATCGCGAGGGCGGGGCAGCGCTTGCCGGCCTCGATATCGCACTCGGCGAGACCATCGTCGTCACGCCAGCCGTGCGGCTCGATGTCCAGCGCACCGCGCCGGCGGCGCTGGTGTTCGCTTCGATGGCGAACCCGGTGCTGCCGACGCGCTGGGACACCTTGCCGAGCCCGAGACTCACGGCGCGCGCGCTCGTGATGGGCGACGTGTCGGTCAAGACGAGCGCTGGCTCGTACGTGAGGCTGCCGACGCTCGCCGAGCTGTTCGGTAATCGCGGCACCATCATCGGCTCACCGGAAATTCGTCCGGAACGCGGACAATCTGCCGACGCCGGCTTCGTGTGGGCACCGGCGAAGGCGCTCGGCGTCGTCGACCGCATCTTCGTCGAGGCGAGCGCGTTCGGCACGCGCGCGCGCGACAGGATCGTGTTCGTGCCGAGTTTCGGTCAGGTCGCGCGTGCGCTCAACGTCGCGGACTCCCAGACCTACGGCGCCGAGCTCGTAGCGTCGGCGCGGCTCGCACGCACCGTGTCACTGACCGCGAACTACACGCGGCTCGTCACGCAGCAGCTCAGCGACGATCCGAACCGCGCTGACAAGGCCTTGCCGCGCCAGCCGGCTCATGCCGTCTACGCGCGCGTCGATGTCGTTCGCCGCGCGTTTGGTCGCCGCGCATCGGCATGGCTCGACGGCAGCTGGCAGTCGGAGACGTTCCTCGACGAGGCGAACTTCATGCGCGTCCCGCCGCGCCTGCTCGTCGGCACCGGTGCCCGCGTCGAGCTCGCCGCGGGCGTCGCCGCCTCGATCGCCATCCAGAACCTCGCCGACGCGCGCATCCAGTACCTGCCACTCGATCCGCCGCCTCGCCCCGATTTTACCGAGACCCCGACGGCGCTCACCGACGTCGCGGGCTTCCCGCTTCCCGGGCGCACGGTCTACGTGGCCCTCGATTGGAGTCATTGATATGCAGCGACTGTCTTCGTCCGTCCTGATCGCTCTCGTCCTCGCCGCGTGTGGCGACAACGGCGCCATGCCCGACGCGGGGCCAACGGCCGACGCGCCACCGGTCGACGCCCACGTGCTCGCACCGCGCGCGCTCGCCGTCGCAGGCGACTTCGGCTCGCCGGGTGTCGGCACCGTCGCGAAGCTCGAGGTGACCAACCTCGAGATGTCGCTCAACGTGTCCGCGGGCGCCGCGCTCGGCGATCCGGTCATCCGCTACATCGACGGCAAGGTCTACATCATCAACCGGTTCGGCAGTAACAACATCACGATCCTCGACGGCAAGACGCTGGCGCTCGAGGATCAGCTGAGCACCGGCACCGGCTCGAACCCGCAAGACGTCGCGGTCGTTGGAGACAAGCTCTACGTCCCGACGCTCGGCACGGCGGGCGTCGTCGTGCTCACGCGTGGCTCGGCGACGACCAAGACGATCAACCTCGCGACGCCGCTCGGTGATCCGGACGGCATCCCCGACTGTCCGTCGATCTATCGCGTCGGCACGAAGCTCTACGTGGCGTGCCAGCTGAAGGAGAACTTCAACGATGTCCGTGACGCGAAGCTCGCGGTGATCGATACCGCCACGGACGCCGTCGTCGCGCAGGTCACGCTGCCGCACCGCAACCCGATCAACTTCCTCGTCCAGAGCCCGGCGTCGTCGGTGTACGGCGGCGACCTGCTGATCGCATCGACGAACTTCGGCGACCTCATGGACGGCTGCATCATCCGCATCTCGACCGCGGATCAGCCGGTCGCGTCGTGCGCGCTCACGAACCAGCAGATCGGCGGCTCGGTGAACAAGCTCGAGGTCTCGCCCGACGGCTCGACGCTCTACCTCGCGGTCGCGCCGAGCTACACCGAGGGCTTCCTGCGCGGCGTCGATCTCGCGTCCGGCATGGTGTGGAACGGCAACGTCTCGGCGGCAGGCCAGCTGATCGTCGACGTCGCCGCGTGTCCGGGTGGCCAGGTCATCGCGAGTGACAACACGTTGAACGCCTCGGGCCTCCGTGTCTGGAAGGACCTGCAGGAGCGCACGACGAGCGCGAAGCCGATTGGCATCTCCCCGGCGTACAACGGGCTCATCTGCTACGACCCGTAGTCCGGCGCCACGCTCGAGCGTGCAGGGCCATCACCTGAAGTGCCCGCGCGACCCTCGCCGACGGCCGCCAAGCTGATCGGCCTGCGCCCGACGACGCGCGCGCTCGTCTGCTACGACCCGTGAGGCGTCTCGACACCGAGGCGGCGACGTGAGAACACCGTCGCATGTGCAGGGCCATCACCTGTAGCAGCTGCAAGCGTCCGAGCTGGGCCGGCTGCGGCGCGCACGTCGAGAGCGTGCTCGGCGACGTCCCTCCCGCGGACCGCTGCCAGTGCCCGCGCGAGCCTCGCGGCATCGGTAAGGCGATCCGTTCGCTGTTCGGCGCCAAGCGCAGCTCGTAGCATCAGCTACGACCCGTAGAGCTGCGCGATCTGCGCCGGCGTGAGGATCCGATCGTAGATCCGGACGTCGTCGATCGCGCCGACCATGCTCGTCGCGCTGATGCAGTTGATCGCGGCGGGGACGCTCGAATCGTCGGGACGGGTCGCGGCCGATCCCGACACGGCGCCGGGAGACAGCTCGGCGCCGTTGGCGTAGAGCACTCGACTCGTCGAGCTTCCACCACGCGATCGGGCTCGGCGTGCTCTCGTTGCCATCGCCGCCCGGCTGCGGGTCGGCCGCTGGATCGAACGCGATCCCGGCCACACCGA
>JABFXX010000574.1 GCA_013368795.1 Kofleriaceae bacterium
AATGGCGGTATGGCCACAAGGCATCCACGGAGGAGCTGACGGTTCGCTTCCAGCCTCGATACCTGTCCTCGGAGAAGCGATACCAGTTTCCTCCGCGTTACTACGTGATTGCACCCAGCAGCGACGAAATTGAAGTGCGCACACGACATGTCGCTGCGATCGAGGCGTTTCTGGTGCAGGTGGCTTCTCCTTCGCACGCGCTGCATGGAGCGATCGGCGCAGCGACGGACGCAGACCTCGCGTACAACGAGGTCACGATGCAGCCGGAGCCTGGATTCGGGCCCGACGGAAAACCGGTTCGAGGTCGGCTCTGGTTCGATCAAGGAAGATGGGAAGAAGCCTGGACGCTTGCACGTCGTGCCTACTGGACAACGATCCTGGGGCCCGACCTCGTCGCCGCGACCGGTGGCATCGAGGCGGCGCGGTCCACTGGAGCCGCGCGCGTCGAGATGCGAAGCGGATGTCTGGTCGTTCAGTCGACGAGCGACGTCAACGACTACCTGTCGCCGGGTTGGCCGGAGCGCGCGCTGCCGATTCGGCGCTGGCTCTGGCCACACACGATTCAGAACCCGTTCGATGATCCCGACAGACCTCTTGCGCGGTCTGACGAGGTATCGACGTGATCCTCGAGGCGTTGCTGGCAGCCCGAGCCCAGTAGCGGTGCGCGGTGCCCACGGTCGTGATTGGATACCGCCCATGAAACCGCGTATCTCCGTGCTCACGATCGGCGTTGCCGACCTCGAACGCTCGCTCGAGTTCTATCGCGACGGGCTCGGGCTGCCGACGGAGGGCATCATCGGCCGCGAGTTCGAACACGGCGCTGTCGCGTTCTTCGAGCTCTCGGGCGGCCTGAAGCTCGCGATCTGGGCGCAGGATGACATCGCTCACGACACCGGCCTCGCGAAGGCGCCTGTCAGCTCGACCTCGTTCACGATCGGACACAATGTCGCGAGCCGCGAGGAAGTCGACCAGGTGATGGACCAAGCGGCGCGTGCCGGCGCCGACATCATCAAGCCTGCGCAGGCCACGTTCTACGGTGGCTACGCGGGATACTTCCGCGATCCGAACGGTCACCTGTGGGAGATCGTCTGGAACCCAGCCATTCTTCCGACGGACAACCTCGGATAGCTCGAGGCGGCTGGCGGTGGAGCTATACCCCCGTATAGTATCCGCGCCAATGGGTCACACGCAACGCGACCGAGACAAGCTGCTGATGCGGATCAAGCGCATCCGCGGCCAGGTCGACGGGATTCAACGCACGCTCGAAGAAGGCGAGGAGTGCTTCGCCGTCCTGCAGACCGTTGCCGCCTGCCGCGGCGCCCTGACCGGTCTCATGATGGAGATCGTCGAAGGCCACATTCGAGACCACATCCTGGATCCGGCGCAGGAGCCGACCGCTGCGCAGAGGCGCGCCGCCGAGGAGCTGATGGACGTCCTGCGCGCGTTCGTGAAGTGATGCGCTCGCTCTGGACCAAGCACGGTGAGCTGATCACCACCATCGTCTGCGCGGTGTTCGTGGTCGCGGGCGCGCTCGTTTCGCACGCGCGAGGCGCGACGTGGCTCACACATGGCCTCTTCCTCGTCGGCTACATCGCGGGCGGCTATCGCCAGGCCATCGAGGGGACGACGAAGCTCGTGCGCGAGCGCGAGCTCGATGTCGACCTGCTGATGGTCGTCGCGGCCATCGGCGCAGCCGCGATCGGTTACTGGTTCGACGGCGCGCTGCTCATCTTCATCTTCGCGCTGAGCGGCACGCTGGAAGGCTACGCGAGCGCGCGCACGCAGCGCGATATCGAGTCGCTGATGGCGCTCAACCCGCAAGAGGCCGTGGTCGTGCGCGATGGCACGGAGGAGCGGATCTCGATCGAACAGCTCGCGATCGACGACATCGTGATCATCAAGCCCGGCGAGCGCATTCCGGCGGACGGCATGGTGATCGAGGGGGCGTCGCTCGTGAACCAGGCATCGATCACGGGCGAGTCGACACCGATCCACAAGGCGACCGGCGACGAGGTGTTCGCCGGCACGATCAATGGTCAGGGTGGGCTGCGCGTGCGCGTGACCAAGCCCGCCGGCGAGACGGTGATCGCCCGGATCATCGCGCTCGTGCAGGAGGCGCAGGAGCGGCGTCCGGCGGCGCAGCTATTCATCGAGAAGTTCGAGCTGCGCTACGCGAATGTTGTCGTGCTCGGCGCGCTGCTGTTCGTGATCGTCCCGACCACGTTCATGGGCTGGGCATTCGCGGACGCCCTGTACCGCGCCATGGTGTTTCTCGTCGTCGCCTCGCCGTGCGCGCTCGCGGCGAGCATGATGCCCGCGCTGCTCTCGGCGCTGTCGAACGGCGCGCGCAACGGCGTGCTGTTCAAGGGCAGCACGTTCGTCGAGGCGCTCGGCAAGATCCGCGCGGTCGCGTTCGACAAGACGGGCACGCTGACGACCGGGCACCCGACGGTGACCGATCTCGTCACCGCAGACAACGCGGACTCGAGCGCATTGCTGGCGCGAACGGCGTCGGTCGAGAGCATGTCGGAGCATCCGATCGGTGCTGCGATCGTCGCGGAAGCGCGCAAGCGTGGGCTCGCCCTCGGGACACCGACCGAGTTCCAGTCGCGGATCGGTGTCGGGGCGGAGGCGCTGGTCGACGGCATCACATGGCGCGTCGGCAAGCGCGAGCTGTTCGCGGAGGTCCCGCCGGCGCTCGTTGCCGAGCAGCGACGCCTCGAATCCGAGGGCAACACCGTCGTGCTCGCGGGCGACGGGAATCGTGCGCAGCTCGCGATCGCGCTGCGGGATACAGTCCGCCCGAACGCACGGGCCGCTGTCGATGCGCTCCGCCGGCTCGGCGTGGAGCACATCGTCGTGATCACGGGTGACTCCGAGACGACCGCGCAGGCGTGTGCTCGCGCCGTCGGAGCCGATCGCGTGCACGCGAACCTCCTTCCCGCGGACAAGGTGCGTGTGGTCGAGGAGCTGCTCGGCGAATACGGCGCGGTCGCGGTGGTCGGAGATGGCGTCAACGACGCGCCCGCGCTCGCGACGGCGACCGTCGGAATCGCGATGGGCGGCAGCGGCACGGACGTCGCGCTCGAGACTGCCGACGTCGTGCTGATGGCGGACGACGTCAGCCGCATTCCTTATGCAATCGAGCTCGGGCGGCGGGCGCTGCGCGTCGTGAAGCAGAACCTCGCCATTGCCCTCGGTGTGATCGTCCTCCTGGTCACGGCCGACGTGCTCGGGCGCATCAGCCTGCCGACCGGCGTCATCGGCCACGAGGGCAGCACGCTGCTCGTGACGCTCAGCGGTCTACGCCTCCTGCAGCGCATTCGAACGTGAGATCCGCACACCGGAGACCTGCACCAGCACGAAGCTACACACCTCTCGACACACCGCCGACTGCGAGCAGCGCTGCACTTTGCTAGGTGCTCGCCTTTTGCACAGCTGTTTTTTGCAACGCATTGCGCGGCCCCCCGCACTAGGGAGACGGGGAGCCCAATGAAGTACATTGCCTATTGTCTCGGTCTCGTTCTCGCAGTCGCTGCGTGCGGCGACAAGAAGTCCGGCGGCGGCACCGACGCAGGACCCAGCTGCACGCTGCTCGGCGAAGCGTGCAGCGACGACGGTGCATGTTGCTCCGGCAACTGCGACGACGTCACCGGTATCTGCTCGCGTGTACCAGGCACCTGCGGGATGAGCGGCGATGCATGTCAGGCAGGCCCCGACTGCTGCTCGTTCTCGTGCGTGAACAACCAATGTAACGGCAACCAGTGCACGTCGGACGGGGAGGCGTGTACCGCCGACGGCGAGTGCTGCGGTGGCATTTGCTCGAACGGTACGTGCGCGGCGCTGAACCCGAGCTGCAAGACGTCGGGCAACGCGTGCACGAACAATAGCGAGTGCTGCGGCCACCTCTGCAGCGATCCCGACGGCACCGGCCCGCTCGGCATGACCTGCAACAACGCAGTGTCGTTCTGTGTACAGAGCGGCGATACATGCACGACCGACGCCGAGTGCTGCGGCGGCATCTGCAACATCGTCAACGGCGCGCCGCTCGGTACGTGCGGTGTCGTGCCGGCGGACGGCGCGACCCAGTGCACCACCGCTGGCGAGATCTGCGGTTCGGGCGCGAACTACGATCCGTCGCAGCCGCTGCCGACGTGCGGCGGCGAGTGCTGCAGCCGCGCGTGTTTCCCGTACGGCCCGAATGGCGCGCTCGTCTGCCAGCCGCCGAGCGGTTGCCGGCCGACCGGCGAGTTGTGCACGGAGGACAGCGACTGCTGCGGTGGCCCCGGTAACCCCGATGCGAACCTTGCGAGCGTGACCTGCAACAAGGCGGCGGGCATGTCGGTCGGCCGCTGCAGCAACGGCAACGCGTGTTCGCCTGCCGGCGCGCTCTGCCGCCTGCAGAGCGACTCGTGTAACGCGAACGCGAACTGCTGCGCCGGCAACGTCCTCACGATGGACACCTGCCACCAGGATGCACTCGGCATCCCGCGCTGCGGCGTCGGCGTCGGCGTCGACTGCGGCGATCCGCAGAGCCATGTCGGTGAGGCGTGCGCGTCGAGCGCCGACTGCTGCGGTCTGCCGTGCGTCCCGGTGCCGGGCAGCGAGTTCAGCTTCGTCTGCGGTGCGGCATGCGTCCCGCAGGGTGGCGCATGCACGACGAACACCGACTGCTGTATGGGCCTGCCGTGCGTGATCCCCGGCGGTTCGACGACGGGCACGTGCGGCGCACCGCAGGGCTGCTCCGAATACGGCCAGTCGTGCACGACGAGCGCGGACTGCTGCAATGGCCTGCCGTGTGACAACGGCACCTGCACCGCGATCATCCAGTAGCCCGGCCGCAATTAGCTGCGACCGAGGACGTGTCGGGCCCCACTGAAAGAACCGAGGAGAACGTGCGATGACGCCAGACCGCCTCGGGCCACCACCAGTCGAGCCGCTGTCCGATCTCGATTGGATGCGGATCGAACGCATCCTGTGGGCAAAGATCGATACCGGCGCCTCGAGGTCGGTCTCGAGGGCGAGCCGCTATCGCCCCTGGCTCTGGATCGGCCCGCCGGTCGTCGCGGCTGCGGCGGCCGCGGCAATTGTCGTCACGCAGCCCGAAGGCACCCGGAAGCCGGCCCCACATCGCTTCGGAGTTGCGCCGGTGCGCTACGTCTCCGGCGATTCGGCCTCCTCGCTCTCGTTCGGCAACGCCTACGTTTCGCTCGAGCCGCAGACCGCGGTCTTGGTGTCCGGACGGCGGACTCTGGTCGAAAGGGGCGAAGCGACATTCGCGCTTGCGCCGTCGTCGATGGCCTCCGCGTTCGAGGTCGAGGCCGGGGAGGCCACGGTCAGCACGCCTCGCGACATCGAGACGAAGTTTCATGTCGGTCGCTCCGCCGCGAACACCACGGTTGCGGTCGAGCGCGGCATGATCGAGCTGACGCATCGCGGTGAGAAGACGAGGCTGCAGGCCGGTCAGACCTGGACCTCCAACGCTGACTCGACGCGCGACCGCTACGAGCGTCTCGCGGCGCTCGAGGTCCGCGATCCTGCGGCAGCGCTCGCAGGCTATCTCGAGCTCGCGAAGACCGACTCGAGGTGGGCGGAGGTGTCTCTGTTCGCGGCCGCGCGGCTTGCGGGCGATCGCATGGACCCTCGCGCAGGCGAGCTCCTGAAGTCGTACCTGAAGCGATTTCCGCGGGGCGCGAACGCGCCCGACGCACGGGCGATTCTCTCGCGCTTGCCCGTGATGTGACGGTCGTCGTCCTCGTCGATTCTTGCCACCAAGCCATCGGAGCTTCCCACTGAAGTAGCAACTGATGCGCTGGGTGTATCTGTGCTTGTTCCTCGCGGCGTGCACGTCCCGGGACCGGCCGGCGAGCTGGTCCTATGTTCACGCTGCGATCCTCGCGCCGAACTGTGCGACGTCGAGTTGCCATAGCGAGCGCGCTGCTGCTGCCGGTGTCGTGCTCGACGATCCCGACGCCGCGTATGAAGTGCTCCTCGATCGCCAGTTCGTGATCCCCGGCGATCCGTCGAGCACGTTGATGTCGCTCCTCGCGGGCGACGAGCGACCGCGCATGCCGCCCGATGCACCGCTTCCCGAGGCCGATATCGACCTCGTGCGCGAGTGGATCGAGGACGGAGCGCTGCGATGACCCGGGCGACCTTCGTCCTCGCGTGCGCGCTCGTCGTCGGCCTCGCGTCGCGCGCCTCCGCGTATCCACACTTCCAGCGTTCGTCGGGCTCGGTGCGCTGCGCGCAGTGTCACATCGCACCCGCCGGCGGCGGCCTTTTGACCGCATGGGGACAAGAGGAGGGCGGCGACACGATCGCCGGCGGTGGCGATGGCCGCTTCCTCCACGGCGCGGTCGAGCTCCCCGACTGGCTGACGCTCGGCGGCGACCTGCGCCTCGCCGCGCTCGCGAACGATGTCGGCGCGTCGGACGGTGTCGAGCTCGCGGCGTTCCCGATGCAGGCCGACCTTGGCGCGGCGATCCACAGTGGCGCGTGGAGCGTCGTCGCCACCGTCGGCGCGCGCGGTCGCGTGCGGTCGCCCGCACCGTCGTCGATGGCGAGCACCGCGAGCGAGGTCACGCCGCCTTCGCTCGGCGATTACGTCATCTCGCGCGAGCACTACGTCATGTGGCGGCCCGACGAATCCGCCGGCGTCTACGTGCGCGCCGGTCGGTTCGCCGCGCCGTACGGTCTGCGCCTCGATCACACCGCGTATGTCCGCCGCTTCCTCGGCTACAACCTGCTCGAGGAGACCTACGGGCTCGGCATCGGTTACCTCGCCGATTCCGTCGAGGTTCATGCGACGACGTTCGTCTACGACCCTGTCCAGGGTTCGGGACGTAAGGACATCGGCGCTGCGGTCCTCGTCGAGGCGCAGCCCGGCGAGCGGCTCGTGATCGGCGCCTCGGGCCGCACCGCGGTCGGAGACACCACACGCCTGCAGGCGGGCGTGCACGGCAAGCTGTGGCTCGAGAGCGCGAACGTACTGCTCCAGGCCGAGCTCGACGGCGTGCGCGAGCTGTTCGACGGTCACGGTGATCGCTGGCAGCTCGCCGCCTACGCCGGTCCCGTCTGGATCCCGCATCGCGGCGTCTACACCGGCGTCGCCTACCAGGCGTTCAGCGAGGACCTCGAGACCCACGGCGTGCTGCGCCACGGCGTCGATGCATGGCTGTCCTACCTGCCGATCGCGCACGTCGAGGTGATGGCGAACGCGCGTGCACAGCGCATCGGCCCCGACGCGCACGCGTACCTCGCGATGCTGCAACTCCACTACTACCTATGAAGCGCGCACTCCTCCTCCTCACGATCGCAGCGTGCGCCGACGTGCCCGCGAGCCCGACGTACTTCACCGACGTCCAGCCGATCCTGCGCGCGAACTGTGCACGCTGTCATGGCGGCGATCCGATCGAGCCGACCGTCGCGAAGTATCGGCTCGATCGCTACGTCAAGGACGACGCGACGACGCTCGACGCGTACGACTACGCGGCGTCGATCGTCGATCACACCGTCGCGCACGTGGCACCGGCAATGCCTCCCGACTACGCGCTCACCGATCGCCAGCAGGAGATCCTGACCCGGTGGCTCGCGAACGGCGCGCCGAAGGGCACGCGCGACAACCACACGCCCCAGATCCAGCTGATCGCGCCGACCGACGTGCCGACCGCCGACCAGTCGATCGATACGACGTTTCGCTCGTGGGACGACGACCTCGATGGTCTCGTCGTGCAGCTCTGGGCGCACGACCTCATGACCGACGAGGACCTTCCGCTGGGGATGCAGGTCGGCGGCGGCCTCCGGTCGGTCGCGATCGACAGCGGCACGCTCGCGTCGAAACATGACTTCGAGATCTACGCGATCCTCGACGACGGCTATGCCGATGACCCGACGCAGAACAAGACGCGCGCGACGCTGATCCCGCGCGTGTCGATCGATCACGGCGCACGTGGCACCGCACCGAGTGTCACGCTGGTCGCGCCGAACGACGGTGGCACGCTGATCGGCGCGGTTCCGATCACCTGGACCGCGGTGGATCCCGACGTCGACGGCGGTGGTGCTCCCGACACGCTGACGATCGACCTCGCGCTCGTTCGTTACGCCGCGGACGCGACGACCGAGGTTTCGACCGAGTCGATCGCGACCGATCTGCCAAACACGGGCGCGTTCACCTGGAACATCCCGGCGACGCTCGCCGCGAGCGATGCTTCCGGCCCGATCCCCTATCGCATTCGTGTCACCGCGACCGACTCGCTCGGTGTGCCACCGAACATCCGCAGCGACGACTCCGACGTGCCGTTCTTCGTCGAGCAGCCTGTCGCGACGACGATCACGTGGGCCGACGTCAAACCGTTGTTCGTCCAGTACTGCGCCGACTGTCATGGCCAACCTGCGCAGAGCCCGGCACTCGATCCGTATTGCTTCGTCGAGTACGAGAAGGGCGAGGCCGTGCCACCGTGCGAGGTCGATGACGTCGGCGTGTTCGAGAAGCGTACCGACGTGTTCACGCGCGTCGTCACGCAGGCCAACATGCCTCCGAACTCCGCGCCAAAGCCAACGCAGGCCGAACGCGACAAGATCAAGGCCTGGCTCCTCGGCGGCGCGCCGTACGGCAACGGGCCGACCGATGCGCGGCCAACGCTGACGTGGACCGCCCCGGGCAGCGCGACGCTCGACGGAACCTCTGGTGCGGCGATGCTCGCGTGGACGATCGGCGACGCGGAAGGGCTCGCGGGGGACGTCATCCAGTTCGTCAAGGTCAACGGTCCGCCGACCTGCAATCTCACTCAGACCTGTCCTTCGCTGACCGCGTCGACGAGTGATGCGACCTGGGCGGCGAACGAGGTCACCCGCTCGATGCAGAGCGGAAGCACACAGACGCGGACATTCAGCTGGCCTCGTCCGGCGAGCGGCAGCGGCTGCTATTGCGTCCGCGGTAGCGTCACCGACACGGCGAACCAGACGACGACGGTGGTCGCGAACAAGCCCGTCCGGTTCTGAACTACACCGGATATTTTCGTGAGCGCGTCGACGGCATTGGTTGCGCCGTGAAGGCGCCCTTGATATTAAGAAATCACTTAACGCGTCATCCGGAGTGCTCGCGGCGACGCCGTGCAGCCTCCAGTGATGGCCAGCGAGCGACGACCAATGAGGGCCCGGCCGTATACCTCGATGCTAGCCGCTCGCCGGCAGAAGGAGGCGCGCCGTGGCTGGCGATGAGCTGCTCTCTCTGTTGCCGCTGCTGCTTGCCGCGCTCGTGCCGGCCTGCCTGCTCATTTCTGCGTTTCTCATCTCGCGCCAGCGCTCTCGGTTTTTGACGGTCGCGTCCGTCGTGACGACCCTGACGGCCGGACTTGCGTACCTGGCAGTCCTTCTCCGCCCCTTGCTCTCCTGGGCGGGCTACGACGCGAGCACGAGTCCTGACTCGGTGCTGCACGACGTCGTGCAACTCGACATCGTGTCGGGCCCGATGTTCCTCCTGGTGTCGACGCTCGCCCTCGTCGTCGTCCGGTATTCGCGGACGTACCTGGCCGGGCAAGCCGAGCTCGATCGGTATGCGCGATACCTCCTCTTGACCCTCGCGTCGGTGACCGTGCTCGTCACGTCGAACCACCTCGCGGTGCTGATGGTCGCCTGGTTCGCGACGGACGTCGGCCTGCACCAGCTCCTCACGTTCTATCGAAACCGACGCCAGGCCATCATCGTCGCGCACAAGAAGTTCCTCCTCAGTCGAGTCGCGGACGCGTGCTTCGTCTCGTCGCTCGTCCTCATCGGGCCCGCGACCGGATCGCTACGGATCGACGTCGTGAACACACTCGTGCAAGCGAACGGCGAGCTCTCGCCGACGCTGCATCTCGCGACGGTGCTCCTCGTGCTTGGCGTCCTCCTGAAGTCTGCGCAGATTCCGTTTCACGGCTGGATGCAGGCGGTGATGGAAGCGCCGACGCCCGTGTCCGCGCTTCTTCACGCGGGCGTCGTGAACATCGGCGGGTTCGTCATGATCCGGCTCGCGCCCCTCATGGCCCACGCTTCGATCGCGCAAGCCATCCTCGTCGGTGTCGGGCTGTTCACGACGATCGTGGCCTCGCTCGTGATGACGACGCGCGTCGCCATCAAGGGCGTCCTCGCATGGTCCACGATCGGGCAGATGGGCTTCATGCTCGTCCAATGCGGACTCGGGGCGTGGCACCTCGCGCTGATGCACCTGCTCGCGCACTCGCTCTACAAGGCGCACACGTTCCTGAGCGCGGGCTCGGTCGTACGACAGTGGCGCGCGGCACATCTCGTCCACAGCCCACCGACGGAGCTCTGGCATCTCCTCGTCGGCGCGGCCCTCGTGTCGTTGGCGGTGGCGCCGTTCTACTGGGCGACCGCGCTTCCAACCGGTCACCTGTCGAGCACGATCGGACCGCTCGCGTTCGTGCTGGGGTTGAGCTTCGCGCCGATGACCGGTCGAGCACTCGCAGCCGGAAAGCGCGCGTTCATGCTCGTGGCGCTGGTCACCGTGGGAGCTTCGGCCTCGTACTTCGGATGGCATGTTCTGTTCGAGCTGATCGCTCCCTCGATCAATGCAGGCTTCTCGGCATCGAGCCTCAAGTGGCAGATCGTCGTCGGCGGCCTCGTCCTGCTGTTCATCGCTCAGTCCATCCTGCAGACGAGCCCGAATGGCCGGTTCGCCAACTGGCTCCAGCCGCATCTGCTCAGCGGCCTCTACATCGATGACCTGTTCACGCGCGTGACGTTTCGGTTGTGGCCGCCCGGACTCCGATGACCGACCACGCCGCCCTGATAGAAGCCACCGACCGTGCGTGTGCGCGTATCGCACCGACGTGGCCGCTCGATCGATTTCTCGCGGTGAATCCGTTCTGGCCGCTCACCCACAAGCCGCTTCCCGAGGTCGCCGGAGAGCTCGCAGCGCTCTCGGGCGGTCGCCTGCTCATGCCGCGCGCCTGGTACGCCGGGGAGTGGCGCGCTGGACGGTTTCGCTCCGAGCATCTCCGCGAGGCGATCGCGGAGAGCGGGGCCGACGTCACCGAACACGATCTGATTGCGAGCTTCTGGATCGGCGAGCCGACCCCATCGCGCCGGCCGCTCGTCGTCGACGTGATGGAGACGCTCCGGCGGCGCGATCACGAGCTCTCCTGGGGCGACTTCGTCATGGAGAGGATCAGTCGCTTCTGCGCCTCGTACTTCGACCATGGCCAGGCACAGGTCAGCGGCGTGCGCGAAGGCGGCCTTTACGCGAGCTGGCGAACCCAGGCGCAGACCGATCAGATGCCGTCTCTGTTCATGGCGCTCGGCGGGTACCGCTCGACGGTGGCCTCGCTTCCGAATACCGCGGACGAGATGATCGCTCGCGGTTGCGCGGATCTCGGCGTGTGCGTGAACGAGCGCGAGCGGTACATGTCGGCGCTGCTGCTCGACGTCAACGGGTGGGCGTCGTGGTGCGCGTACCTGCGCTGGACCGCGCGACAGACCGGCGGCGACGACGACCATCTCCGCGAGCTCCTGGCGATCCGCCTCGGCTGGGAATGGATCCTCTACTGCTCGAGCGACGAAGCGATCCGCGAGGAGTGGCGGTTTGCGATGACGAGCTGGCCTGCGATCGATCGCGCGGCGCAGCTGGCGCGATCCGACGACTGGATCCTGCAACGCGCCGTCGAGCTCGCGTCGCTGTCCCGGGTGCGCTCCGTGCTGCCGCAGGGCTTCGACGCGGCGCGACCCGCGACCCCGCGCGTGCAAGCCGCGTTCTGTCTCGACGTGCGCTCGGAGGTGTTTCGACGCGCGCTCGAAGCGCAGGGCGACGATATCCAGACGCTGGGGGTCGCGGGCTTCTTCGGCCTGCCGATCGAGTACGTGCCGCTCGCCGCGGACAGCGCGCGCCCGCAGCTGCCCGGGCTCCTGGCTCCGAAGTACCGCATCACGGACACCGGTGTGCCGGACGGCCTCGAGGCGACACGGCGAGCACGCCTCGACGCGGCCCACGCCTGGAAGGCGTTCAAGTCGAGCTCGCTGTCGAGCTTCGCGTTCGTCGATTCGGTCGGCCTGTTCTTCGCGGGCAGCATCTTCCGGGATGCCTTCCGCGCCGAGCGGCATCGCGCGAACCGCCGCCGTGCTGGGCTGAAAGCGACCGAAGATCAGACGCGCATGCCTCGGCTCACGAGTCACCTGGACGGTTCGCCGCTCTCGGCCGAGGAGCGCTGCCAGATCGCGGCGACGTTTCTCCAGACGCTGGGGCTCACGCGAGACTTCGCGCGCCTCGTGCTGCTCGTCGGCCACGGCAGCGAGACGAAGAACAACGCACTCGCAGCAGGCCTCGATTGTGGAGCGTGTGGCGGCCAACCGGGCGAGGTGAATGCACGGGCAGCAGCCGCTCTTCTCAACGACGCCGACGTCCGCGCCGGCCTCGGCGCACGCGGGATCGAGATTCCTTCGACGACGTTCTTCGTCGGCGGCCTCCACAACACGACGACCGACGAAGTGACGCTATTCATCGAGGGCGCCGGCGCTCGCACGCACGAGGCCGACCTGGCCACCGTGCGAACCGCGCTCGACCGTGCGGGCGTCTCGGCGAGGCGCGAGCGTGCGCCGCGGCTTGGCCTGGCCGAGCTCTCGGACGAGAAGCTGCACGCGGCAGTCGTGAAACGCGCGACGAACTGGGCCGAGGTGCGTCCCGAGTGGGGCCTTGCCGGCAACTCGATGTTCATCGTGGCTCCGCGCGAGCGCAGCCGCCACATGGACCTCGAAGGGCGTGCGTTTCTCCACGACTACCGCTTCGAGGACGACAAGGACCACGCGATCCTCGAGGCGATCATGACCGGTCCCGTGGTCGTCGGACACTGGATCAACTTCCAGTACTACGCCTCGACCGTCGACAACGAGCGCTACGGCAGCGGCAACAAGGTCCTCCACAACATCGTGGGTGGGCACCTCGGTATCTTCGAGGGCAACGGCGGCGACCTCCGGATCGGCCTGTCGCTGCAATCGCTGCACGATGGTGAGCGGTGGGTCCACACCCCGCTTCGCCTGGCCGTGTTCATCGAAGCGTCTCGTCCGGCGATCGATCGCGTGCTCGAGAAGCACGTCAAGGTGCGCGAGCTCGTCGAGAACGAGTGGCTCCATCTGTTCCAGCTCGATGCGACCGAGCGCACCGTCCTCGCGCGCCGGAAGGGTGGCTGGCAGCAGGTGGTAGGCTGACCCGATGTCGTGGTTTCTCGACGATGCCTTGAGCCGATTCATCGCTCAGCTCGTCGTGACGATCGGCCTGGCTCGCCTGTTCGCGCGCGTTGCGCGAGGCCTGGGCCAACCCGCGGTGACCGCGGAGATCATCGCTGGAATCGTGCTCGGCCCGTCGGTCATCGGAGCCGTCGCGCCGGCGTTCTCCGCGACGTTGTTTCCGCCCGGATCGGTAGAATCGCTGCGCACGGCGAGCCAGCTCGGCGTCGTGCTGTTCGTGTTCATCATCGGGCTCGAGCTCGATCCGAGCCATCTCCGCGGCCGTACCCGGGCAGCGATCGCGATCGCACTCCTCGGCATTGTCGTTCCGTTCGGTCTCGGTGCCGCAGCTGCATGGCCGGTGGATGTGCTCGTGAGCTCGCGGCCGCCGACACTCGAGCTCGCGTTGTTCATGGGCGCAGCCATGGCCATGAGCGCGTTCCCCGTGCTCGCCCGGATCCTGACGGAGCATCGAATCCTGCGCACGCGTCTTGGTTCGCTCGCGATCGCGTGCGCCGCGCTCGAGGACCTCATCGCCTGGTGCGTGCTTGCATTCGTCGTCGCCGTTGCTCGGACGGACGAGATCGGCGACGCGTTTGCGACGACCGGGCTCGCGATCGCGTTCATCGCCGCCATGGTCCTGCTCGTGCGGCCGCTCCTCGAGCGCCTGGTCGAGCGCAGCAATGCACCCTTGACGCTCACGCACGATGTCATCGCCCTCCTCGTCCTGGGCGCGCTGGCGTCGGCATGGATCACGCACTCGATCGGAGTGCACCTCGTGTTCGGGGCGTTCGTGTTCGGCGCGCTCATCCCGAAGCGAGACGGGTTTGCGCGCGCACTGGCAGAGAAGCTCGAAGACGTGGTCCTCGTCCTCCTGCTTCCGCTGTTCTTCGTGGTCACGGGACTGCGAACGCATATCCAGATGATGGGCAACGCAAGCGATCTGCTCGCGTGCGCGACGGTCGTGGTCATCGCGTGCGTCGGTAAGGTCGGCGCGACGACGCTCGGTGCTCGGCTGACGGGCCACGGCTGGCGGGAGGCGGGCGCGCTCGGCATTCTCATGAACACGAGAGGCCTCATGGAGCTGATCGTGCTGAACGTCGGCTTCGAGCTCGGCGTGTTCTCCCCGACGCTCTTCTCGATCATGGTCGTCATGGTGCTCGCGACGACACTCGTCACCGGACCGGTTCTCTCCCGCTTGTATCCAGCGCGAGATGCCATCCGCGAGATGCTCGCCACCGTGCCGAGCTCCGTTCGCGACGACAGCGAGCGCATCATGGTCTGCGTCTCGCACCCTCGTGTTGGACCCCCGATGGTGAACATCGCGCGAGCGCTCGCGAAGCCTATGACCGAGATTCTGGCACTGCACCTCACTCGCGAAGCCAATGACGGCTCCGAGACTCCAGATGGACTCGAGGTCCTCGCACCCGCTGTCGCGCAAGCCGAACAGCTCCAGATGCGCATCCGCCCGGTGGCGTTCTCGTCCGCAGACGCCGCAGACGACATCGTCCGTGTTGCCGACATGCGCACGCCGGAGCTGGTGTTGCTCGGGTATCACAAACCACTGCTGAGTCAGGCGCTGCTCGGTGGCGTCGTCCATACCGTCCTGCGCGAGGCGGAGCCGGCGGTCGCGGTCCTCGTCGACCGTGATCTTCCCATCCGTCCAGCATCGCTCTTGCTCCCATACCAGGGCTCGCTCCACGACGAAGCCGCATTGCGATTCGCGGCTCGCATCCAGAGCGAGACGGGGGCTGCGTTGACGATGCTGTGCGTCGAGGGCCTGGGCAGCACCGAGGAGGAGGCGCAGGTGGCTGCAGCGCGGGTGGGGGCGCGCGCCAGCGTCGAGACCAGCCGAAATCAGTCTCCGGCCGAGGCCGTGCTGGCGCGGACCCGTGGCTGCGATCTCGTGGTCGTCGGGGTTGGCCGGGAATGGGGCGTCAGCGCGACGCGTGTCGGGTTCGGCTTTGGCGCCGAACGCCTGATCCGCGACTGTCCGTGTTCGCTGTTGATCGTCCGCGAACGTCTCGGCGACATCGCGCGCGCGAAGGTGGAGTCATGAGCACGCACTTTGGCGCCACGTTGCGAATGCTCCGGGTCGACGCCGGCATGGGGCTCGGCGAGCTGGCCAACCGGATCGGCGTGTCACCGGCGTATCTCAGCCGCGTGGAGCACGGCCACGATCCCGTGCCGACGCCGGACCGCGTCGTCGCGATCGCGCGCGCGCTCCAGCTGCCACCGCTCGTCCTCCTCGAGATCGCGCAGGGTGCGGGTGCTGCGATCGCGTCGTATCTCGAGCGTGTTCCAGAGGCCTCGGCGCTGTTTCTCGACCTCGCCGGACGTGATCTGGGCGCTGCCGAGATCGCGCGGATCCGCGCATACATCGACCGGACCATTCCGGCGCGTAGCGGCCCGGCGAAGCCGCGCCTCGGCGAGCTGTTGACGGAGACGCGCGTCGTCGTTCGGGCAACGTGCGCAGATCTCGAAGATGTCGTGATGGTCGCCGCCGCGCGGCTCGCGCGCGATCGCGAGCAGGCCCGTTCGCTCGCGCGAGACCTGCTCGAGCGTGAGGAGGCTGCGCCATCGATGATGGGCGGTGGTGTCGTGGCACCGCACGCGATCCTGCCCGGCGAGGCGGTGCGTGCGGCGCTGGTCGTCCTCGGCCGCCCGATCAAGACGCGCACGCCCGATGCGGTGCCGCTGCAAGTCGCGGTCGTGCTGATCGAGCCAGCGGCCGATCGCAGGCACCTCGATCGCCTCGCTCACGTCGCACGCCTCGCCGGTCGTGGCCTCGCCGAGACGCTGAGCCCTGCCCGCACCGCCGAGCAAGCGCTTCGGCTTCTCGCCAGCCTCGACGTGACGTGATTTGCGCTAACGTGGGCGCGATGTTTTCGGCGCCGCGTGACGTGCTGTCCCAGTTCCTGACCACCAACCTGGCGTGGTGCGAGGCCGCACTCCGTGCGCTGCTCGCCGAGGACGAGGCGGCCGCGACGACGCTCGCAGCGCGTCGCGACGAGGCGGCCGCCGCGCTCGATGCACTCGCCGACCCGAACACGGTGCGCTTCGCGCAGCTCGTCCAGCGCCACGAGCTGCAGCCGATCGAAGGGTTGCTGCTCTCGTTGTGCCTCGCGGCGGCGATGGACCGCAGGATCCGCGACCTCATGGTGCAGGTCGCTGGCCGGCCGGCGGTGACACTGGAGCTCGTCCGCCACTTGCT
>JABFXX010000609.1 GCA_013368795.1 Kofleriaceae bacterium
GAGCTCCTTCTCCTCCTTGGAGCCGGGAGCGGGCTTCTCCTTGAGGAGCGCGGTGATCTTCTCGTTCGCCGCCTTCACGGCTGCAGTGCCGGGGCCCGTCTTGGCATCCGCGGCAAACGCGGGAGTCGCGACGAACAACATCAGGAGAATCAGGAACAGACGCTTCATTGGATACCCTTTGACGTTAAGACCCGGCCTTGTATTCACCGATGGCCCGACCCAGGCGTACCACAGCAACGTTCCATTGGAAGACGGCCTGGGCCCACCGGGCCTTCATCTGGAACCACGCGATATACGCATCAGCAAGATCCCTCGGTTCCGCGGTGCCGATTGCCTGACTTTGCAGGACCGACGCGAGCCAGGTGCGCGCCGACTTCTCACCCTCGAGCGTCGCGTCGACCTTGGCCTTCGCCGCCCGGGCCTCCGAGGTCACCATCGCGATGTCGTAACTCGCGCCGATCGCGGCGAGGTTTGCCTGGGCCTTCGCCTTGCGCGCCTCCGCCTCGGCCCTGTCGACGCGCGCCTTGGTCGTCCACGGATCGAACGCCCACTGCAGGCCGAGCACGAGGCCCGCGCCGAACCGATTGAACGGATCGTTCGCGAACGCACCGGGTGGGTCGTCGACGCCCTGTGCCTTGGCGCCCCACGCGCTGCCGACGAGCGCGAAGTCCGGGTAGTAGTAGGCGCGCTGGAACGCGGCGAGCTGTTCGGTGGCCGTCACGCCCGCGATCGCGGCGACGTTCTGCGGCCGGCGCGCGACGTCCTGTGACAGCGTGTGCTCGTTGGGGAGCGTACGCTGGACCGCGGCCAGCTCGTCATCGTCGATGTCTGCATCGGGGAGGGCCGTGATCGCCCGCAGGCCGGCGAGGGCCTGGAGCTCGCCCTGCATCGCCTCGGCCCGCTGCGCCTTCGCCTCGGCAAGCAGCACCTCGACGCGCTGGCGATCCTGGATCGAGATGTCGGTGCGCTCGCCGAACTGGGACTTCGCCTTCGTGATCTCCTCGATGCCGTCGTCGAGCATGCCGCCGAGCTCGCGCGCGAGCTTGAGGCCCCAGTACGCGCGGGCCGCATCCGCCGCGGCATCGCCGGCGGCTTCGTCGGCGAGCGCCTTTTGCGCAGCGACACCGGCGCGCGCCGCACGACGCGCATGATCGATCTTGCCGAACGTGTACAGCGGCTGCGTGACGTCGACCTGGATGCTGCCGAAGAAGCCGCTGAACCGGAACGCGAAGTTCTGCGGCTCGGTCACGTTACACGTCGGGTCGATGCAGCGGATCTCCGGGCTGACCGTCGCGAATCCGGTCGCCTTGAGCTTCGGCCAGCGCCCCGCGTCGGCCTCGCCCAGCCGGGCGCGCGCGGTGCCGACGTCCTCCTGCGCCATCTGCACGCGCGGATTGGCGATTGCCTTCGCGATCACCTGGTCGAGCGTGAGCTTCTCGGCGGCGGCGAGCCGAGGTCCGGATACAACAAGGAGGATCGCCAGTACGAGCCGACGCATGGCGGGGTTGTACACCGCGCCCGGGCGATCGGCCTTACGCGATCGCCTGCCGATCGCGGTCGCGCCCGCGCGCCGGCGCACCGCAGTGCGGGCACGACACGAGCTCCGCCGGGAACGGCCCGCCGCAGTACGTGCAGTACACGTTGCCGACGACCGCACCACGGAGCCGATACAGCTCCGGCGGCGGATACTGCGCCTCGAGCTGGATCGACGACAGCACGCGGCCATCCTCCTCGGGCACCCACACGACCTCGAGCGCGACGATGTCGTCGGCTTCGCGATGCGCGGCTGCCTCGAGCGCGCGCCGCAGCTCCTCGCCGGCACCGATCTCGCCGACGGTCGCCAGCTCACCGCGTGCGGCGACGACGATCGTGACGAGGATCAGCGTCGTCTGCGGATCGCGAGGGTTCCCGAGCGGCACGGCCGCGGTCGTGAACCGCACGCGCGCGTCGTCGACGTGCCAGGCGAAGGCGGCACGTGCATCGGCGTGGTCGCGGATCGGATCGTTGACCGCGCCGCCGTAGATCCAGGAGTCGCGGACGCGGCGAAGCGTCACGCTGACCTCGCGCAACCGCTTGCTCCGGCCTTGTGCAGACGTGCCGTCGATCGACGCCATGATGCGCGCGAGCTCGGTGCGGACGAACTTGCTCGCGCGGCCGTCGATCGCGATGCGGAGCACGCTGACGTCGACGCCGCCTGGTGCCGGCATGATCGGATCGACGAGCGGCTCGTAGCTGCGCCGGCGGCGCTTGCGCGCGTCGAGCGCGACGCCGACGAGCGTCGCTGCGACGATGCCACAGAGCGCGATGAGAAGAATGGCCGCAGTACGCATCACGCGGCCTTCGGTGCTTCGCGGCCCGGGGCAGGCGCACCGCAGTGCGGGCACGACACGAGCTCGGCGGGGAAGGGGCCACTGCAGTATGCGCAGAAGATCTTGCCGACGAGCGCGTTCTGGATCGGGATGATGTCGGGACGCGGATACTTCGCTTCGAGCTCCATCGACGACAGCCGATCGGCGTCCTCCGAGGGCTGCCAGACGATCTCGATCGCGACCAGGCTGCCGCTCGAGACCTGCGACGCGGCATCGAGCGCCTTGCGCAGGTCCTCACCGTTGCCGATGTGCTGGACGGTGAACAGCTCGCGGCGAGCGGCGATGATCATCGAGACGAGGATCAGGCCCATGCCCTCGTCGCTGCGCGGCCGGTACTCCGACGCCTCGCGCCGCGTGATCTGCCCGTCGGCGTTGCGGATCGTCTCCTCCATGAACCGCGCCCGCGCGTCGTCGACGTGCTGGTCGAACGCGATCTTCGCACCCTGCAGGTCGCGCATCGGCTCGTTGATCGCGCCGCCGTAGACCCAGGCGTCGCGCAGCTTGCGCAGCATGATCGAGACCTCGCGTAGCATCTGGAGTCTGCCAAACGAGGTCTTCGTGTCGGCGGTCGCGGCGATCCGCGCGAGCTCGGTCTGGACGAACTTGCGTGCACGCGCGTCGATCGCGATTCGCAAGACGGTGACATCGACGAGGTCCGGCGGCGTGTAGTCGGCCAGGTACGACATGTCCGACGAGCTTCCGCTCTGCACCAGCGCCTGCGCGAACAGCCAGATGATGACGATGATCGCGAGCACGACAAACCCGACGACCCCGATCGCGCCACCGCCGGACCCACCGCCGGAGCTCCAGCCGCCGCCGCCGGAGTACCCGCCGCCGCCTCCCGAGTATCCACCGCCTCCCGAGTAGCCACCGCCGCCTCCCGAGTATCCGCCCCCACCGCCACCGCCGCCCCAGCTGCCGCCGCCCATGCTGCCGCCGGTGTCGGCGAGGACCTCACGCGTGATGAACAGCGCGAACAGGATCATCAGGGCGCACAGCACCCAGCGCTTTCCCATGTCGCCGATGGTAACGCGGCCCGGGCGTCAGCGACGGACCACGCGCTCGCGGATCACGCGGCCTCCGGTGCTTCGCGGCCGGGCGCAGGCGCGCCGCAGTGCGGACATGACACGAGCTCGGCGGGGAACGGGCCGCCGCAGTACACGCAGAAGACCTTGCCGACGAGCGCGCCCCGGATCGGAATGATCTCGGGGAAGGGATACTTCGCCTCGAGCTCCATCGACGACATGCGGTCGGAGTCCTCGGACGGCTGCCAGACGATCTCGACCGCGACGAGGCTGTCGGCCGTGATCCACGCCGTGGTCTCGAGCGCGATGCGCAGGTCGTCGCCGTCGCCGATGCGACCGACGGTGAACAGCTCGCGCCGCGCCGCGATGATGATCGAGACCAGGATCAGCCCCTCGCCCTCGTCGCTGCGCGGCGTGTACTCCGACGGGTCGCGCCGCGTGATCTCGCCGTCGCTGTTGCCGATGGTCAGCTCCATGAACCGCCACTTCGCGTCGTCGACGTGTCTGTCGAACACGGGCTTGGCGCCCCGCAGGTCGCGCATCGGCTCGTTGACCGCGCCGCCGTAGACCCACGCGCCGCGGATCCTGCGGAGCATGACCG
>JABFXX010000628.1 GCA_013368795.1 Kofleriaceae bacterium
GATCGATCGCGCGACCGCACGACGTGCCGCGAGCGCAGCTCCGCGAACGACCTCTCCAGCGTCGCGCTAGCTGCGGCTCGCGGCCGAATCTTCGGTCTTGCCGAGGAGGGATTTCACACGGCGTGCCGCGCGCTCGATGATCTTCTTCGGCTTGGCGGCGAGCTTGCGCGTCGCCTTGCGCGCGACCGAGCGCACGATGCCAGGCTTCTTCTCGGCCTTCCTGGCGCGGCGTGCACCGACTGCCGCCTTGACGCTGGCGGCCTTCGCACCGACCGCGGCGCGAGCACCGGCGGCCTTCGCACCGACAGCGGCGCGGGCATTCGCAGCGGCGGCGCGCGGCTTGGCGAAGCGCGCTTCAGCGGCCTCCGCCTTCGCGATGGGAGACTTCGCCGGCGGCGTTGCCGGCTCGTGCTGGTGGACGTGCTTGAGGTGCTTCTTTTTGGACTTGTGGGCCATGAGTCAAACTCCGCTTGGATATGTCTCTGGCAATTCGTGTGCCTGCGTGATGTCGTCCGGCTCGTCGATCAGGTCGAGCGGCTCCACTCCGCGCGTGATGTCGACGTGGATGACGACGTCGAGCTCGGCGGCAAGGCGCGCCTGCAGGTAGTGACTGCGCCGCTCGGTGTCGGGGCGGTAAACGACTCCGATCGCGCGCTGGAGCAGCTCCGTGCTCCCGCCGAGGGATTGCGCGAGTTCGCTCGCTGTCACATAGAAGCGCGGCAGACCTGCATCGTGGAACAGGCGTTCCCACGAATCATCGAGCGAGGGACGCACTCGCATGCGCGCGGCCGGTTCGTCCCAGTCGTGCGAGGCGACCACGGTACCCTCGTGGCTGGTGAAGCCGATGAGCGCCGCCTCTCCCGGATGGCGCTGGCGGAGCAGCTGGCCGAGCGTGATCTGGCCGCTGTCGCCCATCTCGGTCGCGCGTGCGTCGCCGACGTGCGAGTTGTGAGCCCAGATCACGACCTTGGCCGGCGAGCTGCCGCCCAGGTGCTCCGCGACCATGTCGACGGTGTCGGCCATGTGGGTGTCGCGCAGGTTCCACGACGCGTTCCGGCCGCCGAACATCGTGCGGTAGTAGGCCTCGGCGTTGCGGACGACATGGGCCTGCTGCACGGCATGGAACCACGCGTCGCCGGCGGGCGTGCGGCCCGACCGCGCGAGCTTGCGGACCTGCATCTCGACGAGCTGCGCGACGACCTCGGTCTCGCACTTGGGACCGATGCCGATGTGAGCCTGCAGGCCGTACTGCTGCGGATCACCAGGGACGTGATCGAAGCACGCGTAGCGCTCGCGGGCGCGCGTGGCCGCGTCGGCATCGACGTCCTCGAGGTAGTGGATGACCGCCTGCATCGACGTGTGCAGCGAGTAGAGGTCGAGGCCGTAGAACCCGGCGTGGCGCTGCGTCGCCTGGTCGGCGTTGTAGGCGCGCAGCCAGTCGAGGAACATCGCGACGTCCTCGTTGCGCCACATCCACCGGGGGAACCGCTCGAAGCTGTCGAGCGCGTGGAGGGCGCTCGGGTCCTCGCCCTGACCGCGGACGTAGCGATCGGCGCGCAGGCAGTCGGGCCAGTCGCCCTCGACGACGACCGCCGTGAAGCCGTGCTTGACGATCAGGTGCCGCGTGAGCGCCGCGCGCAGATCGTAGAACTCGCGCGTGCCGTGGCTTGCCTCGCCGATGCAGACGAGGCGCTTGGTTGCGACGAGCTCGCCGATCTTCTCGAGATCCTGCTCGCCGTGGATCGGCCGAGCGATCGCGCGGATCGCTTCGGGATCAGCTCCGGCGGGAAGATGGACCATGATCGCAACTTGAAATGCGCGTGACCGCTGTCAAATGTGCGCGGCAAACGCACGGCGCGCGTCTACGCGCACCGTCGGACAGTGTTAGAACGAGGCCGTGAAGAAGTGGCTTGTCGCCGGAGCGGTGGTCGTCGCGATCGCGGGCGCCGCCGTCGCGATCGTGATGCTGACTCGTAGCGACTCGCAGACGAAAGCGCACGATACGGGCGTCGGCGACGCAGCCGTGAAGGACTTCCGTGCGACGGAGCGACAGTGCATCGCCACCTTCAACGAGGCACTGCGGCGCCAGCGCGCGAACGAGATCGACGAGCTCGAGCTCGCCGCGGTCATCGATCAAGACGTGCTCGTGCCGTGGCGTGCGATGCGCGCCCGTGTGTCCGCCGCCCCGGTGACGCCTGCCAGCCGGGAGCTCTACACGACGCTCGGGCGTTACCTCGATGCCCGACAGACTGCGTGGGAGGCCTACGCGGCGGCACTTCGCGCCGGGTCGGAAGAGGCGGCGAGGCCTCACTACGACGTCTATCACCAGAAGAACGACGAGGCGCAGGCCGACGCGAGGGTGCTCGGCCAGATGTTCCGCGCCGCCGCTCCATAGACCCAACTCGCGGCCAAGGCGGGTCCACCGTGACCCGTGAGGCGACGGCAGTTCGCGCGGTTACGCGGGCACGCGGCTTGATGAAGGAGCAGGCGTGCCCTCTTTGCGCTGGCTCGCGATCGTGCTGTTGGCGAGCGCATGCGCCAAGCCGGAGCTCCAGACGCTGACGAGTGGGCCGATCCGGACGAACCCCGTCGCGCTGCATCGCGACTTCATCGAGGGTGAGGGCGACCTGCTCGCGAAGTATCGCAATGGCGTCACGCTGACGGGATCGATCAGGTCGGTCGGCGAGGGCGACCGCGACGAGCCGATCGTGATGATGGACGTCGACGGCCGGAACATGTTGTCGCTCGAGTTCGCCGACCCGGCGGCGGCACGTCACATCGCGGCCGGCGATCGGATCACCGTGACGTGCCGGATCGCCGGCGCGAGCGGCGCGCTCATGATGGTCACGAGCTGCGTTCTGTAGCGTCGTCCTCCGCGGCCTTCTTGTTGCGATGCGCGCCGCGGATGTTGTTCGTCGCGAGCGCGACCTGCAGCACGATGAGCGCATATGCCTTCGCGTGAAGGCCCCACACGACCCACGCGACGTTGCTCGCGAGGAAGACCCAGAACCCGATCGAGCGCTTGTTCGCACTGCGCGAGCCGACGAGGTACGCGGCGACCACGGTGATCACCATCGCCGGCCACTGCAGCAGGTCGAGCAGGTCCATGCTCAGGCCGTCGCACGTTCCGTGCCGGCGAGGCGGGCGAGCAGCGCCCTGGCGATCCGATACGCATCGCCGGGCCAGCGCGCGGAGACGTAGTGACCGTCCTCCACGACAAACGCGTGCGTGTCGTCCTCGCGCGTGCCTCGCTTCGACAGCTCGCGTGGGCCTCGCTCGAAGTCACCGGGGCTCGCGAGCGCCGCGCGGACCTCGTCCTCGACGTACGCCGGATACGTCCGGTAGTAGCGGCCGCGCCGCCAGAACGTCGAGAAGTACGCCGCGCGCTCCATGTACTTCGGCAGGCACGTCGTGCGGTGACCGTGCAGGACGGAGCTCCCATCGCCGCGCTTCGATCTCGCCGCGACGAGCACGCCGTGACAGATCGCGGCGATCGGCTTCTGCGCGGCGAAGAATGCGGCGGTGAGCTGCTGGACGACCTCGCTGCCGAGGTACTGGCGCATGCCGGGCGCGTGACCGCCGGCGAGGAACAGTGCATCGAAGTCGGCGGCATTGCAGTCGCTCCACCGCTTCGGCGATACGAATTCAGGCGCGCGCTCGAGCTCGCGGTAGAACGCGATCGGCTCCGGTCGTGCGCCGAGCTTGCCGAACACGACGCCGGTGATCAGCAGCGGATCGCATGCGGGCGTCGCACCGGCTTCGGTCGCGAACACCGTCTCGTGTCCTGCTTCGCGGAGCAGCTTCCACGGCACGGCGACCTCGGTGACGTCGAAGTCGTGATCGGGGAGCGGGAACAGAACCTTCGCCATCTCGCGCAACGATAGCGCGCGGATACAGAACTCATGCTCGATCGGCTGCGCCAGAATCGTCGAGCTTCTTGGCGGCCTGAATCACCTGGGACAGCTTGTCTGCGCTCGTCGGTTTGGCCACGTGCATGTCGATCCCCGCGGCGCGCGAACGGGCGCGATCTTCGGTCGTGTTCCAGCCGGTCATCGCGGCGATGAAGATTCGCCTTCCCGCGCGGGCGCGAAGCTGGCGCGCGACGTCGTAGCCGTTGATGTCCGGAAGGCTGAGATCGAGGATGACGACATCGAGCTCGACCTCGCCGGCGCGCGCGAGCGCGTCCTGACCGCTCGTCGCGGCGAATCCCTCGTGGCCCATGAGCTGCAACAGCGTGCACGAGATCTCGGCCGCGCCGGGGTAGTCGTCGACGACGAGGATGCGCATCAGCGGCCCCTGCTCAACATTCAACGCGGACCACACCACGTGCGACGGCGGCGAGCAAGCTACGTCCGTGTGCGCATGGGGAGACCTTCGACCAGGTTCTGAAGCCGGCCGAGATCGATCGGCTTGATCAGGTGTTCGGCGAACCCCGCGGCAACCGAGGTCTGCTTGTCACTTTCCTGATCGCGTGCCGTCACCGCGACGAAGTGGAGCTCGCTCGTACGCTCGCGTAGCCGCCGGGCGAGCTCCCAGCCGTCCATCACCGGCAGGCCGATATCGAGCAGAACGACGTCGGGCTCGAAGGTGCGGGCGACGTTGAGGGCGACCGGACCATCGTGGGCGAGGGCGACCTTGTAGCCGAGTTGCTCGAGCGCATTCTTGAGCGCGCGGGCGGTATCGTCGTTGTCCTCGACGAGGAGCACTCGCTTGCGAACGGTCGTAGCGACCGGGATCCGAGGCGTGCCGAGGTCGGCCTTCTCCGCCCGGGTCAGCTCGACGACGCACTCGCTGCCCGTGCCGGCGCCCGCGCTGCGAATCGTGATCGTTCCGCCGTGGAGCTCGACAATGCCGCGCGAGATCGCGAGGCCCAGGCCGAGGCCGCCTGTCATGCGGTCTGTGTGGAACGCCTCGAACACGTGGGCGAGCTGATCCGGGGCGATGCCGGCACCCTCGTCCTTGACGACGACTCGCACCTTCTGCCCCTCGGCGATCGCTTCGACGACGATCGGCGCACCGCGGTCGCTGTGCTCGATCGCGTTTGTCAGGATCGCCGCGAACGTCCGGGCGAGCCGTTCTCCGTCGGCATCGATAGGAATGCCGGTGCGGGCGACGCGGACGAACACCTTCGTACCGCGGTCGTCGACGAGGGGCGTCACGATCTCCATCGCGCGATCGAGGATCGCCGCGAGCTCGATGCGGGTGCGATGGAGGACGAGCTTGCCTCGTGCGATGCGCGAGATATCGAGCAGGTCATCGACGAGCCGCGACAGGTGGCGGACCGACCGCGACATCAGCGCGAGCTCGGGCGAGCTCCCACGCAGCTCGAACACCTGCATCGTCGTCGAGAGCGCCGATAGCGGATTGCGGAGCTCGTGGCCGATGAGCGACAGGAAGTCATGCTTCGCCCGTCTGTCCGAAGGGGCTTCGAGCGCATCCTCGGGCTCTGGCTCCTCGGGGAGCGCGCACAGAATGCCGTCGACGCCGTGGTCGCCGAAGATCGGCACGAGGTGAAGTCCATCGACCTCGACCTCGATTGCATCGGCCCTCACTCGTTCGACGGCGTCTCGGATCGTGCTCCAGCGCTCGCCAAACAATTCCGGAGCGTGGCGCCCGAGCACAGAGGGATGCCGCTCCGCGAGGCCTGCGATGCAGGCATCGTTATAGAAGACGACGAGCTGCTCCCCCCACCAGACCTGCATTGGCGATCTTGCGGCGAAGCACGCAGTCAACGCTGCCCGGAGTGTGGCCGGCCACGACTCGATCGGGCCGAGTGAGTGGGTGCTCCACGTCGAGGCCCTCACGAGCTCGGCAGCTAAACTGTTGCCAGCGAGCGCTCGTTGGGAAGTTGCTTGCATCCCGCGCACACCACACCACGCTTTCATGAGATAGGCAATCGAGTCTCACCACGCTCATATGTTGGTCATCCTCCATTCGGGTCAGACGGGTGTCGAACGCGGAGCCCACCGCGCCGCGGTCGTGCACGGCATCTCGGTCGCCGGCTTCATGCCGCTCGACAAGCGCGACGAGCTCGGTCCGGTTCCAGCGGACATCGCGGAGGGGCTGACGCCCTGCTTGGACCGCGGACCTCGCCAGGCTGTTCGCGCGAACATCTCGCTCGCCTCGGGCGTGCTCGTCCTGGTGCCGGACGCCGGTCATCCGACGAAGTTCACCGCGATCGCCGCCGTCATGCAGGCGGTGCGCAGTGCGCGAGCTCCGTCGCTGATCTGCGATCCGCAGACGAACCTCGACGACATCGTCCAGTGGGTTCGCAAGCTGCCGGAGACCTCGGGTTCGACTCGCGTGTTCGTCACGGGCCTTCGCGCGACGCGCTGGGCGGAAGGCGAGGCGCTCGCGCGCCGCGTGGTCGGGGCGATCGGAATGGCCGAGTAGCCTAGCGATCGCGGCGGCGGCTCATGACGTGGCCGCAGTTCTCGCAGCGGTCCTCGTCCTCGTCGCGATGCGACGACACGAACTGCTGGTCGTAGTCGATGCGACTGCCGCGGATGCTCGGGTGCCCGAACCTCTCCGCACGCGGCGTGTAGACGCGCGGCCGGCGATCGGGCCAGTTGTAGCGATCATCGAACGGCACCTCGTCGTCATCACGGCGATCGCGCAGCTCGTGACGGAAGTAGTCATCGGTACCGCGCTCGTCGCGATAGTAGTGGACGTGTTCGTCTTCCTCGCGATGCGCGAAGCGCCGTCGTTCGTCGTCGCGATGGCCCGGTCGTTCGCGTGCGTGCTCGCGCATTGCCCGCTCGTACTCGTGCGATTGCCATGGGTCGCTCGACGGCGCGACGTCGCGACGCTCGCTGCGGTACGCGCGCTCGTCGGGATCGTCTTCTCGCCAGCGTCTCGGTTCGTCACGCCACTGACGTTGTTCGAACGGTCCGATGCCGTAACGCGATGCCATGTTTCCTCCCAAGGTGTGCTCTAGAGCCCTGCGACGGCTGTGCCACCAGGACACATGTCAGGACCGCGCAGAGCACAGGCGTTGCAAGGCGACTTGCCCATGCCACGCAAACAACGCTTCAAGCCCAGCCGCAAGCCGCAGCCGATCCCGGGCACCGTTGCGAGCCCGCAGGTCGATGATCGCAAAGATATTCAGAACGAGCCGGAGATCGGGCGCGGCACACCATCGTCTGACGCCATTCGCGATATCGAGCCCGACAAGCGCTGAGCGAGCGCGTCGATGACGACGCGCGGCTGCGCCACGAGCGCATGAGCATTCGCTGGCTCTCACATCAGCGAAGCGTCGTCACCACATCGTGCCTCCGCCGGTCCAGCTCGACGTCGGCAGAAACGTCGTCGCGAGCGTCACTCGGTCGGGTGCACTGTGGAGCGGGCAAAACCACGCCTCTCCGTCGGTTTCTGCTCGGACACGTACGCATTCCGGACACTGAGGAGCCTCGACCTCGCGGTCGACGAGTGTGACTGCGAGGGTCGCGCATGGCGCGTTCTCCAGCACGCGATGCGCGGTGGACCCGAGTGTGCCGAGCCTACGGTGACTGCCGAAGCGGCCGACAACGATGAGGTTCGCGTCGATCTCGTTCGCGAGCGCGACGATCTCTTCGTGCGCCTTACCAGCGCGTACGTGGAGTCGTGCACGCCAGTTGTCGCCGCGCTGGCCGAATGTCTCGAGTCCCTGCAGCGTGAGCCGCGCAAGGGCTAACTCGGCCGCGCGTACGAGCTCGCGCCCGTCGCCACGTTCAAGCACGTGGACGAAGTGGAGGTCGGGAGAGTCATGACGCACGGCCTGGTCGAGTGCGTATTCGAGGACGATCTCGGCGTACTCAGACAAGTCGAGCGCGATGACAATCCGGTAGTGATCGCGCTGCATGTCGCGAAGCGCTGCATCAGCGGTGCCCGCGCATTGCGACTTTGACTGTCGCTACCAGGCGTACTGCTTGAAGAACGACCACTCGAGTGCGGTCGCATCGGCATACGCCGGACACGCATAGATGCTCTGGCTCGTACCGCCGGCCCAGCAGTGTCCCATGTTCGTGAACGTACAGAGCGCGACCTGGCCGTCGGGAGGGCAATCGTCGTAGTAGCGACAGGTCCCGCCCTGCACCGCGTGCGAGGTCGTCGTCGTTGCGCAGCCGTTCTTCATCGCCCACGCGGTCGCCGATGCCGTCGCGCCGAGCGGCTGGATCGCAGCCGGGTCGTCGCAGCCGTTCGGCACGACTGCGTCGGCCGTGCCGTGAAAGATGATGATCGGCTTGTGGCCGGCCGCGCAGGACGACAGCGCATGGGTGCCGCCGGAGTGAGGTGCGACCGCGCGGATGTCGTCGCGCATGCAGCCGGCGTGATGCGAGAAGTAGCCGCCCATCGAGAAGCCGGTGACAAACACGTGCGACGTATCGAGGCACTGATCGAGCGAGATGTCGGCTTCGATCGCGTCGAGCATCGCGAAGTCGTCGCCGGGCGCGCTCGGCGGCGTCGCGCCGTTGCCCGCACGGCAGACGTCGCTGCCGACATTCCATGGGGCGCCGAGCGAGTCGGGACCGGCCTGGCCATCGGGGAACGCGACCGCGATGTGCTCGGCGTCGGCGAGCGCCGCGTAGCTCGTGATCTGGTACATCGCCTCGGCCGACATCGTGTAGCCGTGGTGGACGAACACGAGCGGCACCGGCGTCTGCGGATCGACATCCGGAGGGAGATAGACGATGTACGTGCGGTCGAGGCCGGCCGCACGGATCGTGCGGTTCGTCTTGCCGCGCTGGCCGGTGCGCGTGCCGCACGTCGCGGGCGCCGCGTCGATCGCCATGCTGCCGTCCGGGGCCACGGCGGCGTCGGGCGCCTGGGTGGCAGGTTCGTGACACCCGGCCAGGCAGGCGGTGGCAATCAGGCAAACCGGCGATGGACGGGACATCGGACCGTCGAACTCTCGACGATTTCAGTCACCGGATCCACCTGGATCCGCATGGATGCAGCGCGGCACACCGGTTGCGATACCCCGCCGCATATGTCCGCCACGTCTCCGACGCCTCGCCTTCGCCGCACCTCTCGCCTCGCCGACTTCAAGGTCGCCGCGACCCTCGTCGGCGCCGCGCTCGACAAGGATCGTCCGCTGATCGCGAACTTGATCGTCACGCGCCGCTGCAACCTGTCGTGCGGCTACTGCTACGAGTACGACAAGGTCTCGGCCCCGGTGGCGCTCGAGACGCTCCAGGAACGCATCGATCACATCGCGCGCCTGCGCGCCGTGTTCGTGACGCTGACCGGCGGCGAGTCGCTGCTCAATCCCCACGTCGACAAGGTCGTCGCCTACGCGAGGGAGAAGGGGCTCGTGCCGTTCGTCAACACGAACGCGTATCTGCTGACGCGCGAGTGGATCGAGCGGTTCAACACGGCGGGCCTCTACGGCATGCAGATCAGCATCGATAACGTCACGCCGAACGAGACGTCGAAGAAGTCGCTGAAGACGATCTTGCCGAAGCTGCGCCTCCTCGCCGAGCACGCGCGATTCCGCGTTCGCATCAACTGCGTGCTTGGCTCGAGTCCGCCGGCGGAGGCGATCGAGGTCGCGCGGACGGTGATCGGCTTTGGCTTCGACATGAACACGTCGCTCGTGCGCGCCGAGGACGGCACGCTGTTGCCGGTCTCCGACGAGATGCGCGCGGCGTACGAGACGATCCGTGGCATGGGCCGGCGCGCGCCGGCGTACCTCGACGACGACTACACGCGCCCGCTGCTCGACAAGGGCGAGTCGGAGTGGAAGTGCCGCGCCGGTGCTCGCACGTTCCACGTCGACGAATTCGGCCTCGTTCACCTGTGCGCGCCGCGGACCGGCATGCCGGCAAAGCCGCTCGCGCAGTACACCGTCGAGGACATCCGCTACTACTTCAATGCGAAGAAGCCGTGTGCGTCGAAGTGCCCGGTCGCCTACGCCCGCCACGCGAGCCGGCTCGACGGCTGGCGGAGCCAGGGCGAGCCGATGCAGCTCGGCGCGGGCCAGCTCGTACAGATCCGTGTCGGCAAGGCCGCGTAGCTTGATAAGATGGCCGGGTGTGGAGGCTGTGCGTGCTCTGGCTGGCAGGTTGCTCGTTCTCGCATGGGCAGTGGCAGCCGGTCGGCGATGACGATGCGGATGCTCAGCAGGTCGTCGCCGATGCGGCGCCGCCCGATGCACCGTCGAGCTTCGTGCTGCGCGTACAGGCGTGGGTCGACGGGCGCAGCCGGCTAACGTTTCACGGCACGACGGTGCAGTGGGAGCACTTCCAGTTCGCCGCGCCCGGACGCGAGGCGGGCGTGAACATCGCGACCAAGCTCGGCGAGGTCGACTGGTTCCCGATGTGGCCGGACGTGCCGACGGCAGAGAACCGCGACTGCAACTGCAAGTCGAGCGTGTACACGGACCTGCCGGTCGGCATCCCACGTGCGCCGTCGACGACCACGCTCACCGCGGTGATGTCGCGCAAGCCGCCGACGGTCATCCAGGAGCCGGCGGAGGCGAACGACTACACGCTCGTCGTCGAGCTGAGCGATCTCGGATTCGGTGGCTCAGCGACGAACATCGTCGACCTCGCGGTCAACGTCGTGCACTGAGACTCGACCCTCTGGGCGGCGCAGCAAGCTCGTGAGGATTCGTAGCGCGTCGGTCGTCGTGAAGATGCCCTCGACGCGCCCGGCATCGGTCACGACGACTGCGTCGTAGCGCTCCGCAGACATCAGGTCGAGCACGTCATTCAGCTCGGTGTCCATGGCTACGGTGGCGGCCGGCACCATCAGTTCGGCTACGACACCCATTCGCTGACCGGCCGCCCGGAGGTCGCGCGCGGAGATCATGCCGGTGATCTCACCGGCATCGAGTACTGGAAGCTGGTGGATGCGTCGCAGGTCGAGCATCTCGCGCGCGATCGTCAGGGAATCGTCGGCCTGCACGGTCCACGGCTGGCGCGTCATGAAGTCCTGAATGCGCTCCTTCATGCTCTCACTCTGGTGCCGTCCTGCGACGAGGCAAGTCGCGAGAATGTCGTAGCGTTCAGGGGATGAATGATTCGCTGTGAAACTCGGTGCCCGCGCCGTCGTGGTACGCGACCTTCACCTCGCGCGTCGCCGGATCGAGGCGCAGCGTCGTGTAGTTGTTCGTGCCGGTCGCGAACGAGAACTGCGGCGCGTTCAGGGTCGACACGAGGACGTTCGAGCTCTGGCCGCCGGGACCGCACAGGACCTCGCGCTGGTTCGCGCCGGGGCCGCTCGTCGAGACCTTGCTGATGAACGCGAGGTGGAAGTCGCCCGACAGCCAGAGCACGCCGGTGATCGCGCTGTCGTCGATGAACTTCAGGATCTCGGTGCGCTGCGCGCCGTAGGCCTCCCAGCGATCGGTCGGGTAGGCGTCCCACACCGACGGCATGTTCGTGATCGGCACGGAGTTGATGATGATCTTGAACGTCGCGGTGCTCGACGCGAGGCCGAGCTTGAGCCACGTCATCTGCTCGGCCGAGATGTACTGCGGCGTGCTCGACAGGATCGTCGACGGCAGGCGCTCGCTGCGGCAGTCGAGCACGAAGATCTCGGCGGTCTTGCCCCAGCGGGCCGAGCGCCAGATCCGGCGAGGTGTGGCCTCGGTCAGCGGCGCGTGCTCGAAGAACGTCTTGAACGCGGTCGCGAGCTGCGCCTCGTCGATCGTCTCCGGGTTCCAGTCGTTCTTCACTTCGTGGTCGTCCCAGGTGATGTACATCCCGGCGGACGCACGGAGCGCGACGTGCTCGGGGCGGCCGAAGTGGGCGATGTACTTCGCGCGGTAGTCGGCGAGCGACGTCGCACCGTCGCAGTACGCGTTGTCGCCACAGAATAGAAATGCGTCGAGATCCGCTCGCTCGCTCGCGCGGGCGAGCGCGTCGATCGGCTTGCTCTCGTCGGTGCAAGCGACCGCGCCGAACGTCAGGACCTCGCTCGCGTTGTCCGCGATCGGTGCACGGAACCGGCCGATCTGGCTGCGTGCGACGCGCGCCTCGCCGTCGAGCTCGACGAACGCGTAGCGATAGCGCGCGCCGGGCAGAAGGCCGGTGACCGGGACGTGGATGAACCCTGCATCGCTGCGCGTCGCCTCGAACGGACCGAGCTCCTCGACATACGTGTCGCCATCGCCGATGCGCCAGACGATCGCGACGAGCGGCGCGGTGCCCGTGTAGTACGACCACAGGACAACGCGA
Organism: Kofleriaceae bacterium; assembly: GCA_013368795.1. GTDB lineage: Bacteria > Myxococcota_A > Polyangia > Haliangiales > Haliangiaceae > JABFXX01. Next base: position 12,162 of record JABFXX010000628.1, read on the forward strand.
TCGGCGGCGAGGTCGCCGGCCGAGATGCCGAGGCGAAAGCTCGTCGACTCGGTCAGCGAGTCGGGAGGCTGGATCGGTCTGGCGTCGGGCGTATCGCCTGCGTCGACGTCGACGCCGCTGCTGGTGTTACTGCCGCATGCTGCGAGCGTGAGCCCGGCGGCAACTCCCTTGAGGATCGACCTGCGAGTTGGACGTCCCACGTGCACCCTCCGGGCACGTTTGTAACCTAACGGCGAGCCCAGCGTGCGGCATCCGCATCTGAGGGCCAGTCCAGGCCGCGCAGGTAGTCGCGGAAGTCGGTGCGGTCCCACGCCTCGAGCGCGACGAGGACCATGCGCGGGAGCACGCCGATGTAGCGGCGGCCGACCTTCTTGCGGAGCGACAGGCGATCGCGGAACTGATCCTCGAGCTCCTCGGCGACCGCATTCTCGGCGTGCGCGACGTATGCCTTCACCGGTGCGCTCGGATCGCTGCAGGCGGCGGGCGGCGTGTAGACGTACAGCAGGCCACACGGCGTCGGTCGCGATGCGTAGACCGTGCAGCGCTCGTTCGCGTCGAGGAACACACATGGCCGTCGCCAGTCGAACGGGCTCGTCGCCTCCATCGCGTCGGCAATCGTGCGCAGCTCGTCGCGCAGTGCGGGCGTATCGCGGCCCTCGTCGCGCAGGTGAGCGGCGACGACGATGCCCTCGTAGAGCCGGGCGACGACGATCGACTTGCAGCACGCCTTCGGCGCGTCGCAGCTCGTGCACTGGACGACCGGAAGTCTCTGCTCCTTGCCGAGCCGGCGCGCGCCGACGCCCGACTTCGCGATGATGTCGCCGACCAGCTTGCGCAGATCGCTCAGGATGCCTTCCTGTTCGACGAACTGACCGAGCGTGCGGACCTCCATGCCGGCCCATGCTACGACGTTTGCGTGCTCGTGAAGAAGGCGCCAAAGCTAGTACACCGGTCGGTGACGCTGCCGACGGCGCCCGACGGTTCGGTAACGCTCGCAGCGGTCGCCGACACCCACTCGCAGCCGCACGACCTCACCGCGAAGCGGCTCCGCGAGATCGAGCCGTCGGCGATCCTCCACGGCGGCGACATCGGTGACCTCGCCGTGCTCGAGAACCTCGAGGAGATCGCGCCGGTCTACGCGGTGCGCGGCAACATCGATACGCGCGCCCGCGACCTACCCGACGTGCTGACGATCGAGGTCGGCGCGCTGAAGATCCTGATGACGCACATCGCGGTCTACGGGCCGCGCCTGCGCAGCGAGGTCGCCCGCATGGCGAAGGCGGCGAGCGCGTCGCTCGTCGTGTGCGGGCACTCGCACGTGCCGTTCATCGGGATCGATCACGGCATCACCGTGTTCAATCCCGGATCGATCGGACCGCGGCGTTTTCACCTTCCGATCGTGCTCGGCCGCATCGATATCTCGCCGGCCGGCGTTCGACTGGCGCACGTCAACTGCGAGACCGGCGAACGCTGGCTGCCGCCGTAGCTCGCTACGCCCCGGCCGGCGAGATCCGTTGCTCAGCGCAGCGGAACCGGAGCCTTCGTGAAGAACTTGTTCGCGGTGCGGCCCTTGCCGCCGGTGCGATCCGAGTAGCGGTAGCCGACGATGATGAGGCCGTCGCCGTAGACCTGCTCGTGCGCGCGGTCGATCGCGTCGCGCTCGACGCCCGAATCTTCGAGATCGATGCCCGAGATCTGCGCCGACAGGTTCGAGTTGAGCTTGCGCTCCGTCAGGCTCGGGCACGGCGCCTTGATGCAGCGAATGCCGTTGTCGTGGACGAGCGTGAACACGCCATCGACCCACTCGGGCGAGCTGGCGACCCAGATCTCGGTCACGCTCAGCACGCTGCCGCGATCGTCGGGCGCTGGCGCGAGCGTGCCGCGAACGAGCAGCGGCCTGCCCTCGCGAAGACCATCCTCGTAGCTCTTCGCGACCGACTCGGGCATCGCAGTGCCCGACCAGTCGATCGTGAACACCTTGCACTGCGACTGCGCCGGGCCGCGGCCGCACTGCGTGGTCGAGCGGTTCGCGCGCGACACGAAGTAGCCGACGCCGCACTCGCCGTCGTTGTAGAAGCAGGCGCGGCTATCCGGGAGCAGGTTGTAGTAGGTGAACGCGGCGGCCGAGTCGCCCTTGCCATCCTCGCCATCGGCGGTGGTCTCGTCGGCAAACTCGTCCTCGGTCTGCGAGGTCGTACAGGCCGGAACGAGCGCGGAAACAGCGAGAGCAGAGAGGAGCGTGGCGCGAAGCATTGAATTCACCTTTAGTCGAGTCGAGTTAAGTTGCGTTGCGCGCCATGTGCATCGCAGGTGCCACGCGACCGCCCTCTCTTTTCGATGGCCTACAGGCACCAGAACTGGCCAGCCGACTGGCCATGGCAAGCCGCGTCGTAGCCGGTCCCCGCGTGAGCGCCTGTCAGCGCTACTTCGCGATGCGAACGAGGTGCTCGTCCGCGAGAACGTATATCTCGGTCGCGTCGACCGCGATCCCCGCGATCGCGCCATCGACGAGCTTGCGCGTCTGCCCACCGCCGAGCGGGACTCGCCACGCGCCGCTCTCCGTCGAGAAGTACGCGTACTTGTCGTCGACGGCGAACCCGGCGCCGAGCTGCTGCTCGGGCCGCATCACGAGCTGGCGCGGCTCACTCGGATCGCTCTCGATCCGGAACGCGCCGTACGCTCCACATTGATCGTCGTACGCGTTCGCGACGACGACTCGATCGTGCGTGCCGAGGCTGAACGCGCACAGCCCGCTCGACAGCTTCACTGGCTCGCTGCCGTCGACCGGCGCGCGCCACACGCCGTGACAGTTCGCGATCACCGCGCCCTCGGGAGTCGCGGCCACGTCGATGATCCCGATCGGCCAGCGGCGCACGGGGCCGTTGCCATCGAGCGGCTTGCCCTCGGACGTGTTGTTGTTGACCGGCAAGTACACGTAGGAGTCGTCGAACGCGAACGTCGCGCTCGAGAAGAAGCCCTGCACTTCGAACGTGCGGCGTGTCGCGTCCTCTGCCTGCAACACGACCTCGGGGCCGCGGTTCCAGCCGAGCGTCGTGCCGTACGCGCGAAGGCGCGTGACGCTGCCGGCGAAGAACGGGACGATGTCGAGCGTCCGCGTGTCGACGCTGGCGCGGTCGCGAGAGACGATGTAGTCGCCGTCGGGGCGATCCTCGATCCACGCGACATGCGTCGGCGTGAGCACGAGGCTGCTCGCGGAGGCGACGCGCATGACCTCGACCGGCGCGCACTCGCGGTCGCCGCACATCGCCTGCGTGCCCTCGATCTCGTGGATCGGGCAGAGACCGTTATCTCCGCATCCCGACAGCAACGCCGTGACCGCGAGCGCCCTCCGCACGCGGCCATTCTGCATCGCGCACGGGAGTCCTGTCGAGCCTCAGTGACTCGTGAGCGGTACGAAGCCCTGTGCGTCCTCGAACGGAAGCGTGTCGCGCAGGTAGAGCTGATAGTAGGCGCCGTCCGACTTCACCGGCAGCATGTCCCACCCGAATGCGCCGTGATCGCCGCGGACAAAGCTCGCGCGCAGATCCTTGAGTGCCTGCGCCGATGCCGGATCGTCCTCGAGGACGCCTTGTCCGGGCTCGACCGAGCCGGTGCGAACGAAGTCGGAGATCGGGCGCGCGAGCGGCCAGTCGACGAATGGGATGCCCTGAAACGGCTCGTAGGCGATCGCGATCGCTCGGACACCCGACTCGACCGCGCTACCGCGATCCCAGAGCTCCTGCGCGACAACGAAAAGCTCGTCGCGCATCGCTTTCACGGAGTCAGGGACGCTGGAGCCATCGCAGAGGCTCGCGCAGACGACAACGCGCGTCGAGTCGTCGAAGATCAGCGTGGGTGCATCAACGTAGCCGGATTCTAGCCATGTTCCCGCGAGGTCAGGCCACGCGCCGAAGTGAAGGCGCGCGCCAAGCTCCGCCGCCGTGTCGGCGTCGAGTACGCCCGTGCGTGTTTCGCGCCACGTGCGCGTGCCACTCGACCAGTAGTTGCATTGCCCGTCGACGAACACGAACGGGAAGCCGTTGTCGTACATCACCGCCGGGCCATTGCCGATATTTCCTCCGACCTGAGCTTCGAGCGCGACGCGTCCGGCGTTTGCTTCCGAGGGATCACACAGCGGCTTCTTGGGCTCGGCATCCTCGCAGGCGAGCGTGAAGACGAGCAGGGGAAGGAGTGCGGTGACCGGCTTCATGGTTTGC
>JABFXX010000642.1 GCA_013368795.1 Kofleriaceae bacterium
CGCTCAAGTGCGCCGGCGCCGAGCGCCTCGGCCTCGAGAAGTGGAGCAACCTCGACACCGACGAGCTCAACGTCAAGATGCGCCGCGCCCGCGCGCAGGCGTACGTCGACGGTCTCCGCGGTGCGGTCGCCGCGCTCGGCCCGATGCTCATCCTCACGATCGGCGCGAGCTCGGTCATGACCGACAAGATGTCGATGGGAATGATGCTCGCGATGAACTCGCTCGCGCAGAGCCTGTTCGGTCCGCTCTCGGCGCTCGTCGGCTCGGCGCTCGAGCTGCAGCTCGTGAAGGGCCACATGGATCGCATCGACGATGTGCTGCAGACCAGCGTCGAGCAGGACCGCGACAAGGCGACGCTGCCGCCGCGCCTCCGCGGTCACGTCACGGTGAAGAACCTCTCGTTCAAGTACGGCGAGCAGGCTCCGCTCGTCGTCCAGAACGTCAGCCTCGACATCCCGCCCGGCGCCGCGGTCGCGCTCGTCGGCCCGTCGGGCTCGGGCAAGTCGACGCTGCTGAACCTCCTCGCCGGCCTCTACAAGCCGGTCGCGGGCGATATCTCGTACGACGCGAAGCCGCTCCACGACATGGACCTGCGCGCGGTTCGCCAGCAGATCGGCGTCGTGCCGCAGCACCCGTTCATCTTCGGCGGCACGATGCGCGAGAACATCTCGCTCGGCGCGCCCGGCGCGGCGCTCGATCGCATCACGCACGCCGCGCGCCTCGCGTGTCTGCACGACGACATCGCCGAGATGCCGATGAACTACGACACCGTCGTCTCCGACGGCGGCGGCTCGCTCTCGGGCGGTCAGCGCCAGCGCGTCGCGATCGCCCGGTCGATCCTGCGCAACCCGACGCTGATGCTGCTCGACGAGGCGACGAGCGCGCTCGACAACCAGACCGAGGCGCGCGTCATCGAAAACCTCGAGAAGCTGCGCTGCACGCGCATCACCGTCGCTCACCGCCTGTCGACGATCCGCAATGCCGACCTGATCATCGTGATGGACAAGGGTCGCGTCGTCGAGCAGGGCTCCTACACCGATCTCGCCGCGCGCGGCGGCCTGTTCACCCAGCTGCTCGCCGCGTCGCAGTCCTCCAACCCCAATGCGCCGGAGCTCCCCTATGAAGCCGCATTTGCTGGTCCTGCCTCTTCTGCTCACAGCAGCATGCGGAGCGCACGAAACAGCGCCGAGCGAGCCTGACGTGACCGCCCCCGTTCACGCAGCCGCTCCGGCGGTGGCACCCAAGGCGCCCGAGTTCGTCGGCGTCATCAGCTCGCGCGTCTCCAAGGTCATCACCGCGGAGTTCGAGGGCTCGGTGCAGAACCTGCCGATCCACAACGGCCAGAACGTCAAGCAAGGCGAGGTCGTCGCGACGCTCGACGACACCGAGCTCGAGCACAAGCTCGATCAGGCCAAGGGCGCGCAGGCGTCCGCGAAGGGCCAGCTCGCGCGCGCCGGTGCCGCCTACTCGAACGCTCGCCGTCAGGCCGCGATGGAGCGCCGCCTCATCCGCTCGGGCGCCGCCGCCCCCGAGGCGTTCCGCAACGCGATGGCGCAGGCCGGCCAGTACGGCGCCGACGGCGAGGCCGCCAAGGGCGAGCTCGAGCGCGCGAACGCGCAGATCGCCGAGCTGCAGGGTCTGCTCGCGAAGGCGAACGTCAAGTCGCCGCTCGACGGTGTCATCGCCGACGTCAAGGTCAAGGAAGGTCAGCTCGCGCGCAAGGGCGAGCCGATCGCCCGCGTGTTCGACCCCGACCAGCTGATCGTGCGGTTCGCCGTGCCGAGCAGCAACGTCACTCTGTTCAAGCTCGGCACCAACGTCGAGCTCGTCACCTCCGATAACCGCGTCGTCCCCGCCTCCGTTCGGTCCAAGGACGACGATCACGACCCCAGCATCGATTTCACGGTCTTCGAGGCCGCGATCGACCCCAACTACCGCATCGACGAGATCCGCGTCGGTGACAACGGACATGTCCGGATCGCAGGAGCAGTGCGATGAGCGTGCTACGTTCTTCTCAAGCCGTGGATGGTCAGGATCTCGAGACCCCGACCTGGGTGACCTCGTACCAGGGTCTACCTCGTACCGTTAACGTTCGTCGCTGCCGCCTCGAGGTGGTCGCCGGTGTCGATCAAGGCAAGGTCGTCGAGCTCGCATCGCCGGCGATCCAGATCGGCCGCATCGGCGCCGACCTGAACCTCACCGACGGCAAGGTCTCGGGCCTGCACTGCGAGCTCAAGCTCCAGCCCGAAGGCTATCGCCTGCGCGATCTCGGCTCGACGAACGGCACTTACGTCAAGGGCGTGCGCGTCGTCGACGCGTTCATCCAGCCGGGCTCGACGATCCAGATCGGCAAGAGCGCGATCACGTTCAACCCGATGGACGACGCGGTCGCGATGCCCCTCTGGAACGAGGCGCGCCTCCAGCAGCTCATCGGCGGCAGCGCCGCGATGCGCCACCTGTTCGAGCTCATCAATCGCTTCGCCCAGTCCGACGCGACCGTCCTCATCCAGGGCGAGACCGGCACGGGCAAGGAGCTCATCGCCGACGCGATCCACCAGTGCTCGCCGCGCCGCAACGAGCCGTTCGTCGTGCTCGACTGTTCCGCGATTCCCGAGCAGCTGTTCGAAGCGCAGCTGTTCGGCCACGAGGTCGGCGCGTTCACCGGCGCGGTCAAGTCGACGCCGGGCGTGTTCGAGATGGCCCACGGCGGCACGCTGTTCCTCGACGAGATCGGCGAGCTACCGCTCGACGTCCAGGCCAAGCTCCTCCGCGCCGTCGAGACGCGCAAGGTCCGCCGCCTCGGTGGCTCCAAGGTGTTCGCCTCCGACGTTCGCCTCGTCGCCGCGACCAATCGCGACCTCGCGGCCGAGGTCAACCGCGGCACGTTCCGCTCCGACCTGTTCTATCGCCTGAACGTCGCGCGCCTGCAGGTGCCGGCGCTGCGCGAGCGCAAGGAAGACCTGCCGATGCTCGTCGAGCACTTCCTCCGCCAGCTCTCGGTCTCGTCGGGCCACCCCGATCCGCGCCTGCCCGATGACTTCATGGCGCGCGCGATGCGCCACACGTGGCCGGGCAACGTGCGCGAGCTGCGCAACTCGGTCGAGCGCGCGATGCTGCTGCCGAATCACCCGGGTGTCGCGTTCGAGGCGCCGCCGAAGAAGGAAGGCGAGGGCTTCGCGCACATCGACATCGACATCCCGTTCAAGACGGCGAAGCAGAAGCTCGTCGACGAGTTCGACCGCCGCTACCTGCAGGCGCTCCTCGAGGCGCACGACGGCAACATCTCCGCTGCCGCCCGCGCCGCCGGCATCGAGCGCATGTCGATCTACAAGATGATCCGCCGCCTCGGCCTCGACAAAGAGAACACCGAGGGTCGCGCGCCGACCGCCGACGAGGATCAGGACACCGAGGACGGCGAGACCGGGCACGGGTAGCGACATCCGCACCCGATCGCCTCTCGGATTTCTGAGCCCTCGTGCTGCGGGACCGCGGAGTTGGCGGCGGCGCAGGTCTTGTAACAGGCGGCCGCATGCGTGCCTGCCTCGCCTGCGTGTTGCTGCTCGCCCTCGCTGCTCCCGCACACGCCGACGACGAGACGCCCGTCGCGATCGGCGTCAACATGCCTGCCGCGTGGATCGTCACCAAGGGCGTCGCGGTGTCGGGCTACGCCGGGATCACGAAGCACTTCGCCGTGCGCGTGAACCTCGCGACGTACGCGAATTCCATCGACACCGCGGCGGGAATCGGCATGCTCCTCGCCCGCGCCGACCAAGAGGATCACCACATTGGTCGCCTCTATGACGTGGGCGCCGGCTGGATGTACTTCCCGCGCGGCTTGTGGAAGGGCGCAACCCTCGAGGCAGGCCTACTCTTTCGCTACCGCGACACGCGTCTCGAGAACGACGAGGTGATTCCCCAGCTCGTCGAAACCCATACCGCCACGTTCGGGGGACGCGCGCTCGCCGGCCGG
>JABFXX010000529.1 GCA_013368795.1 Kofleriaceae bacterium
CCGAAGAAGCAGACCGAGACCGGCGTCGTGTTCGCGCCGGTGGCGACGCCCGAGTCGATGGGCATCGCGGCGTCGGGCCGCTTCTAGCTACTGCAGAACGTCGTCGAGCGTCAGCGTGACGTTGTCGGCGGGAATCTTCACGCGGACCGATCCGCTGATGTCGCCGGGCTCCTTGGACAGCGCATCGCCGTCCTGATCGTAGCGAGCGGTGACAACGACGTCGCCGGTGAGCTGCGTGCCGGCGATCATCGCCTGCGCCTCGGTCATTTCGAACGGCAGCTGATCCTTCTGCCAGGTCAGCTTCTCGACTGCGAGCGGCGGACCGCTCGGCGCGCCGTCGGGACCCGCCTTCTTGACGATGATGAACACCGCGCCGCCCGGGGCCGCCTTGTCCTTGGCCTTCGCGTGGACCTTGATGACGCCCTTCACGTGGTTCGCCGGATCGATCTTGCGGTTCGGATCCGGTGCGGGCAGACCCATCTTCGTGACGTCGGGGCTGCCGCCCCCGTGCGGGTTCTCGATGTCCATGCCCGCGTGCGGATCGCCGCCGCCGCCCATGTCCATGCCCGCGTGCGGGTTCGCGCCGGCCGCACCCATCGCCATGCCGGCGTGCGGGTTCGCCATCGGCGCCTTCGCGTTCGGCATCGTGGTCGTGTCCGCGCTCCATTCCTGCGCGGGCGGAAGCCCCTGCTTCTGCTTCTCCTTGCAGGCGGCCAGCGAACAAATGGCGACGACGACGAGAGAGAACCGACCCATGGGGTCGGAGTCTAGCAGCGTCAGACCCAGCGTGCCGTCGTCGTGATCGTTGTCAGGATCTGACCGGGACCCGGATACGGCTCACCGAGCCAGGCCTGGTAGCGGGCCGGCGACGAGCCGGGCTCGGCGACGGTCGCGATCTCGTACCGCGTCGGCGGGGACGAGCTGATGACGATCGGAAGCTCCAGGAGGCGGCCGCGGCGGAACAGCGCAAACTTCACCTCCTCGCCGATCTTGCGCGACGACAGGAGGTTCCTGAGCTCGCCGTCGGAGGTCGCGCGGAACCCGTCGACCGCGATCAGCTCGTCGCCAGGCGAGATGCCGCCGACCTGCGCGGGCGAGCCGTCGAACACGCCAGTGACCTTGGTGCCCGACGCGGTGACGCCGAGCCAGGTGCCCTGCGCGCCGTCGCTCGCGGTCGCCGGGTCGGCCGACACGCGCAGCTCGAGGCCGACGTAGCCGAGCTCCTCGCGGAAGTCGGGGTCGTCGGTGCCGCGGATGAGGCGGGCGAACGTGTCGCCGAGGCCGATGCCCGTTGCCTCCTCGAAGATCGGCTGCAGCTCCTCGGGATGCGGCTCGCGCGGCGCGCCGAACTTCGTCCACAGCAGGCGCAGCACGTCGTCGAGCGAGCGCGCGCCCTCGGTGCGGCGACGGATCTGCAGATCGAGCGCGAACATCACGAGGCCGCCCTTGAGGTAGTAGCTGACCGTCGTGTTGAGGTTCGACTCGTCGGGCTTGTACAGCTTGATCCACGCGTCGAACGACGACTCCTCGAGGCTCTGCCGCATGCGGCCCGGCGTCGCCATCAGGCGCGCGTAATCGTCGAGCACCTTCTCGAGGTAGCTCTTCGCGCTGATGCGGCCCGACGAGCGCAGCGCGAACCGATCGTAGTGGCTCGTGATGCCCTCCATCACCCACAGACAGCGCGTGTACGCCTCGCGCGAGTAGTCGAAGTCGAGCAGCGCGCGCGGCGCGATGCGCTTGCCGTTCCACGCGTGAAACAGCTCGTGCGAGAGCAGCTCGAGCAGGCCCTCGTACGACTTCCGCGTCGCCGCGAAGTGCGGGTTGAAGAGGTTCACGCTCGACGCGCGGTGCTCGAGGCCACCGTAGCCGTCGTGCGTGAGCATCAGGATGAACGTGTAGTCGGGGAACGGCGCCTCGCCGAACCGGCGCAGGTGATCGTCGACGATCGCGGCGAGGTCGCTGACCAGCCGCTGCTCGTCGAACATGCCGCCGCGCGAGCGCTCGCCGTAGATCGCGAGCTTGCACGGCACCTGCGAGGGCACGTTGTACGTGCGCGTCGGGCCGATGTGAACCGGATGATCGAACAGCTCGTCGATCGAGTCGCACGCGATCCGGCTGCCGGTGCCGCGACGGCGCGCGACCGCGGGCGCCGAAACCTCACCGATCGGCTGCGCCGCCGTCGTCAGCGTCCACGCGTCGGGGAAGTGGAACGTGACGTCGACCTTCGCGTCGCGCATCGTCGTCGGATAGACGTACGTCGCCGGGCCGTGGAGAAACGCGTGGTCCGCGTCGATGTGGTTCGTGCGCACCGTCAGGTCGTGGCCATACAGGCCGTAGCGCACGGTCAGCTCCTTCGCGCCCGCGAGGTCGATCCGCCAGGTCTGCTTGTCGACCTTCGTCACCTTGCGCGGCCGGCCGTCCTCGCCGTTGGCCTCGAGGTCGCGCACGAACCGCGCGTAGTCGCGGATCAGATAACTTCCCGGGCACCAGGCCGGCAGCGTGATGTCGACGCTATCTCCAGACTCAGGGGCGAACACCAGCTCGATATCGGCGGTATGCCGCACCGGCGCGTCGAGGCGGATCGTGTAACGAAGGGTCGACATTCTTGGTGGTTAGCATAGCTGCTACACTCACGGAGGTGCGGGTGGCCCTGATCCTCGTCGGTGCCGTGCTCTCTGCGAGCGCGGGAGCTTCACCGCGCACGGGCGTCCGAGCCGGCAGAGTGGTCCGGATCGAGCGCAAACCGGCCGGGCCGACGGGCACGCCGCGCTACTGCACCGTGTCGATCAACGACAACGTCGGCTACTGCATCACCCCGACGCCGCCCGAGATCGGCTCGCGGATGACCGTGATCGATAACGCGCGCGTCCTCGGCACGATCCGGATCAGCTCGGTCCAGGGCATCGCCGACGGGTGTAACCAGAACACCTCGTGGATGACCCAGGGCACGCTCGAGAGCGGCGATCTGTCGACGCCCAACGGCGCGATTATCGGCGTCATCGACGTCGGGCTCGACCCTCGCAACGCCAAGCTGGTCAACGTCGACAAGTCGCCGAGCGGCCATCCGATCGGAACGGATACGATCTACGCGATCGACAACAACAACGACGGGGCCGCGGACCTCGAGTTTGTCCAGTTCGGCTGCGACGATGCCGGAAACATGTCGCCGATGCCAACAGGCCTCTGCAACGAGGTCTGGTCGGCGAAGGCGCCTCGCGGTATGGAGCGGGTTCGAGCTGAACGTGTGCGGACCTGTTATTAGATGAATCGTCGCGACCTCCTCGCCGCCGAGCGCGGCACGTTGTTCAAGGAAGCGGAGACGCGGATCGCGCTCGTCTATCCGAGCCCCTATCGCGCCGCGATGTCGTCGCTCGGCTATCAGCAGATCTATCGCACGCTGCACGGCATGCCCGGCGTCGCCGCCGATCGCGCCGTGCTGCCCGATCCCGACGACGCGCAGACCGCGCGGTTCGAGACGATCGAGACCGGTGCGCCGGTCGGCAGCTACCCTCTCCTCGCCTACTCGGTCGCGTACGAGCTCGAGATCGCCGGCGTCGTCGAGACGCTCGAGCGCGCGAGCATCCCGGTGCTGCGCGACGACCGCGACAACCGCCATCCGCTGGTCATCGGCGGCGGCCCGCTGACGTTCTCCAATCCCGCACCGCTCGCACCGTTCTGCGATGTCATCATCGTCGGCGAAGGCGAGGAGCTCGTCGTCGAGCTCGTCGAGATCGCACGCGAGGTCGGCTTCGTCCGCGACCGCGTGTGGGACGCGCTCGCCGGCAAGCCCGGCTACTACCTGCCGCACGTCCACGGCGAGACCGTCCCGAAGGTCGCCGCCGTCGATAACAAGCTCCTCCCTGCCCGCTCGGTGATCGTGACGCCGCACACCGAGCTCACCGACATGTTCATGACCGAGGCGGCGCGTGGCTGCTCGCGCGGCTGCACGTACTGCGTGATGC
>JABFXX010000558.1 GCA_013368795.1 Kofleriaceae bacterium
GGTGCGCTCGCGCTGCCCGCGGCATCTGCCGGCTTCGTCGCGTCGTCGACCTGCCGCGGCCTGCCTTCGAGCTCGGCGATCGCACCGTCGAGCTCCGCCACCGCGAGCGCGAGCGGCCTGCGCATGCCCGCATCACCGAGGGAGTCGCGCAGCACGCCGACCAGCTCGGCATCGAGCCCGTTGACGACGTACTCCACGGCGTCGACCTTGGCCTTCGCCACCTGCGCCTGCGCCTGCTCGACCACGCGGTTTGCCGAGCTCGCGCCCCACCAGTTGCCGACGAAGCCACCGACGAGGAGGAGCACGACGCCGATCCCGACGAGCACCGCCGTCGCGCCAGGCCCCTCGAAGATGGGCGGCTCGGTCGCGCGGGCCGGCGCCGGCTCCTCGCGATCGGAATCGTCCTTCGCGTCGCCGCGGTCCTTGCGCTTCGCCTCCTTCGCCTCGATCTGGCGCGGCGCGTCCCAGAGCTGCTCGCGCTCGCCGACCCAGTACCGCCGCGCGCGCACGACCTCGTTGTCGTGCCACGTGAACATGCCGTGCTCGCGCGACTTCGGGTCGTACACGAACGCGACCTGAAACGGCAGGTTGAAGAAGCTGCGATGGATGAACTGATCGCGATCCGACAGGAACACGCCGAAGCCGGGATGCGTGTGGTACCAGCCGACGACCCGCTTGCCCTGATGGTGGGAGTCCATCTCCTTGTTGATGTGCTCCCAGGTCGCGTGGGTGAACGTCAGCTCGGCGCCCTTCTCGTCGGCGTGGAGCGCGTCGACCGTCGTCTCGATCAACAGATACGGTCCGGCCGCATCACGGAGCACCTCGCCGACGAGCACGCCGCCGACTTCGCGCGTCGTGTCGGTCGTGCCACGCGCCACGGCGCGGTCGAACGCATCCTCCGCGAGAAACACACGAAATGACTGCTTCACCGCGGGCGCCTTCTTCTCCCGCAGCTCCTTCGTGTCGATCGCGCGCACATCCAATGAGCTCATGTCGTCCCCTGCTTCCCTCGAAACGATCCGGCGAGCGGGCCAAGGCTTGCCGCATCGCCATCCAGTAACCACGCTTGATGTCGTTCCATCCCGTCGCGAGCCACCACTACATCGAATGCCGGCAGGCCCAGCTCTGCGAGCGTCAGGCGCGGGTCGACGTTATCACCACGCTGGATCGACGAGGCAATCTCGACGACGCGATGTGTACCGCACCGCGGGCACTTCGCCTGCGACTCGCGCACACCCCCGAGCACCGCACCTCCCACCACCGCATCTCCGCACGACGGGCACGACAGCGACGTGATGACGTCGCGCGATAGATCGATCGTCGCGCCCTCGCCGAGCTCCGTCTCCGCGCGATCGAGCAGCGCACCGATCGTCACGTCACCAACGCCTCCCCCGATCGGGCGCAGCTCGCCGAGCGATTCATGCCCCTGGCAGTCCTCGCGCCGTGGATACCGCACGCGCGAGCTCTCGCCGAACATGCCATCGATGTGCAGGCCCTCGCCGCTGAGCGTCGGCTGGCCGTGCAGCACCTTGATCGCCTCCTGCACCTCCATCGCGCCGATGATCGAGGCGCTCACCGCCGACGTCGGCACGTGTCCACGCGCAACCGCATCGCGCGCGAGCAGCGCACACGACCGGCGCTCCGCGAGCAGCTTGCGATCCGTCTTGTTCATCGTGCACTCGTAGCAAGCGCCGCTCGCCGGCGAGAACACGCGCACGACGCCGCTGAACGCCTCGATCGCGCCGTCGACCCAGGTCTTGCCGACGCGCGCACATGCCGAGTTGATGAACACGCGCGCCTCGCGATTGTCGACCGCGCCGATCACGACGTCGGCCCACGCGAACACGCCGAGCCCGCCGCGCAGCAGCACGTTCTCGCACACCGCGTGCGCATGCACGTCGGGATTGATCTCCTTCATTCGCCGCACGGCGACGTCGGCCTTGAACTGGCCCTCGTCTGACTCCCGAAACAGCACCGTCCGCGACAGGTTCGATCGCTCGATCCGATCCGGATCGTAGACGAGTGTCCACCCTGCGCCGACGAGTGCCAGCAGCTTCAGGATCTCGTTACCGAGCGCACCCGCACCAATCACCAAGATGCGCGCATCCCGCACGCGCTGCTGATCCCACCACTCGATCAGCTCCTGTCGGTGATAGCGGTCTTCGCGGAGGTTAATGAGCTCCGCCACCGGCCGTGATCTCCGGCTGGATCCGCACGACGTCGTCCTCGGCGACGCTCTGCTGCGTCAGCGTCTGATCGTCGAGCAGCTGCACGCCCAACCGCCGATGATGAAACTTGTAGCTCATCAGCTGCCCATCCGGCGCGTAGCGCGGCAGATGCAGCTTGTCGGCGAGAACCATCAGGATCCGCTCGACGGGCACGTCATCGGGCACCTGCACCTTGAGACGCTTGTTGCCCGTCGCGTCCCAGACTTCCAGATTGATATCTCCCACGGCGGGCAGATACTACACGAGCAGACCTCGCCGTCTCGGGAATTCCACATGTCCCAGCGTCGAGAATTCCGCCGGACAGCCCGGACAATCGCGGACATACCGGACACGACAAACTAGTTCGATCTCCAATCGTTCTCGCGCCGTCCTTTGCCACATGACCCGGTCGGGTCAGGCGCCGCCGTCACCGACGCGCGTACATCGCCGCTACTCTGCCTTCTTCGTCTCCACGATCACGCGCGCGGTGTCGATCGCGATCGGTCCGGACCAGCCCTTCACGCGAAACGTATCCGTATCGACCGACTCGATCACGCCCGACGTCCAGCGCGATGTCGTCAGTGCGTCGAAGTCATTGGTGACCCACTTGTTGCGCGGATCCTCCTGGACGAGCCACACGACGGGCTCCCCTGGCACGAGCTCGCTCGGCTTCTCGACCACCTTCGTCCGCCACAGCAGCGCGTAATCGGCCGCCTGTCCGTACCAGTTCCACCATTTCTTATCGAGCTCGAACGCCGGTGTCGCCCGATACTGCCGTCCAGCGATGACACCGCCGACCGCGAACCACACGCCCGGCCGCATGCAGTGATCGATCTTGTCGGTGCAGGGCTCGCCCTTGCCTCGATTCATCGGTCCGCCCGGTCCCTGCGGCACGTTCGCTTCGTCGCGAAACGCCGGTGCGCCGTTGCCGCCCCACTTCTTCTTCTCGCCGCTCGACGACGCCGACGAAGCACGCTCTGGCCGCGGCGCTGGCTCCGCCGCTACCGTGAAGAACGACTCCGGAGCCGGCTCGGGCTTCGGCGCGCTGCTCGACTCGCCCCGCGGTGCCTCCGTACGCGACGACTCCGCGGCCACGCTCTCCGGCCTCGCCTCCTCGATCGCGTGTCGTCGCTCGTTCGGATCGCGTCCGACATAGATGATCTTGCCGTCGTTGATGCCCGCGCGATCGAGCGGCCCCGGATACTGCCGGCACACGATGTTGGGCTTGCACTCGGCCTCGTCGGCGATCACGAGCTGCACGCGTTCGTCGCGCTGAAACCCGACGCGGCTCATCTCGGCGCGTGCCTGGTCGACCGTCATGCCTACGAGCTTCGGCATCAGGCGCCACTCGTTGTGCGTGCCCACGTTGCCGTGCCACGGATCCTCCGTCTGCACGACGATCGACACGACAAGCCGCGAGCCCTGCACGCGTCCGCCCGGCGGATGCTGGTAGCAAACCTCGCCCATCTCGATGACGCGTCCCTCGACAACGCTACCGCACAGACTCGACTCCTCGGAGATATCGCCCTGAACGCCCGCACGCCGGAGCTCGGCGATCGCCTGCTCCTTCTTCATCTTGAAGACGTTCGGAATCGTGACCGGAACCGATTCTCCACTGCCCGATGACGAGCTCGACACGCCGAACTTCGACGTCGTCGCAACACACCCCATGAACGGCAACACTCCAACAGCGACAAGCATCCTCACGAATCCACCTCGTTCCGCAGTGAGAGCCAGCAACAATAGGCG
>JABFXX010000267.1 GCA_013368795.1 Kofleriaceae bacterium
CATCGAGATGCCCGGCGAGCAGACGGGCCGGCTGCGCAACGGCTCGAGCTGGCGTGACATCGAGCTCGCGACGATCTCGTTCGGCTATGGTCTCACGATCACGCCGCTGCAGCTCGCCGCCGCGCTCGCGGCGATCGGCAACAAGGGCGTCTACCACGCGCCGCGGATCGTCGACGAGGTCGTCGATTCCGACGGCGTCGTGCTCTACCGCGGCGAGAGCGAGGCGAAGCAGATGGTCTCGGCGAAGACCGCCGAGCAGATGCGCGTGATGCTCGCGCGCGTGTTCGACAAGGCGCTCGTCAAGGAAGGTCACGGCCCCGACTCGCTCGCCGGCACCGCGCAGGGGATCATCGTTCAGGGCTTCAAGTGCGGCGGCAAGACCGGCACCGCGCACAAGTACGATCCGGCGATCAAGACGTACTCGCTGCATCATTACCTGTCGTCGTTCGCCGGTCTCGCGCCGATCGACAACCCGCGACTCGCGATCGTCGTCATCGTCGACGATCCGGTCGGCGGCGACTACTTCGGCGGCAAGGTCGCCGGCCCGGTGTTCGCGAGGGTCGCGAGCGAGTCGCTGCGTTACCTCGGCGTGCCGGGCGAGGCCGAGATTCCCCTCGGTCCCAACGGCAAGCCGCTACCGCCGCCGAAGCCGGAGAAGCAGGCGAAGCCGGCGAAGGCACCGGTTCAGGAGGCACCGCCGGTGATCGAGGAGGAACCGATCAGCGAGCCCGATGACCCGGACGCGATCGACATCCCGGACTTCACCGGCATGGGCGTCGGCCGCGCACTCGACGAGGCGCGCAAGCTCCACCTCGAGGTCGATGTCACCGGTTCGGGTCAGGTAATCGCGCAGGAACCGGCGCCCGGTAAAGCAACGGGTACGACGCGCGTGAAGCTGACATTCTCCGTCGACGCGCGGCGAATTTCACCGCCCTAGCAGACCTTGTCTTGATGCACGAAATCGGGGAGGCTGCGCGTTCAATCCGCATGATGCTCCGCCAGCTCATCGACGGCCTCGCAGATGCCCGCCTGATCGGTGACGGAGACGTCACGGTCAACGCCGTTCGCGACGATTCGCGCAAGATCGAACCCGGCGACGTGTTCGTCGCTGTGAAGGGAATGCGCAGCGACGGCCACGCGTTCGTCCAGACCGCGATCGAGCGCGGCGCGGTCGCGCTCGTCGTCGAGCACGAGGTCGATGCGCCTAAGAATGTTCCGCAGGTCATCGTCCCGAAGGCGGCGCGCGCGCTCGGCCCGCTCGTCGGCCGCGTGCTCGGCGATCCGGCGAAGGCGATGACGCTCGTCGGGATCACCGGGACGAACGGCAAGACGACGACGACCTATCTTGTCGAGAGCATCCTCGCCGCCGCCGGCTACAAGCCGGGCGTGATCGGCACCGTCGAGATGCGGTGGCCCGGCAAATCGATCCCCGCTTCGTACACGACGCCGACGCCACAGATGCTGCACGAGGCGCTCGCGAACATGCGCGAGGCCGGTTGCACGCACGTGGTGATGGAGACGACGTCGATCGCGGTCGTCCAGGATCGACTCGCGGGACTTCAGTTTGCGGTTCAGGCGTTCTCGAACCTGACGCAGGATCACCTCGACATTCACGGCTCGATGGCCGCGTACCGCGATGCCAAGCGCGAGCTGTTCGCGACGTATCTCGCGAAGACGGGCACCGCCGTCGTCAACGTCGACGATCCCGAAGGCGAAGGCATGGGAGCCGCGGCGGGCAAGGCGCTGCGCGTCTCCGTGGACGGCCACGCCGCCGAGATCCGCGTGACGAAGCAGGAGTCGACGGTGAAGGGCATCACCGCGACGCTCGCGACGCCGACCGGCGAGCTCGAGATCAACGCGCGTCCGCTGATCGGTCACTACAATGTCGCGAACCTCGCGCTCGCAGTCGGCATCGCCGAGGCGCTCGGCATCGCGCACGACAAGATCGCCGCGGGCATCGCCGCGCTCCCCGGCGTGCCCGGCCGCGTCGAGCGCGTCGCGAACGATGCCGACCTCGACATCCTCGTCGACTACGCGCACACGCCCGACGCGCTCCGCAACGTGCTCTCGGCGGTGCGCCCGCTGACGAAGCGGCGCCTGATCTGCGTGTTCGGCTGCGGCGGCGATCGCGATCCGACAAAGCGACCGAAGATGGGCGCCGCGGTCGCCGAGCTCGCGGATCTCGCGGTCGTCACGAGCGACAACCCGCGCACCGAGAACCCGCAGTCGATCATCGATCAGATCCTGCCGGCAGTGCCGAAGCCGTTCTTCGTCGACGTCGATCGCAAGACCGCGATCCGTGCGGCGATCGCCGAGGCGACGCCCGGCGATGTCGTCGTGATCGCCGGCAAGGGCCACGAGGACTACCAGATACTCGGCACGACGAAGATCCACTTCGACGATCGCGAGGAGGCCGCGGCCGCCGCCAAGGAGCGCGAGCATCGCCTGGCTGCGGGCCTCACGCGCGATGCCGGTGGCGAGCTGCTCGGCGACGGCAACGTCGTCTGCGATCGCATCGTGATCGACAGCCGCGCGGTCCGCCCGGGCACGCTCTACGTCGCGATCCGCGGCGAGACCCACGACGGCCACCGGTTCTGCAAGGGTGCGATCGAGGCCGGGGCGACCGCGGTCCTCGTCGACCGCGAAGGATTGCGCGCGGCGCCGGAGCTCGCCTCGCAAGCGGCCGTGATCGTCGTCGACGACACGCGCATCGCGCTCGGCAAGATCGCGCGCGCCCATCGCCGCGCATGGGCGAACAAGCTCGTGGCGATCACCGGCTCCGCCGGCAAGACGACGACGAAGGAGCTGACCCGCGCCGCGCTCGCCGCGACCGGCACCACGCATGCCGCCGAGGGCTCGCTCAACAACGAGACCGGCGTGCCGCTGACGCTGCTTGGCCTGCACCTGTTCCACCAGTTCGGCGTCGTCGAGATGGGCATGCGCGGCATGGGCCAGATCGAGTACCTGACGAAGATCGCCGAGCCCGACGTCGCCGTCGTCGTCAACGCCGGCACCGCGCACATCGAGCTGCTCGGCTCGACCGACAAGATCGCCGAGGCCAAGGGCGAGATCTGGATGGGCCTGCGCCCCGGCGGCACCGTCGTGCGTCCGTTCGATGACCTGCGGCTCGAGCACTGGTCTCGCCTCCACGCGCCCGCCGCGCGGCACGTCACGTTCGGCGAAGTCGAAGGCGCCGACGTGCGACTCGTGAAGTACACGCCGACCGACGCCGGCGGCATCGTCGAGATCGACGCGTTCGGCGAGCTGCGCACGCTGCAGCTCCAGCTCGTCGGCAAGCACGCCGCGATCGACGCGTGTGCCGCGCTCGCCGCCGCACACGCCGCCGGTGCCTCCGTCGATCAAGCGCTCGCCGGTCTCGCCCGTGCCCGCCCGCCCGCGATGCGCGGCGAGATCGTCGAGCTCGGCGGACGCAAGGTGATCGTCGACTGCTACAACGCGAACCCCGCGTCGATGGCCGCCGCGCTGCGCACGCTCGCCGAGCGCGCGCACGGCCTCCCCGCGATCGCGGTCGTCGGCGACATGCTCGAGCTCGGCGACCACGCGCCGGCCGCGCACCGCGATGTCGGCACGCTCGCGAAGGAGCTCGGCATCGGCGTCGTCGCGATCGGCGAGCAGGCAAAGCACGTCGTCGAGACGGCCGGCGCCGACGCCGAACATGTCTCGTCTCCCGCCGAGGCTGCGGAGCGCGCACTCGCGCGCACCGAGAAGGCCGGCGGCTGGATCCTGCTCAAGGCATCGCGCGGCATGAAGCTCGAGCGCGTGCTCGACGCGATGAAGGAGCGTACGCCCTAGTGCTGTTCCATCTGTTCAGGGCTCTCTCCAGCGACGTCGGATTCGTCCGCGTCTTCCGCTACCCATCGACGCGCATCCTGTGCGCTGCGATCACCGCGCTGCTCCTGTCGTTCCTGATCGGGCCGTGGTTCATCGAGCGCCTCAAGGCGCGTCAGATCGGCGAGACGATCCGCGAGGACGGCCCGGCGACGCACAAGAAGAAGGCGGGCACGCCGACGATGGGCGGCTCGCTGATCCTGTTCTGCGTCGCGGTCTCGACGCTGCTCTGGTGCGATCTGCACAGCACGTTCGTGTGGCTCGCGCTCTCGGTCACGATCGCGTTCGGCGCGATCGGCTTTGCCGACGACTACGAGAAGGTCGCGAAGAAGAACAAGAAGGGCATCTCCGGAAAGCTGCGGCTCGCGCTCGAGTTCGCGATCACCGGCGGCGCGATGGCATATCTGTTCTTCTCGACGACGATGAGCGAGGACGTGCGGCTGCACATCCAGCTGCCGTTCACGAACTTCTACGAGCAGGGCCTCGTGATCCCGGCGTGGGCGTACGCGGTGTTCGGCGCGTTCGTCGTCGTCGGTACCGCGAACGCGGTCAACCTCACCGACGGTCTGGACGGTCTCGCGATCGGCCCGTCGATCATGAATGCGGGCGTGTTCCTGATTCTCGCGTACATCGCGGGCGTCCCGACGACGATCCTGAGCACGCAAGGCCCGGTCACGATCGCGCAGTACCTCCACGTCGCACACATCGACGGCACCGAGGAGCTCGCGGTGTTCGCCGCCGCGTTGTTCGGCAGCGGCATCGGCTTCCTCTGGTACAACGCGTACCCCGCGCAGGTGTTCATGGGCGACGTCGGCTCGCTCGGCATCGGCGCCGCGATCGGCATGCTCGCAGTGCTGACGAAGAACGAGCTCGTGCTCCTGATCGTCGGCGGCCTGTTCGTCGTCGAGGCGCTGTCGGTGATCATCCAGACCAGCGTGTTCAAGGCGACCAAGCGCGTCGGGAGCGACGGCAAGGTCGTCGGCAAGCGCGTGTTCAGGATGGCGCCGATCCACCATCACTACGAGAAGCTGGGCTGGGACGAGCCGAAGATCATCGTCCGGTTCTGGCTGGTGTCCGCGTTGCTCGCGCTGCTCGCGCTCGGCACGCTGAAGATGCGCTGATCATGATGAACCTCGAGGGCAAGAAGGTCGTCGTCGTCGGCCTCGCGCTGACCGGCGTCGCCGTCGCGAAGTTCTGCGTGCGTCGCGGCGCTCGCGTCGTCGTCACCGACGGCAAGCCGGCCGACAAGCTCGCAGAGCAGATGAAGCTGCTCGACGGCGTGCCCGTCACGTGGGAGCTCGGCGGCCACTCGATGGAGACGTTCACGACCGCCGACCTCGTCGTGATGTCGCCGGGCGTGCCCACGCTGCCGGAGATGACCGCCGCGCGCGCCGCCGGCGTCGAGGTCATCGCCGAGATCGAGCTCGCGTTCCGCTTCCTCGATCCGGGCGCGACCCTCATCGCGATCACCGGCACCAACGGCAAGTCCACGACGACGGCGCTCACCGGCAAGCTGTGCGAGATGAGCGGCCGGCCGACGTTCTGCGGCGGCAACCTCGGCAACATGCCGCTGATCGACGCGGTCGATCACCCCGCGAACGCCTCCGGCGGCTGGATCGTCGCCGAGGTCGCCGCGTTCATGCTCGAGAACTGCACGAGCTTCGCGGCCAACGCCGGCGTGCTCACGAACATCACCGAAGATCACCTCGATCGCTTCGGCACGATGGAGCGCTACGCCGAGATGAAGGGCCGGATCTGGGACTGGCAGTCTCCCGGCGACGTCGCGATCGCCAACGCCGCCGATCCGTGGACGATGAAGGAGACGGCCGGCATCAAGAGCCAGCTCTACACGTTCGACTCGCGAAAGGGCGCCACCGCCGAGCGTGGCGCATTCCTCGACGGTGACGACATCGTGCTCCGCCTCCCCGACGAGGAGCGCTACCGCAAGGACGACCTCGTCATCGTCGGCAACCACAACATGGAGAACGCGATGTGCGCGTATCTCGCGACGCGCACGCTCGGGCTCCCTCCCGACGCCGTCCGTGCAGGCGCGCGTGCCTATCGCCCGCTGCCCCATCGCATGGAGCTCGTCGGCGATCGCGACAACATCTACTACTACGACGACAGCAAGGGCACGAACGTCGCCTCGGTCGCCGCCTCCGTGCGCGGCTTCCCTCGCCCGCTCGTCCTGATCGCCGGCGGCGTCGACAAGGGCGGCTCGTACGAGCCCATGCTCGAGGCGCTCGACGGTGTGTGCAAGGGCATCGTCCTCATCGGCAAGGCCGGCCCGTTGATCCGCGAGGCCGCCGCGCAGCACGGCGTCACCTATCCGGTGATCGATGCCGGCGACATGCACGACGCGGTCAAGCGCGCGACCGATCTGTGCGTCGCCGGCGACGCGGTCGTCCTGTCCCCCGCGTGCGCGAGCTACGACATGTTCCAGAACTTCGGTCATCGCGGCCGCGTGTTCCGCGAGGCCGTCAGCGCGGTCGGCGCGAAGCGCCTCGACGGCTAGGTCGCGTAACCTCGAGCCGACGACGTCCGCATCTCACGTCGAAGCGAAGCGGATGTTCTCGCTGAGGTAGTCGAGGAAGGCACGTACGCGCGCGGCCATCTTGCCAGCCTGGCCGACGAACACGGCATGCACGGCCTCCGTGTCCCCGGGATTGAACGACTCGAGCAGTGGCACCAGCCGCCCCGCTTTGAGGTCCGGTCCAACATGAAACTCCGCGAGCCGCGCGACGCCGTGGCCGGCGAGCGCGAGATGCCGCATCGCCTCCCCGTCGCTGACGAGCGTATTCCCGGCGGGCGTGATCGTCACCTTGCCGTTCGAGGCGTCGAGGAATGGCCATCCCTTCGTTTGACGGGTGAAGCAGAAGCCCAGGCAGTTGTGCGTCGCCAGGTCGGCGGGCCCGCGCGGCTTGCCGTGCCGCTTGAGGTACGCCTTCGAGGCGACGACGACCATTCGACTCTCGCCGAGCTTTCGGGCCACGAGCCGTGACTCGCGCAGGGGCCCCGTGCGGATCGCGATATCCGCGCGCGCATCGAACAGATCGACGACGGCATCGGTGAGCGCCACATCGATCGTGATGTGCGGGTAGCGCTCCAGAAACCTGGGGACGAGGGGCAGCATGCAGTGCAATCCGAACGGGACGTTGACGTTCACGCGTAGGCGGCCGCGCGGGGCCACACCGGGAGCGACCTCGCGTTCGGCAGCGTCCATCTCCTCGAGGATACGAACGCTACGCTCGAAGAAGAGGGCGCCTTCCGGCGTCAGCTGCACCTTCCGCGTGGAGCGATTGACGAGCCGCACGCCGAGCCGTGCCTCGAGCCGTCCGACCAGCTTGCTGACCGCCGACGGTGTCATGCGAAACGCGCGTGCTGCGCCGGAGAAGCTCCGCAGTTCGACGACACGAACAAAGACCTCCATGTCTCCCGAGCGGTTCATCTCCATACGCGCCATTTGTGACTTCATCTCACAAGTGATTGTCCAGCGCGTAGTCTAGATCACGAGCGTCGAGCGGCACATACAAGGCGCATGGCTGCCGCTCCCCATCATCCCGTTCGTCGAATCTCTCGACCAGGAGCGCGTGATTCCTCGACGGGCATTCCGCCCGTTGTTTGCAAGCAGGGAGAATGACGATGGACTATCGACGACTTGGCGCGTCTGGACTTCAGGTGCCCGTCCTGAGCTTCGGGGCAGGCACCTTCGGCGGCCAGGGACCGCTCTTCAGCGCGTGGGGTGACACCAACGCACGCGAGGCGCGACGGCTTATCGACATCTGTCTCGAGGCAGGCGTGACGATGTTCGATTCGGCCGACGTGTACTCGAATGGCGCCTCGGAGGAGGTGCTCGGCGCGGCGCTGAAGGGGCGCCGCGACCGCGTGCTGATCTCCACGAAGACGTCGCTGCCGATGGGAGACGGTCCCTTCGACGCGGGCTCGTCGCGCTCGCGGCTGATTCGAGCGTGCAACGACGCGCTGCGCAGGCTCGACACCGATTACGTCGATCTCCTGCAGCTCCACGCATACGACGCCAAGACGCCGATCGAGGAGGTGCTCTCGACACTCGACGACCTCGTGCGCCAGGGGAAGGTCCGCTACGTCGGCGTCTCGAACTTCTCCGGCTGGCAGTTGATGAAGTCGCTCGCGCTCGCCGATCGCTACGGCTACCCGCGCTATGTCGCGAATCAGGTGTACTACTCGCTCGTCGGGCGCGACTACGAGTGGGAGCTCATGCCGCTCGGCCTCGACCAGGGCGTCGGCGCGGTCATCTGGAGCCCGCTCGGCTGGGGCCGCCTCACCGGGAAGGTGCGACGCGGGCAACCGCTCCCGGCGGTGAGCCGACTGCATCAGACCGCCGAGCTCGGCCCTGCCGTCGAGGACGAGCACCTGTTCAGCGTGGTGGACGCGCTCGACGAAGTAGCCAAGGAGACGGGCAAGTCGATCCCGCAAATCGCGCTCAACTGGCTCACGACGCGACCGACCGTCTCGAGTGTCATCATCGGCGCGCGCAACGAGGCGCAGCTCCGAGACAACCTCGGCGCAGTCGGATGGTCGCTGACCCGTGAGCAGATCGCGAAGCTCGACGCAGCGAGCTCCGAGGCGCCGCCGTACCCGTACTCGCCGTACTACCGGCAGGAGGGCTTCGCGCGGCTCAACCCGCCGGTCTTCCCGACGTGAGGCAGCCGATGTTCACGACGGGACGACGCCAGCCGCGGGCGTCCCGCATGCGCCTCGACGACGAGCGAAACGCTCGAACGCGGCCGGGCTCTACCCTGGCATGGCGCTCGATTCGGATGTTCAGAAGGTTTACGCAACCCTGCGAGATGGTGGGCTCGCGCTCGTTCCGACCGATGTCGGCTACGGCCTTGTCGCGATCAAGGAACCCGCGGTCCGCCGCATCTACGAGCTGAAGGGCCAACCGGCAGCGAGGCCCTGCGTCACGGTAACGACGACGGCGATCACCGAGCGCATCGCTGCGCCCCTGCCGCAGGCGATCGTCGAGTGGATCGATGCGATCACCTACACGTCGCCGCTCGCGATCGTCACCAAGGTCGCCGAAGGCTCGCGACTGCGTTCGCTTCAGCCGCCGTTCGTGCGCGAGCAGACGACGAGCGCGGGCACGATCGCGCTGTTCTACTCCGCGGGGCCACTGCTCGAGCGTCTGGCCGAGCTCGCGCGCGTCGACGGCATGCTCGTCGTCGGCTCGTCGGCCAATCTCCCGGGCAGCGGCAACAACTACGTGGTCGCCGATGTTCCGGACTCGATCGTGCGTGGCGTCGACCTCGTGCTCGACCGCGGACCGACCCGCTTTACGAGCGCTCAGAGGCTCGCGTCGACGATCCTCGATTTGACGACCGGCCAGATCATCCGCTGCGGCATCAACTGCTCCCACATCGCGCAGTCGTGGCGCCGGCTCGGTGCAATCTCTGGAGATCGCAAGGCTCGCGGCGAATCGATGCGGTCGATCGCAGAAGCGTGAAACGCCATGCTGCCATCGGGCTCTATCCCGGATGTGAAGGCTGCGTTCGTCTCGCCGACGTTCTCGTTCACCCGTGATGGCCGGCGCTTGCTCGCCGCCAGTCGCGAGGCGGTCACGGTGATCGACACGCGCTCGAGCGCCGTCGACACCATCGCGGTCCGAGACACACGCGCCATTGCGGGCTTCGTCGATCAGATCTGGGTCGTGCACGGACCAGGGGCGTCGCTATCGCGGTTCGGGCTCGCGGGCGTGAAGGTGGGGCCGGCGACCGGCATCGCGGATGACGATGCGATGTTGGTCGCCGCGCCCGTCGGGGTTCCCGCGGCCGTGTGGACATCGAGACCCTCGCTCGCGATCCGCGAGGAAAACGGCGAGCTCCGAATCGAGGCCGCATCGCCGGGCGATCACGCGATCCCGCTGACCGCGCGGAGATACGTCACGATCTCCGGCCATACGGTCGTCGCACCGTCGGGCCTGACGTGCGAGCTCCAGGTCGGCGCGCGCGTGCTCGCAGCTTCGATCGTGCTCGACAACAGCTCGGTCGCCCTTCTCGTCGACCGCTCGGGTGTGCGCGAGCTCGTCACGATCGGCCTCTCCAACGCGCGACTCGCGCTGCGCAAGCAGATCGCGACCGGTGCCCTCCGCGTCGCTGCACGAGCCGGACTCGTTGGCATCGTTGTCGAGCCTCGCCGTGTCGGGATCCTCGACCTCCGCAGTGGCCGGGTCGTCGGAGAGCTCGACGCCCCGCTCGACGTCGCCGACTTCGCGCTCGATCCCGACGGCACGCGCATCGCACTCCGCGATCCGGGCACGACCATCGAGGTTCTCGATCTCCGGGCAGCACTCGCCGCTCATCCGCCTCGCGCGTCGATCACGTCGTCGCTCGACCACCCCGCGGACGAACCGGACATCGATCGCGCTCGCAGCACGGAACCGACCATCGAACACGACACCCCGAAAACGGGTGTCACCCAACCGACCAGCGGACACGCCTCCCCAAAAACGGGTGTCACCCAACCGACCAGCGGACACGCCTCCCCAAAAACGGGTGTCACCCAACCGACCAGCGGACGGAACACATCTCAAACGGGTGTCACCCAACCGACCAACGGACACGGCTCCCCCGAAACGGGCGTCACCCGACCAGGTGTCAGCTCCCCCGAATCGGGTATCACCCAACCGAGCAACGGACACACCTCCCGCGAACCGACAGGCGGACTGAGGCGTCCATTCGATCTCCGAGCGCTCGCGCCGGTCGAGATCACGTCGCAGGTCGACCGTGCGACCGCGCTTGCTGCCATCGACCAGGAGACGCGAGCGGTCGCGCTATGGACGCTGCGCGCGATCACCGAGGCGTGGGACTCGCGCCGCATCGGATATGGCAACGAAGGCAAGCATCCGTTCGAGCACGAGGTCGCTGCGCTGCTCGGGATGAACCGCGGCTTTGCCAGCGCCCATGTGGCGGCCGCACGACAGCACCTGGAGGCGTACGAGGCCGAGTGCGATGGCAAGGTCGATCCACGCAGTCCGCACATGCCGCTTGGCGCACTGGCGCTCGAGCTCGGCCTGTCGCCGCTGGCGCTCGATATTCTGATGGTCGTTGCGGCGCCCGGGTTGTGGGCAAATGCCGCGCGGCTGTACGGGATCCTCGCGAACGACCCCGGGCGCGCGCTCGTCGACGAGGCGCTCGTGCAGCAGGTCATCGGTCCGCGAGCGTCGCGGCACGATATCGCCGTCGAGCTCGAGCCACACGCGCCGCTGGTCCGGCTCGGCGTGGTCGCGGTCGACACGACCCGCCCGCGGCCGTTCGGGGCGCTCACCGTCGATCCGATCGTGCTCGCGCGTCTGCGCCGCGAGCGGCCCGACCTCGGGACCGGCGTCGTCGCACGCGGCTCCGATCGCGCACTCGAGGAGCTAGTGGTCACGCCCGGCGTGATCGGTGATGCGCTGTCGTCGCTCGGGCGGACTTCGGGTCTCGCGCGCATCTCGATACGCGGCCGTGCTGGTTCGGGCCGGCGCACCCTCCTCGCAGCGTTGGCCGCCGAGGCTGGGCGACCGCTCGGGATCATCGACGTGAGCGTGCTCCCTCGCGGCGAGCGGGATCGAGCGTACGCGATCCGCGGTGCGCTCCGGCGCGCGATGCTGGCGGGCCTCCTGCCGTGTGTCGTCGGGCTCGAAACGCTCGGCGCCGTCGAGCACGAGTCTGCCGATGCGCTCGCCGACGTGATGCGCGCACATCCGGGGCCGATCGCGGTCGTGCTGCCGGCCGACGGAACACCGCCGTTCGATCCCGGCCATGTCGCGATCGATCTGCCCGTGCTCGCCGAGTCTGCGCGTCTCGATCTGTGGACCGACACGCTCGGCGATGCCGGACTCCGCGCGGACGCCGCAGCACTTGGCGCGCGCTATCGGATCGGTCCGGGCACGATCCGTCGCGCGATCTCGGCGTCGGCCGCCGCGGGCATTGCGCGCGATGCCGATTGCACCGCGGCGCTCGACGCCTACATCCGCCAGACCCGCGACGCGCGGCTCGGTGCGCACGCTCGCCGGGTCGAGCGGCTCGGCACGTGGGACTCGCTCGTCCTGCCCGCCGACATCGGCGACAGCCTGCGCGAGCTCGTCGCGCGCGTTCGCCATCGCCGCACCGTGTTCGAGACGTGGGGCATGGACAAGCAGATGGCGACGTCGCGCGGCCTCACCGCGCTGTTCTCCGGGCCGCCGGGAACCGGCAAGACGCTCGTCGCCGGCGTGATCGCGCGCGAGCTCGGCCTCGACCTCTATCAGGTCGAGCTGTCCAAGCTGATGTCGAAGTGGATCGGCGAGACCGAACGCAATCTCGCCGCGATCTTCGATGCGGCCGAGGATGGCCAGGTCGTGCTGCTGTTCGACGAGGCGGACTCGCTGTTCGCGAAGCGTACCGAGGTGCGCTCGAGCAACGATCGTTACGCGAACCTCGAGGTGAACTACCTGCTCCAGCGCCTCGATTCGTTCGAGGGCATCGCGATCCTGACGACGAACGCGTCGAGCGCGATCGACCCGGCGTTCAAGCGCCGCATGTCGTTCCGGCTGTCGTTCCCGTTTCCCGACGAGGAAACGCGCGTCGAGCTGTGGCGTGCGCACCTACCGCCGACGCTGCCGATCGCAGGACCGCTCGAGCTCGACCGGCTCGCGCACAAGTACCAGCTCTCGGGCGGCTACATCCGCAACGCGTGCCTGCGGGCCGCATTCCTCGCCGCGCAAGACGACAGCGCGATCGCACAGCATCACCTCGAACGCGCCGTCGCGCTCGAGTACGCCGAGCTCGGCAAGCTGTCGGCGAGCGGCGCACTCGAGTGAGACTCCCTGATTTGCCCCAAGGAGGGGTTCGATGACGCACGAACGAGATCACGTACGCCAGCAGGCTCGGTCCTCGCGAGCCCTCGACGACTACCAGGCGCCGGGCCGCGCGAGCGCGACTGCCGGCCTGGCCGCGCCGACTGACTCGGTTCCGTCAGGGATCCTCATGCGCAAGGCCGAGCGCGACGACAACAACGTGCGTCACGATGCGGCAGATTTCGTCGACCGCGCGTCGGCGACGACCGGCTCAGCGCTGCCGTCGGATCTGCGCACGCAGTTCGAGTCGTCGCTCGGCGCCGATCTCTCCGACGTCCGCATTCACACGGGGCAGGAATCGCAGGACGCCGCCAACGCCGTCGGTGCGAAGGCGTACACCATCGGCCAGGACATCCACTTCGGCGCGAGCTACTACGACCCGTCGAGCAGCTCCGGCCAGCACCTGCTCGCGCACGAGGTCGCGCACACCGCGCAGCAACGCGGCGGCTCGCCGACCCGGCAGAACAAGCTCGAGGTCTCCACCTCCGCCGACGGCGCCGAGCTCGAGGCCGATCGCGCAGCCGACGCGATGCTCGCTGGCCAGCGCGCCACCGTCACGCCGAACACCTCGCTCGCGCGCAAGGTGCTGCGCGACGAGGCCGAAGAGGAGCTGCCCCAGGTCAAGTCGCTGCAAGAGCACATCGAGTCGGATGACCGCCCGGCGGCTGCCAATCGCGACACGCAGTACAACTACGAGGACGTCCAGGACAGCAAGGGCGAGGTCAAGTCGAGCGATCCCGTCGTCGCGAACGCGAAGCAGAACGGCGCGCTCAGCAAGCTGCAGCGTCTCGCCGAGGAGATGTCGATGGCGAAGCCGCTCTACATGAGCTGGATCGAATCAGCGGCCGCCGCGTCGACGATCGCGAAGGCGGCGCAGCTCAACATCGGCACGCCCGAGGCCTACCGCCCCGCCGTGCAGAAGATGGGCGACGAGATGAAGTCAGGCTCCGAGAAGGGCCGCCAGCTCGCCGCGCTCGCCGCGAGCCAGAACAAGATCAGCGCTGCGTCGGTCAAGGCCGCCGGCCTCGGTATCACCGAGGCGATCGCGAAGGTCTCCGGTGCGCGCAACAAGCTCGCGAGCCATCAGGCAAAGCTCGAGCAGAAGGTGAAAGAGAAGGAGCTCCAGGACAAGAAGGACGAGCTCGCCAAGGTTCAGGCCGAGATCAAGCTCGTCGCCGATCTGCTCAAGGAGACCGCCGGCCTCGTGACGAGCCTGTCGAAGGCAAGCTCGGTCTACAACATGGTCTCGACGACGGCGAAGGCGTACGAGAAGGGCTACAACGAGATCACCGGCAAGAAGGACACGACCGAGGAGATCCTCCAGTGGGCGTTCTATCAGCCGAAGATCGACGCTATCAACGCGAGCGTCTCGAAGCTCAACTCACAGATCCAGGGCCTCTCGGTCAACATCGACGCGTTCGACGCCGCCGGCTTCAAGAGCGACCTCTCCGCCGCCGAGGCGAGCTTCAAGAAGTGCTCGATCGAGATGGCCAACGAGAAGCAGGCCTACATGGCCAAGATGCAGCAGCTCGGTCGCGACTACGACCAGAAGTCGCTCAAGCCGGGGGAGAAGTCGATCTTCAAGGGCGCGACTCCCGGTGAAGGCGAGACCGTCAGCATGGAGGGCATCCTCGCCCTCTCGGCCGCCCTGCAAGGCCGCGGTGCCTCGCGCGACGCGTTCGCGTCGATGGTCTCGCAATGCCCGAACCTCCAGAACGCGCCGAAGATCGTCGACGAGGTGCTCGGCGGCGGCGCCGGCGTCTGGGTCGACGACGGCTTTGGCAACAAGGAGCACGTGTGGCTCCCGCAAGACCATCCGTACATGAATCCATCCGCCGACCTCGCCGCCAAGGCCAACGAGCTGCGCACGACATCGGGCAACTTCACCAGCGCGATCAAGCACCTCAACGAGGAGGGCGCGAAGGACGCCGCGGTCGAGAGCGCATGGCAGTCCATGATCCAGGGGGCGACCGGTGGTGGCGGTAGCCAGGTTCGCTGAGCCAAAACGCCGGCACCACTTCGCGGCCCGCGAAGCAGCCGGTGTACGCTTGGCGGAGGTGACGGCTCTCGACGACCTGACGTTACTGGACCGCTGGCGCGCTGGTGATGGGGAGGCTGGACAGCAACTGTTCGCGCGCCATTTCGATTCGATCTACGGCTTCTTCGAGACGAAGTGCGAGGCCGAGGCCGACGAGCTGACGCAATCGACGTTCCTCGCGTGTGTTCGCGCCAAGGATCAGTTCCGCAAGGACGCGAGCTTCCGCACGTACCTGTTCACGATCGCGCGCAACGAGCTGCATCACCTGCTCCGCCGACGGCAGCGCAAGGACGACAAGCTCGACTTCGAGCTGTCCTCGATCGCCCAGCTCATCTCGACCCCCGGCACCAAGATCGCCCGCAACCAGGAGCACAAGCAGCTGATCGAGGCGCTCCGCCAGCTTCCGGTCGACCAGCAGACCCTGCTCGAGCTCCATTACTGGGAAGACATGGACATCGCGGGGTTAGCGCAGATCTTCGACGCCCCCGCCGCGACCATCCGCACCCGGCTGCACCGGGCGAGGAAGGCTTTGCGCGACCAGATCGAAGAATCAGCTCCCTCCGAGGTCCTCCAAGACCTCGAAACCATGGACAGGTGGGTCCAGGGTTTGAGGCTCGGGAAGAAAGTTTGAAATAGGGCCGCGGGTCCGGGCTCTATCGGGTCACCCATGAGAACTCTTGCGCTGGCCGCTACTGCTCTGATCTCTGGTTGTGCCGTCGATCTCGATGAAGTGAACCTCGCGACGACCGAACAGTTCGCGTCGCCTCAGCCGTGCGACGACTTCGGCTGCGGGACGAACTCGCCGCACTTCGACCAGTACGGCTTCTACCGGATTCCGAAAGACGGAACGCCGAACGCCGACGGCTACGCGATCTACGGCGGGCTCATGGTCAAGAGCGGCGCCGTGTATCAGCTCCACGTCGACAACGGCCGCATCACGGGCACGAACCCGAATGCGAATCCGCCGCTCCTCCAGTCGACGGGCCTCATCGGCGCCCGCATGTACATCACGGTGAACGGCGTGTTCAGCTACTACCTGAAGATCGCCGGTGTCTCGCGTATGCAGTCATGGGCAAAGAAGAACGGCGTGCCGTTCACGGTCGACACGTACGAGCTCGCGTGGTCGCTCAACAACGAGAACTTCATAAACCTGTGCACGGTCACGGATGTGCAAGATCCGATGGGCATGATCTCGTCGCACACGCTGCTGTTCGAGGGCGACGACATCGATTCGGTGACCAAGACCGTCGCGCCACAGGTGAACAACAACATCATCAACTTCGGTTGCGCGGGTTCCATCCTCGCGAAGCTGCATCTGATGGGACATACCGAGGTCGCCGAGCGGGCCGGTTTTGTCACGACGACGGCGGAGCGTACGACCATGCTCAAGATGCTGAGCGCCGACTACTGCGGTGATGGCACGCCGTACACGATCGGCGGGCAGCCGTTGAACTACTCGGACGACCACGACTGGATGAACTTCGGCCCCCCCTCCGAGCTCGAAGCGAAGTGGACCGAGAATGGTGCGAGCTGCCTCAATAC